>NZ_FPJP01000007.1:0-323243 GCF_900119325.1 Burkholderia sp. NFPP32 | reverse complement strand
TCGGCGGATCTGGCGTCGATCTGCTACACGGCGAACACGGGACGCAGCGCGTTCGAGCAGCGCGCTGCGTGGGTCGTGCGCGAGCGCTCGGAGCTGGTGTCGCGGCTGCGCGCATTCGGCGAGGGTGGTGAGCAGCCGGCGCTGCTGCGCGGGGTGTACCGGAACCGCCGGCCGCGGGTGGCGATGCTGTTCACGGGCCAGGGCTCGCAATACGCGGGGATGGGCCGTGAGCTGTACGAGCGCGAGCCGGTGTTCCGGGCGGCGCTGGACGATTGCGCGAGGCTGCTGGAAGGCGAGCTGGAGGTGGGGCTGCTGGAGGTGCTGTTCGGGGCGTGGACGGCGCTGCTGGACCGCACGGACTACACGCAGCCGGCGCTGTTCGCGCTGGGGTATGCGCTGCGCCGGACGTGGGAGGAGTGGGGTGTGACGCCGCAGGTGGTGATGGGTCACAGCCTGGGCGAGTACATGGCGGCGCAGGCGGCGGGGGTGCTGACGCTGGAGGCGGGGCTGAAGCTGGTGGCGAGCCGTGGGCGGCTGATGCAGGGCCGTTGCGAAGGCGGGGCGATGCTGTCGGTGATGCTGGATGCGGCGACGCTGCGCGAGCGGCTGGCGGAGCAGGGCGGCGGGCTGGTGATCGCCGCGCTGAACGGGCCGTCGCAGCAGGTGGTGGCGGGGACGTCGGCGCAGATCGAGGCGCTGCGTGCGCGGCTGGCGCGGGACGGGGTGCGCACGGACCTGCTGCCGGGCTCGCACGCGTTTCACTCGCCGCTGGTGGAGCCGATGCTGGGGGCGTACGAGGACGTGCTGAAGGCGACGCGGCTGTGGGTGCCGCAACTGCCGCTGGTGTCGAACGTGAGCGGCGCGATGGCGGGCGCGGAAGTGGCGGCGGCGGGGTATTGGGTCGAGCATACGCGCGCGCCGGTGCGGTTCGGCGTGGGGATCGAGGCGCTGGCGGCGCAGGGCGTGGATGTGGTGCTGGAGATCGGAGCGCGTCCGACGCTGACGGCGCTGGCGCGCCAGACGCTGGGGCCGGACAGCGAGGTGGTGTTGCTGGCGAGCCTGCGCCCCGGGCGCGGAGAGGTGGAGCAGATGCTGGAGAGCGCGGCGGCGCTGTACGTGCGCGGCGCGGCGCTGGACTGGGCAGCGCTGCATCGTGTCGACCGGCCGGTCAAGGTCGCGTTGCCGACCTATCCGTTCCAGCGCAAGCGCTACTGGGTCGAACCGGACGATGCCGAGACCGCGGACGGTGCGCCTGGCGTCGCGGTGTCCGGGCTCGGCGCGCGGGTCGACGTCGCGGACGGCACGATCGTGTTCGAGCAGCGTTGCAGCGCGCGCAGCCACGCGTTCCTGCGCGACCACCGGTTGTCCGGAGCGATCCTGGTGCCGGGCAGCTTCTACCTGAGCCTCGCGCTCGAAGCGTGCGACGCGTTGGGCGACGGCGTCGCGACGGGCGTGCGCGACGTGGTGTTGAGCGCGCCGCTGCGCCTCGCCGAGGACGAGACCCGGGTGATCCAGCTGGTCGTCTCCGCGCCGGCGAACGGTGCGCGCCGCTTCGCGATCCACAGCCGGGGCGACGCCGCGCGCACGGAAGCGGGCTGGACCGAGCATGCGCGCGGCGAGCTGGCGCCGGTCGCGCGCGAAGCCGGCGCGCCGCCGTTCGACGCCGCCGACGACGCGCTCGTCGGGCACCTGGGCGGCGCCGCGCTGCGCGCACAATTCGCGCGGCGCGGGCTCGGCTACGGCGGCAGTTTCCAGGCGCTCGCCGACGTGCGTCACGGCGCGCATCGCGCCGAGGCGACCCTGGTCGACCAGGGGACGACGAACGGGCTCGCGGTGCATCCCGGCCTGCTCGACGCCGCGCTGCAGGCGAGCGCCGCGTGCCTCGTCTATCAACTGCGCGACGGGGCCTTCGTGCCGCTCGCGTTCGACGAGGTCGTGCTGTCGCGCGGTACCCGGCCGTTCGCCGCGTCGCGGGTGGCCGTCTGGCTGGACCGCGATGGCGACGCGCAGCCGGACACGATCCGCGCGACGCTGCGCCTTTTCGCGGACGACGGCGCGCCGGTGATGGAGGTGCGCGGCATGACGCTGCGCCGCCTCGCGGAGCCGGCGCTCGACGCGGCGCCCGAGGCGGCGGAGCCGACCGAGCACGCGATCGAATGGACGCCGGTCGACGCAGCCGTCGGGCCGGAGGATCCGGCGGGCGTCTGGCTGCTCGTCGGCACGCCCGCGCGCTGCGCCGCGCTCGAGGCAAGGTTCGCGCGCGGCGGCGCCGGCATGACGTTCGTGCGCGTCGACGAGGCGGCGGGGCGCGACGCGATCGCCGACGCGTTGCGCGACGCGCCCGGCCCGTTGCGGGGCGCGCTGCGCGTCGTGCCGGAGCTGGACGTCGCGGCCGGCAGCGCGGCGATCGCCGGCGTGGCCGCGCGCGTCGGCGCATTGGCCGTCGCGCTCGCCGCGGCGCCGCTGGCGCCGGGGTTCAAGCTCTGGCTCGTGACCGCGGGCGCGTGGTCGCCGGCCGACGATCCGGAGCCGGGCGTGCCGGCGGCCGGCGCGATCGCGGCGCTGGGGCGCACGCTCGCGGTCGAATACCCGGACCTGCGCTGCACCAACGTCGACCTGGCGCGCGGCCTGCCGGACGACGCGGCGGCGGACGCGCTGTGGCCGGAGCTGTGGCGCACCGACGGCGAGACCGATGTGTGCCTGCGTGCGCGCCGCTACGCGTTGCGGCTGCGGATGGCTGCCGGCGACGACAGCCTGGCCGTGCCGTCCGCGGCGTCGTACCGGCTCGCGGCGGCGGCCGACGGCCGGCTGGAGTCGCTGGCGCTGGCCGCCTGCGCGACGCCGCGGCCGGAACGCGGGGAGGTCGCGATCGCGGTGCGCGCCGCCGGCCTCAATTTCCGCGACGTACTGCGCGTGCTCGGCAAGCTGCCGGCGAGCGCGAACGGCATCGGCGGCGAGTTGAGCGGTGTGGTTACCGCGATCGGCGATGGCGTGACGACGCTGCGGGTCGGCGACCGCGTGATGGCGATGGCCGACGGGAGCTTCGCGTCGCATGCGGTCGTCGACGCCCGCTACGTGGCGCGGATGCCCGACGACTGGTCGTTCGAGGCGGCCGCCACCGTGCCCGTCGCCTTCCTGACCGCGCACCATGCGCTGACGACGCTCGGCGGTCTCGCGCGCGGCCAGCGCATCCTGATTCACGCCGCCGCCACGGGCGTCGGCCTCGCGGCGGTCCAGCTGGCGCAACGCATGGGCGTGCAGGTGTTCGCCACCGCGAGCGCGGGCAAGCGCGGTGTGCTGGAGCGGCTGGGCGTCGAGCATCGCTTCGATTCGCGCAGCCTGGGATTTGCCGACGAGATTCTCGCGAGAACCGGCGGCCGCGGCGTCGACGCCGTGCTCAACGCGCTGACCGGCGACTTCATCCCGGAAAGCCTGCGCGCGCTGTGCCCGTCGGGTGTCTTCCTGGAAATGGGCAAGGCGGAGATCTGGCCGCCGGCGCGCGTCGCCGCGCATCATCCGGGCGCGCGCTACCTGCCGTTCGACATTGCCGACGTGCCGGGCGACCGGATCGAGGCGCTATTCAGCGAGCTGCAGGCGATGTTCGCGCGCGGCGAGCTGCAGCCGCTGCCGCGCACGGTCCATCCGCTGCGCGCCGCTCGCACGGCGTTCCGCACGATGGCGCAGGGCCGTCACGTGGGCAAGGTCGTGCTGCGCGTCGCCGACGACGACGCCGATGCGTTGCCGGCCGGCGCGACCTACCTCGTCACCGGCGCAAGCGGCGCGCTCGGCCGGGAAGCCGCGCAATGGCTGGTCGAGCGTGGCGCCAGGCACCTGATGCTGGCCTCGCGCACCCGCAACGCGGCGCTTGACGCGCTGCTCGAACACCTGTCGGCGCGCGGCGTGCGGTGCGGCTGGACGCCTGCCGATGTCGGCGTCGAGGCGGATGTCGACAGCCTGTTCGGCGCGCTCGCGGACGGCTGGCCGCCGCTGCGGGGCGTACTGCACGCCGCCGGCACGCTCGACGACGCGCCGCTGAGCGCGCTCGACGAGATGCGCTACGGCCGCGTGATCGCGCCCAAGGCGGACGGCGCACGCTGGATTCACGAGCGGACCGCGCGGGCGCCGCTGGACTTCTTCGTCGTCTACTCGTCGATCGCGTCGACGCTCGGCGCAGCGGGCCAGGGCAACTACGCGGCGGCCAATGGCTATCTCGACGCGCTGGTCCAGCACCGACGCCGCCTCGGCCTGCCGGCCCTTGCCGTCAACTGGGGCGGCTGGAGCGGAGCCGGCATGGCGGGCTCGATGGAGGCCCCCGCGCTGCGCCGGCTGCACGCACAAGGCCAGTTCCTGCTGAAGCCGGCGAGCGGCATGGCCAGCCTCGCGCGGCTGCTGCGCGCCCCCGACAGCCAGGTCGCGGTGATCGCGGCCGATTGGGCGACGCTCGCGCAGGCGCGCGTCGTGCGCCCGTCACTGCTGGCGGACGTCGGGAGCCCGCCGGCCGCATCGTCGCCGGCCGCCGCCGCGCCGGAGCGCGACGTCGATCCGCGCGCGCTGGTCGAGCAGGCGGTGCGCAAGGTGACCGGCACCCGGCCGTCGACGCGGCTCGACGTGCGGATGCCGTTGCGCGACCTGGGCCTCGATTCGTTGATGGCGATGGAACTGCGCAACGAGCTATGCGCGCTCACGGGCCGGCGCCTCGCGCCGACGATCGCGTTCGACTACCCGAGCATCGAGGCGCTTGCCGCGCATCTCGCCGTGCTGGCGGGCGACGAGGACAAGACGGACAAGACGGGCGCAGCGGCCGCGCCGGCAGCGCCGGTCGCGCGGACCGACCTGTCCGCGGACGAACTGGTCGCCCGGCTCGAACGGGAAATCTCTGCATTGGAAGGACATCTGTGATGACGGCAATGGGTGCTGATTCTTCGCTGTTGCGCGCGCTGTCGGCGCTCGAACGCAGCCGGCTCAAGCTGGAGGCGGTCGAGCGCGAGCGCTCGGAGCCGATCGCGATCGTCGGGGCGGCTTGCCGGCTGCCGGGCGGCGTCGTCGATCTCGACAGTTATTGGGCGTTGCTGGCAAGCGGCGGTGATGCGGTATCCGGGCTGCCCGAGGCGCGCTGGAACGCCCCGGGCCTGTTCGACCGGAATCGCAACGCGGCGGGCAAGGTATACAGCGACGCGATGGCCGTGCTGGACGGCGCGGACCGTTTCGATCCGGCCGCGTTCGGCCTCTCCGCGCGGGAGGCGGAGCGCATGGAGCCGCAGCAGCGGCAACTGCTCGAAGTGTCGTACGAGGCGCTCGACCACGCGGGGCTGGACATCGACGGCTTGCGCGGCAGCGACACCGCCGTCTACGTCGGGATCTGCGCGAACGATTTCGTGCACCGGTTCGCGACCGAGTCCGCCGACACCTACTCGGCAACCGGCGCGTCGCTCGCCACCGCGTCCGGGCGGCTCGCCTACACGTTCGGCTTCCAGGGGCCGGCGCTCAGCATCGACACCGCCTGCTCGTCGTCGCTGGTCGCGCTGCACCTGGCATGCCAGGCGCTGCGCAAGGGCGAGACGCGCATCGCGCTCGCGGGCGGCGTGCACGTGAGCGCCGGCCCGGAATCCTCGGTGGCGCTTGCGAAGCTCAATGCGCTGTCGCCGAGCGGGCGGTGCCGCGCATTCTCGGCGGACGCGGACGGCTACGTGCGCGGCGAAGGTTGCGTCGTACTGGTCCTGAAGCGGCTGGGCGATGCGCTGCGGGATGGCGATCGGATCCTCACGTCGGTACGCGAGACGGCGCTCAACCAGGATGGGCGCAGCAACGGGCTGACCGCGCCGAACCGGCTCGCGCAGACCGAGCTGCTACGCGCGTGCCTGTCGCGCGCGAAACTGAGCCCGAGCGACGTCGGCTACCTGGAGGCGCACGGCACCGGCACCGAGCTGGGCGATCCGATCGAACTCTCCGCTGCGGCGGCGGCCTACGGCATCGATCGCGCGTCACCGCTGTGGGTCGGCTCCGCGAAGACCAACATCGGTCACCTCGAAGCGGGCGCGGGACTGGCCGGGCTGCTGCGCGCGGTGCTCGCGCTGCGGCACGCGACGATTCCGCCGAACCTGCACCTGAACGGAGTCAATCCGCATTTCGACTGGGAGGCCGAGCGGCTGCAGGTGCCGACGGTGCCCACGCCGTTTCCGCTCAACCCGTCCGGCAGCCGGATCGCGGGCGTCAGCTCGTTCGGCTTCAGCGGCACGAACGCGCACGCGCTCATCGAGCAGCCGCCGTCGTCCGCCGAGGCCGCGGCGCCCCTGCCCGGCGACGCGGATGCCGTGTTCCTGAGCGCCGCGTCGGAGGCGGGGCTGCGCGACCAGGCGCGGCGCTTCGCGCGCCGTCTCGCCGATGCGCCCGCGCAGTGGCGCGAGCTCTGCCACACGGCACGCGCGCGGCGCAATCCGGGCGCGCTGCGCATCGCGGTCGCGGGCTGCGACGCGGCCGAACTCGCGGCGCAACTGAACGCGTTCGCGGACGGCGCGGCGCCGGCGGAGGTCATGCGCGGCGAGCGGCTGCCCGGCGAGCGCGGCGTCGTAGCGGTGTTTTCCGGGCAAGGCGCGCAATGGGTCGGGATGGGGCGCGAACTGATCGCGACGAGCCCCGCGTTCGCCCGTGGATTCGATGAGTGCGCGCAGGCGGTCGAGCGCCATTCGGGGCGCGTGATGCGCGACGCGCTCGCCGCCGGCGAAGCGGCCTTCGCGGCGCTCGACGCGGCCACCGTCCAGCCGCTGCTGTTCTCGGTCGCGGTTGCGCTGGCCGCCCACCTGCGGGCGCTCGGCGTGCGCTTCGACGCGGTCGTCGGGCAGAGCATGGGCGAGGTGAGCGCGGCGGCCGTCGCCGGCGCGCTGTCGATCGACGATGCCGCGCGCATCATGTGCGAGCGCAGCCGCCTCGGCGTCTCGGCAAAGGGTGGTGCGATGGCGATGCTCGCGATGAGCCGCGCGGAAGTCGAGGCGCAGGTCGCGGCCGAAGGCCGGGCCGTGACCCTCGCCGCGTGCAACGGGCCGGCGTCGACGCTCGTGTCCGGCGAGGAAGCCGAGATCGATGCGCTCGTCGGCGCGTGGCAGGCGCGCGGCGTGTTCTGCCGCAGGCTGCGGGTCGACTACGCGTCGCACAGCGCGTTCATGGAGCCGCTGCTCGCGCCGCTGAAGGCCGGGGTGGCCGCCATTTCGCCGCGCGCGGCGGAGATCCCGCTGTATTCGACGGTGACGGCCGACGAGATCGACGGCGCGACGCTGACGCCCGACTACTGGGCCGCCAATCTGCGGCAACCGGTGCTGCTCTACCCGACGCTCGAAAGACTGATCGCGCGCGGCTACCGGCTGTTCCTGGAAATCTCGCCCCGTCCGGCGCTGAGCGCCTCCATCGAGGATGCGCTGGCACAGGCGGGCGTCGACGGCTGCGTCGCATGCGCGATGAACGACGATGCCCCGCAGGCACGCACGGCGCTGCTGGCCGCCGGCCGGCTGTTCGCGCACGGCGCGCGCCTCGACGTCGAGCGCGCGCCCGGCCGGGTGGCCGAGATTCCGCCGCGCAGCTGGGAGCACGTCGAGTTTCCGCTGCCCGCCTATCGGCGCGCGGCGGGCGCGGACGGGTACACCGACGCGATCCTCGGCGCCGCGCGCGCGATCGCGTGCCAGGCCGGCACCCTGGTGGCCGACGGCTGGCTGAGCGTCGGGCATCCGCTCGTCGCGCAGCATCGCATCGACGGCAGCGCGCTGCTGCCTGGCACGGGGTTCCTGCGGCTGGCGCTGCAGGCCGCGCTGGCGCGCTGGCCGGACCAGGATCTGGCGGTCACCGACGTCGTGTTCCGGCAAGTGCTGGCATTGCCTGACGACGCGACCGAGCCGCGGCCGCTGCAGCTCGTGCTGGTCGACGAATCGCCCGACGCGGCCGGCTGGCGCGTGAGCAGTCGCGACAGCGAGCGCGACGACCGCTGGGTCGAGCATGCGGGCGGCCGCGTGACCCGCCTGACCCGCGCGAGCGGCCCGGCGGACGACGGCGCGCAGCCGGGGGTTGCCGACGCGCAGGCGCGCATGCGCGACGAGGTGGACGGCGCGACGCTGTATGACGCGCTCGACGGGATGGGGCTGCAATACGGCCCGCGGTTTCGCTGCGTCGAGCGGCTCTGGTGGGCGGACGATGCGTTCGTCGCGAGGCTGGCCGACGGCGGCGCCGCGCAGCCGGACGCATTCAACCTCGATGCGTGCCTGCACGGGCTGGCGTGGCTCGGCTTCCGGCACGGCGAGCCGGCCCGGGTGCCGGTCTCCGTCGAACGGGCGACGATCGCCGCCGGCGCGGGCGCGCCCGCCTGGGTGCACGGGGTGCGCGCGCTCGACGGCGACGCGTCGACGGCTGATTTGGTCGTGTGGGACGCGGCGGGCCGCGTGGTGGCGCGAATCGTCGGGCTGCGCGCGCTGAGCCCCGAGCGCGCCGACGCGGCGCTGCCCGCGCAGGGGCGCTGGCTGCATGGCCAGGCATGGATCGAGCAGCCGTTGCCGGCCGAGGCGCAAGCCGCGCCGCGCGATTGGCTGATCGTGGCCGCCTGCCGCGACGCATCCGGCCCATGGCTGGAGCGGCTGCGGGCGCGGCTCGGCGGCGCTGCGCTGCTGCACTGGATGCCCGACGACGGCATGCCGTTTCCGGCGGTCGCATTGCGCGCGTGGGCGGAATCGGACGGGCACGGCACGCGCTCGATCGTCTGGATCGGCGACAGCGTCGAGCGTGCGCTCGCGGGCGACGCCGGCGGCGATCCGGCGATCCGGGCGAGCATCGATGCGCTCCGCCTCGTGCAGGCCGTCCTTGCCGCGTTCGACGGCCGCGAGGCGCCGCGCCTGAGCTTCGTGTCGGCCGGCGCGCAGGCCGTCGCCGGCCAGTCCGCGCCGGCCCGCGCGGCGCTGGGCGATGCCGGCCTCTGGGGGCTGGCGCGCGCGCTGTCGGCGGAGCACGCGGAATGGCACGTGCGGTGCATCGATGTCGATCCGTGCGACGCGCATGCGCAAGCGGAGCGGCTGGCCGACGAGCTTGCCGGCGGGTCCGCCGAAACGGAAGTCGCGCTGCGCGCGGCGCGCTGGGTCGGCAGGCTGGCGCGCCGGCCGCTCGGCGAAGAGCGCGAGCCGGGCAGCCGGCTGGCCGGCGAACCCTATCGCGTCGAGATCGACCGGCCGGGCGTGCTGGGTTCGATGAAGCTGCGGGCGACGCCGCGCGTCGAACCGCGAGCCGGCGAGGTGGAAATCGAGATCGACGCGGCCGCGCTCAATTTCGCGGACGTGATGCGTGCGATGGGCTTTTTCCTCGCCGACGACGAGCGCTCGGTCGCACTCGGCAGCGAATGCGCCGGGGTCGTGTCGCGCGTCGGCCCGGGCGTGTCGACCGTGGCGGTCGGGCAGCGGGTGGTCGCGATCGGCGCGCACTGCTTCGCGAGCCACGCGTGCGTCGACGCGGCGCTGGTGGCGCCGCAGCCCGACACGCTGTCGGCGGCGCAGGCGGCCGCGTTGCCGATCGCATCGATGACCGCGTGGTACGCGCTGAAGGAGGTCGCGTCGCTGCGCGCGGGGCAGCGCGTGCTGATCCATTCGGCGACGGGCGGCACGGGGCTGGCGGCCGTGCAGCTCGCGCTGTCGCTCGGCGCGGAGGTGATCGCGACGGCCGGCAGCGAAGCCAAGCGCCAGTTGCTGCGCGAGCTCGGCGTGCGGCACGTGTTCGATTCGCGCAACGCGACGTTCGAGCGCGCGACGCTCGACGCGACCGGCGGGCGCGGGGTCGACGTGGTGCTCAATTCGCTCGCGGGCGCGGCGATCGAGCAGAACCTGCGGGTGCTGGCCGCCGACGGCTGGTTCCTCGAACTGGGCAAGCGAGACATCTACGAGGACGGCCGGCTGTCGATGCGCCACTTCAAGAAGCGGCTCCGCTTCGTGGCGATCGACCTGGGCGGCTTGCAGCGGGAACGGCCCGAGCAGTTCGCCGCGCTGTTCCGGCGGGTGCTGGACGCGTTCGCGCAGGGCGAGCTCGCGTCGCTGCCGACCACGGTGCTGCCGGTGTCCCGCGCCGCCGACGCGTTCCGGCAGATGGCGGCGGCGCAGCACGTCGGCAAGCTGGCGCTGGCCATGCAGGACCCCGATGTCGTCGTCGCCGAGCCGGGCGGGCCGGCGCCGCTGCTGCGCGGCACCCACCTGATCACGGGCGGCACCGGCGGCCTCGGCGCGGCGCTCGCCGGCTGGCTGGTCGCGAACGGCGCGCGGCGGATCGTCCTGATGGGGCGCTCGGCCGCGGGCGCGGCGGCGCAGGCGCAGGCCGAGCAATTGCGGCGGCAGGGCGCCGAGGTGCGGACGGTCGCGATCGACGTGGCGTCGCGCGCGGACCTCGCACGCGAACTCGACGCGATCGACGCCGGCTTCGGTCCGCTGCGCGGCGTGTATCACCTGGCCGGCGTGCTGAACGACGCGCTGGTCGACACCCAGACGCCGGACGCGTACCGGCGCGTGCTGGGCCCGAAGGCCGACGCCGCATGGCACCTGCACGAGCTGACCGCCGGGCGCGCACTCGATCATTTCGTCGTCTATTCGTCGGCGGCGGCCTTGCTGCCTTCGCCGTCGCAAACGAGCTATGCCGCGGCGAACGCGTGCCTCGATGCGCTCGCCGCGTGGCGGCGCGGGCAGGGCTTGCCGGCACTCAGCCTCCAGTGGGGACCGTTTTCGGACGCTGGTCTTGCGGCGGCCCGCGGCGACCGCGGCGCGCGCCTCGCGGAGCGTGGCGCGGCCAGCCTGACGACCGGCGAGTCGCACTGCTACCTCGGCATGCTGATGAAGCGCGACGAGCCGGTGGTCGGCGTGTTCCCGTTCGACGCCGCGCGCTGGCTCGATGCGTCGCCCGCGGTGGCGATGCAGCCTCGCTTCGACATCGTGCGCGACGGCGCCGCCGCGCGGCCGGGCCACGGCGCGGCGCAGGCGCGCCTCAAGGACGCGCCGCCGGCGATGCGGCGCGAGCTGATCCAGGCCCTTTTGCGCCGGCATGCCGCCGCGGTGCTGCGGGTGCCGGAAGCCGCGCTGACGCCCGCGACGACCTTTCCGCAGGCCGGGCTGGATTCGCTGACGGGCCTCGAACTGCGCAACCGGATCGAGAGCGAGGTAGGTCTGCCGCTGTCGTCCGCGGTGCTGTGGCGTCATCCGACGATCGACGCGCTCGCCGAGTTCCTGACGCAGCAGCTCGGCGCATCGGACCGTCCGGCCGATGCGCCGCCGCCGGCGCAGACCGTTGCCGCGCCGGCGGCGGAGGCGGGCAAGTGGTTTCTCGTGCCGCGGCCGTCGCGCGCGCCGCGTCTGCGGATCTTCTGCATTCCGTTCCTCGGCGGCCTGGGCTCGGTGTTTTCCGGCTGGATCCGGCACTTGCCCGAGGAGATCGAACTGCAGGCGCTGCAGCTTCCGGGCCGGCCGCCGCGCCACGCCGAAGCGGCGCATTCCCGCTATCCGGCGCTGGTCGACGCGTTGCGCGATGCGCTGCTGCCGCGTCTCGACGCACCGTACGCGATCTACGGGCACAGCCTCGGCGCGCTGCTGGCGTTCGGGCTTGCGCATGCGTTGCGCGACGCGGGGGCGCCCGCACCGGAGCACCTGTTCCTGGCCGCGTATCCGGCGCCGCACCTGCACAACCCTGTCGGCGACATCGCGGGCCTGCCGGAAGCGGAATTCATCGAGGGGCTGAAGCGCCTGCGCGGCATTCCGGAACAGGTCCTCGCGGACAGCGAACTGCTGAACGTGTTCCTGCCCAGCCTGCGGGCCGAGATCGCGCTGCTGAACTCCTATGTCCACGAGGGGCGCGCGCCGCTGGCGGTGCCCGCGACGATCCTCGGCGGCACGCACGACCACGTCGTCACCGCCGCCGAGATCGACGCGTGGCGGCAGCACTTCGCGGGCGCGGTCGACGTACGCGAGATCGACGGCGGGCATTACTTCGTGAAGGACGCGCCCCGCAGCGTGGTCGACGTGGTGCTGGCGCGGCTCGCGCTGGCCCAGCCGGCCTGACGTCGGTGACGTGCGCCCGGCCGGGACTGGCGGGGGCACCCGAATTGCAGGCGAACGCTGCCGTTTGTGCGGAGCGGCAGCGGGGAGCAACGATCCGCACATTCATGACCAAGGAGATGAAAAAGTGAAAAAGATGCTCATGTCGTTCGCGACCGTCGGTGCGCTGTCCTCGTCCGCTCTCATGCTGGGCATGATGCCGGCGCCGGCCTGGGCCGGCACGCCGTCGTGCGCGAGCCTGGTCGGCTCGTGGGGCAACCAGCTTGGCTCGACGATGAACATCCAGTCGGTCGATCCGGTGACGGGCGCGATCGCCGGCACCTACCGGTCGCCGTCGGGTACGAGCGGGCAGCAATTCCCGCTGGTCGGCTGGACCAACACCGCACCGGCGCAGAACGGCCAGGACAACGTCACGCTGGTGTCGTTCGCGGTGAACTGGGGCAACTACGGCACGGTGACGTCGTGGTCGGGTCTGTGCCGCACGCAGAACCAGGTGCCGACCATTTCCGCGCTGTGGCATTTCGCGCAGTCGAACGCGCAGTTCACGTGGAGCCACGTGCAGACGGGCCAGGACGTGTTCAGCCCGTCCAGCTCGTCGACCGCGCGCTGAAGCAACGCGCCCGCGCAAGCAGCAGGCGGGCGCGCGCCGCCGTGGCGCGGCATCATGCAGACCCGGTTTCCCCGCGCCGCGCCGTCAGGCCGGCGCGGGCGAACACCGGCGGCGCGCGAGCGCGCCCACTATCCGGATTCATCAGCAGGGAGACGATTTCATGGCGTCAGCCGCCGAACTGAAACAGAACGCATCGCTGTATTTCCTGGCGCTGGGCGCCTTTGCGATCGGCACCGAAGGATTCATGCTCGCCGGGCTGCTGCCGATCATCGCGAAGGATCTGTCCGTCAGCCTCGCGGCGGCGGGGCAGCTCGTCACCGTCTTTTCGATCTCCTATGCGATCAGCTCGCCGATCCTGACGACGGTCAGCGCGGGGGTCAATCGACGGCGCTTCCTGATCGTCGCGCTGCTGTGCTTCTCCGCGGCCAACTTCGCGGCCTGCGCGTCACCCGGCTATCTGTCGCTGCTGGCCGCGCGCGTGCTGCTGGCCGTGTCGGCCGGCCTGTACATGCCGAGCGCAAATGCGCTCGCCGGCTCGCTCGTCGCGCCGGAGCGCAGGGGGCGCGCGCTCGCGACCGTCCATGGCGGGATCACGATCGCCGTCGCGCTCGGCGTGCCGCTCGGCGCGTGGATCGGCGGCCACTTCGGCTGGCGCGCGACATTCGCCGGCATCGGCGTGTTGTCCGCGATCGTGACGCTCGGGGTGGTGGCGGGCCTGCCGCGCGGGATCGGCTCGAACCTGTCGGTGCCGTCGCTCGCGCAGCGCGTGGCAGTCGGGCGGCAGCCCGCCGTGCTGGTCACGCTGCTCATCACGACCCTGTGGGCCGCGGGCATCTGGACCATCTACCCGTATCTCGCGCCGTTCCTGACGGGCCGCCCCGGCTTCAGCGACGCGGAAGTCGGCGCCGTGCTGCTGCTGTACGGCGTGTTCGCCGGCATCGGCGTGTTCATCAGCGGCCGTGCGATCGACCGCCTCGGCAGCGGCAAGGTGCTGATCGTCTGCCTGGTCGTGATGATGCTGTCGTACGAGAGCCTGACCGCCAGCGCGCTGCACCTGGAGCCGGCGCATGCACGCGTCGCGATCCTGGTCGCGATCGCCGCGTGGGGCGCGGCCGGCTGGGCGTTCAACCCGGCCCAGCAGACCAAGCTGATCGGCATCGCCGGCCTCGACGTCGCGCCGGTCTCGCTGTCGCTCAATTCGTCGTTCACGTATCTCGGCTTCGCGCTCGGCGCGGCGCTCGGGTCGTTCATCGTCGCGTACAGCTCCGTGGCGGACATCGGCGCGATCGGCGGGCTGTGCGAACTGGCCGCGCTGATCGTCACGCTGGCGGCCAACCGCCATGCCCGGCGCGCGGCGACGCGCGTGCACGTCGTGGTCGAGGCCGCCGCGCCGCGCGCCGAACGCTCGACGCAGCCGTGACACGGCGCGTACGCACAACAACGAAGGAGACACCATGAGCAGGGAAACGATCAAGGCGCTGTACGACATCGGCGAAATGCCGCCGCTCGGTGGCGTGCCGCGTCTCATGCATGCGTGGACGATTCGCGCGGATCGCCACGGGCCGCCGCACCGCGCGTTCCAGAGGGAAGTGGTGCCGGTCTGGACGATCGGCGACGACGAGGTGCTGGTTTACGTGATGGCGGCGGGGCTCAACTACAACGGCGTGTGGGCGGCGGCCGGCATGCCGCAATCGGTGCTCGGCATTCACGGGCATCCGTTCCACGTCGCCGGCTCGGACGCGTCGGGCATCGTCTGGGCGGTCGGACGCAACGTCCGGCGCTGGGCGGTCGGCGACCACGTGGTCGTGCATTGCAATCAGGTGGACGGCGACGACGAGGAGTGCAACGGCGGCGATCCGATGCTGTCGCCGAGCCAGCGGATCTGGGGGTTCGAGACGCCGGACGGCTCGTTCTCGCAGTACGCGCGCGTGCATCGGAACCAGCTGCTGCCGAAGCCGGCCGGGTTGGGCTGGGCCGAGGCCGGCTGCTACTTGCTGACGCTCGCGACCGCCTACCGGATGCTGTTCGGCCAGCATGCGCCGGGCATGCGGCCGGGCGGCGCCGCGCTGGTGTGGGGCGCCGCGGGCGGCGTCGGCGCGTTCGCGGTGCAGCTCTGCCGCTTGAACGGGATGGAGGCGGTGGGTGTCGTGTCCAGCGAAGCGCGCCGCGAATTCGTGACCGGGCTCGGCGCGAAGGGCGTCATCGACCGCAGCCGGTATGACTGCTGGGGCGAGATGCCCGACGTCCAGACGCTGCGCTACGACGCCTGGCTCGGCGAGGCGCGGCGCTTCGGCAAGGCGATCTGGGATTGCCTCGGGCGGCGGGAGAACGTCGACGTGGTGATCGAGCATCCGGGGCAGGCGACTTTCCCGCTGTCGTGCTACCTGGTGAAGCGCGGCGGCACGGTGTTGTTCTGCGGTAGCACGACCGGCTACAAGCTGACCTTCGACGCCCGCTACGTATGGATGCACCAGAAGCGCATCCAGGGTTCCCATTTCGCGCACATGAAGCAGGCCGCCGAAGCGAACCGGTTGGTCGAGCGCGGCAAGGTCGAGCCGTGCCTGTCCCGCACGTTCGCATGGGATGCGCTGCCGGATGCGCACGAACTGATGGCGCAGAACCGGCTGCCTCCCGGCAACGCCGCGATCCTGGTGGGCGCGCCGGCCTGACGCCGCGGCGGGCGGCTAGGGGCCCGCCCACGCCCGGGCGGGTTGCGGCTATTCCGCGACCGGCCCGGCCGGTTCCGTCTCGCGCATCAGTTCGTCCACCTTATTGAAGATGTCGCCGAGCTTCATGTCGAAATCGACCTGCAGTTTCTCGAGGTCGATGCGCCGTTCATAGACGACCTCGGCGGCGATCGCCAGCTCGACGAGCATCATCGAATCCCAGCCCATGCCGGCAATCGTCGCATTGGTGTCCAGCTGCTCGACGTCAAGCAGGCGCGCGAGTTCCGCCGCCAGTTTTTCCGTCATCTGTTTACGTTCAGTCATTCTCCCGCTCCTTGGCTTGGTGGCTACACTTCCTGAAGTTCATCGATGATCGCCAGACTTCCGTCGACGAGGCTTTCCCTGCATAGCGATCTGATGAATTTTCCGCTCGACGTCCGGCTCAACGAGCCGCGCAGGACGAAGCAGACCCTCGCGACGCTGACGCCCGCGTGCAGCGAGACGGCCTCGCGGATCTGCGAGACCAGCGTGCTTCGCGCGGACGAGGCGGTCGTTCGCGAGATCTCGACGACGGCCGCGACCGTCTCGTCGCCGTTCGCGGCGGGCAGGCCGACGATGCAGACCGTGTGATCGTCGATCTGCGGACACTCACGCTCGATGATGCTTTCGACGTCCTCGGCGTGATACGTGACGCCGCGAATCTTGATCGTGTCCTTGCGGCGCCCGGTCACGAACAGTTGCCCGCGTTCGATCTTGCCGAGGTCCCCCGTGCGGTGAAACAGCCGGCCCTCGTGGGCCGCGAAGCGGTACGCGAACGGCGCGGTCCGGATGCCGCATTCGTCACGGTAGGCGCTCGCCACCGACGGTCCGGAGATGAAGATCTCGCCGGTCGAGCCATCGTCGAGCGGCGCGAGCGACACGGGATCGGCGACCACGATCGTCGTCTCCGCATCGATCGGGCCGCACGATACAAGCGTACCCGTGGAATCCGTCGCCGGCGCCGCCGTGTCGCCATCCGTCCCGAAGAAGCGGTGGCCAGAGACGAACAGGCTCGCTTCGGCCATCCCGTAGCACGGAAAGATCGACGTGGCCCTGAAGCCGGATGCGCGGAATTTTTCCGCGAATCGCTCCAGCGTGTGGCGCCGCACCGGTTCCGAACCGTTGTACGCGGTTTCCCATGCGCTCAGATCCAGGCTCGCCGCTTCGTCCGCCGACACGCGCCGCACACACATGTCGTAGATGAAATTCGGGCCGCCGCTCGTGTGCGCGCGTGTCCGCTCGATCAGCTTCAGCCAGCTCGCCGGCTTCGACACGACGTCGAGCGGAGACTGCATCAGCGCGGTGCCGCCGAGGAACAGCGGCTGCAGCACGTTGCCGATCAGGCCCATGTCGTGAAAGAGCGGCAGCCAGCCCAGCAGACGCAGGCCGTCGCGATGGCCGAAGTGTTTCGCGATCGCGATCTGGTTGGCGACGATGTTGGCGTGCGAGATGAGCACACCCTTGGGCGTCGCCGTCGAGCCGGAAGTGAACTGCAGCAGCGCGGCAGCCTCGCCCGGGATCCGCCGCACGGGGGGCACGGTCCCGCCGGCCTGCGCCGGCGCGGACAGGTCTAGCGCATGCACGTCGTGGCGCGCGAGGATGCCTTCGGTGAAATCGTTCAGCCCGTCGTGCAGCATCGCGACCGACTGCCCGACCCGCAGCATGGCTTCGAGACGCTGCGACGAGCGGCGGTTCGCCGGCATGCCCGGGATCGCCACGCCGCCGAGCGACAGGATCGCGAGCAGGGCGACGAGGTAGTCGATGCCGTACTTCATCGCGACGAGTGCGGTGTCGCCGGGCCGAACCCGGTCCGCGAGCCGGGCCGCCATTTTCTGCATCGACACGACGAGATCGCCGTAGGTCAATCCGGCGATCGGTTCGAGGTGCGCGTCGTAGTGCTGCATCGCGAGCTGATTCGGGCGGGATGCCGCGTGCTGTTGCAGGACCTCTACGATCGATTCGGGTGTCATGTGGCGAAGGAGGATGAGATTGCGTGAAAACCGGCGAACCTGGCGCTTCAGCCGAGCGCGAGTCGGCGGATCTGTTCCATCACGTCGTCCGCGCTGTCGAGCGAGATGCCGACGAGCGTGCCGATGACCGAGCGCATCCGCGCATCGATCAGCCCGCGATCGTCGACGCCCGGCAGTTCGTCGGACTCCCGGGACAGGCCCGACACGAGGCGCGACACGATTGCAACCGGGTGCTGCACGTCGCGCAGCGAGGTGAGCCAGAAGTACAGGACCTTGAGCGCCTCGATCCGTTCCGTGCGCGGCCGATTCGAGCACGCGATCATCTTGCTCGCATACACGTAGAAGCTGCCGGAGTGGCGCGCCTCGTCCGACGACAGCAATCGCGTGATGGTCTTCAGCACGGGTTCCCGTACGGCCTTCGACAGCCGCATGTAGATCGACGACGCCTCGATTTCGGACAGGATGTTCATCACGAGGGTGCCGACGCGGGAACGGATGAACGGCTCGGTCGCGCGCCCGGACGCGACGAAGTCCGCGTCGAACGAACGCCCGGCCAGCTCGAGCCAGCGCATCAGGACGTACGGGTGCTTGGTCTCCTCGTACATCCAGACGGATACCCATTGCGTGAAATCGACGTCGTCGTGGAATTTCTCGAGGAACATCCGCGAGGCCGACCACGTGGTCAGCTCGGACATCGCAATCTCGGTGACCACGTCCAGCAGCTCGTCCGAAACGAGCGAATGGTCGAGCCGCTCCCACGGCAGGTCCGATATCTTCCAGCGCACCGATTCGGCCTGGTCGAACAGATGGTAGAAGCGCGCGCTGCCGAGCACGGACTCACGGCTGCCGGGCTCGGCGCGGGACGACGGGGACATGCTGGCAAGGGCCATGGTGCTGGATCTCCTGAAAGCGCGGTTCGAACGTCGAAGGGCGGCAGGCCCGCTCACGCGGACGCATGCAGCCGCAGGCCTGCGGTCACGCGCCGGCTGTAGTAGTCCTTCATGACGCCGGACGCGCCGGTGAAGAGGCTCATCACGCGGCCGTCGAGGCGCGCGCGCTGAAGCCACGCGATGTCGCCCGGCGCGCGGCGACCCGCGAGCAGCGCGTCTTCGCACGCATCGATGCAGTCGCGCACGAAATCGCCGCACAGGTACTTGAGCATCGCCGCGTCGGTGGAAATCGACGTGCGTGCCGCCGCGCGCCGTGCCGTTTGCCAGCAGCGCACGCGCAGCGCCGCCGCCTCGCAGCGCAGATCCGCGAGCGCCGCCGCGTCGTTCCGCGCGGGCAACTGCGCGAGCGTACGGTTCAGGCAGTAGAGCGCATACGAAACCGCGGCGGCCGCAATCAGCACGCGCTCCTCGACGATCACGTCGACGACGTATAGCAGGCCGGACCCGACATAGCCGACGGTGTTCTGCTTCGGCACCTTCACGTCGGTAAACCGGATATGCCCGGTTTCCGACGCGTGTGCGCCGAGCTTCGCGTATTTCTCCACGATCTCGACGCCCGGCAGGTCCATCGACACACACAGCAGCGTGAGACCCTGCGCGTCGGCGCCGCGCGTCGTGCGCGTGAGCACGAACGCGACATCGGCGGCGGGCGAGTTCGTGATGTAATGCTTGTCGCCGTTCACGACCCAATGGTCGCCTCGATCGTCTGCGGTCGTCGCGAGCGTGGTCACCATCGCCCCGGCGCTACCGCTCTCGGTCACCGCGAGGCAGGGGATCGTGCGGCCGGCCGCGATCGCCGGCAGGAAGCGGTCCTTCAGGTCCTCCGAGCCGTAGCGTGTCAGGATCGGCACGACCGTATTCGCGATCAGCATCGTGCTGACCGTCAGTCCGAACAGATTTTCGAGCATCATCTGCTCGGTCATGTGCATGTGCCGAATCATGCCGGCGCCGCCACCGCCCCATTCTCGCGGGCACGCCTGCCCGAGGTAGCCGCGCTTGCCCAGTTCCTCGAATCCCTCGCGTGGAATGCGGCCGCCGGCCTCCCATGCGTCGAACACGGGCGCGACCCGTTCGTGCAGATACTCGGCGAAGGTCGCGCGGAACGCGTGCTCGTCGTCGGTGGCCGCGACGAACGGCTGGGTCCAGTCGATCGGGGTGCCCGGGCCGGTCGCGCTGATCCGCAGCAGCGGACGAGCCGCATTCAGGTCGCGGTAGAACGCGGCGACCGGATTGCGCTCGATGTAGCCCCAGCCGCCGTTCAGCTGAACGCACTGATTGGCGAACATCTGCAGTTTCCTGAGCGCGGCGACCAGCAGGACTTCGGCTTCTGCGCACGTGCCCGGCGAAGCGGGCCGCCCGGTCAGTTCGGCGTGCGCGGCCTCGAGCACGTCGAGCCACGCATGGACATGCGAAAGCTGCGTGCGAACGTCCGGCAGGTCGATCAGGACGCCGGTCGTGCTTTTCCTGTCGATCAGGAAGCGCGCGGTCTGCCGCTTGACCTCGGCGGCCTCGCCGACGAGTTCCGCGATCACGCGCAGCAGGTAGCCGGCGCGAATGCGCGACAGCTCGGCGTCGGTCAGCGGCTGCCCTGCGAGGTTCGCGTCATCGGCGATGGAGAGCTGACCGAGCGCGTTGTCGCCGTCGCCGGACGAGCGCAGCGCGATCGCGCTCCGGTACGCGGCGGCGTCGAGATACAGTACGCGGCCGCCGTCGGGCGCCGGTGCGACACACGCGAGCAGTCCGCCGTCCGGAATGCCGAACAGCGCGCCAGTCAGCCCGCCGACGTCGTCGTCGGCCGGCCGCAGGTCGACGAACGCGGCGGCGTCGCCGCGAACCGTCTCCGGCAGGCAGGTATGGCGAAGTTGCATCGCGAATTCGGCATTCGCTGTCCGCAGTCGCTGAAGAAGACCCATTTGATGACCCTTTGCAGATTGGACGACGACGCGAGGCGTGCGGCGTCGGTTGACATCGAATGACGGATGAACGGCGTTTGGCCGGCCGGCGTCAGCTGGCCAGCCCCGCCAACGCCTCGAGGCGTTGGCGAGTCTTCGCACGCGGGTCGAGATCCAGCTCGAGCACCGGCCTGCCGATCTGCCCGAATACCGTCCGGCGGAACTGCTTGCCGAACGACGATCCGTCGATCAGTTGCTTCGCCTGGTCCGCCGAGCATCCGAATCGCGCCAGCACCTCGGTCGGGCGAAGGTACTCGTCGAGTAGGGCGAGCGCTTCGTCGAGGAAATCGTCGAGTTCGGCCGGACCGACTTCGTCGTTGAGTCGCTCGGGCTCGCTGACGATCAGGCGCCCCAGCGCGAAATGGCGGGCCTCGTCCTTCATGATGTAGGAGAACAGCGTGCGCACGAACGCCGACTCGGTCGCGATGCTGATGCGCCGGAACGCGCCGATGCCGACCCCTTCGATCAGGATCTGCATGCCGAGCGACAGGAAGCTGATCCGGTTGTCACGCCCGACCTGGTCAATCAGCGTCCCGAGCGACGGCGTGATCGGGAACGGGGCCGAGCCGATTTCGTCGAGAAGCCGCGTGAACACCTGCACGTGCCGCGCCTCGTCGGCGGCCTGCAACGTGCAGCAGAGCTTGGCCGGCACGTCCGTGTGAAGCTGCGTGAGTTTCGCGCACACGTCGAGCGCGGCCAGCTCCGCGTGCAGCATCTGCGACAGCCGCCAAACCTGGAAGTCGCGTGACAGCGACTCGCGGCCTCTGTCGCCGACCTTGCTCCAGAACGCCCCGTCGCTGATCTCGTATTCGAGGCTCGCCATGCGCAACGGGTTCGCATAGTCCCATTCGACGTTCCATTCGAACGTCTGGCCGGGCACCCACTGTTCCTCGGTGGCATTGCGGAACAGCTTCATCAGGCGTTCGTCACCGGGTAATGCTGTTGGACGCATGGCAAATCCTTCAATCGTTAGGCAAGGCGATGGCCTTGCGGTCATCAGGCGGGCGCGATCGCGGCGGCGCGCCGTCCGTTCGGCGAGCCTCGTCAACGCCTGGCATGCGTGCGCCGGATCGCCGCGGCGGGACAACTGAAGAACGCGGCCGTCATGTCCGCGCGTGCCTCGTCGGTGGCCGGCTGCGCGAAGATCCTGGCGAGACCGCCTTCCATGCGCATGCACGACGGGACGAGGGACGTGCAGGCGCCGCATGCGATGCACTGGCTGTCGTCGACCGAATAGATGTACTGCTCGCTTGCGTGGGTATGCTCGGCTTGCGTCATTTGCTGGAATTCCTCGTCGGGATTGGGTTATCGCAGCGTTTTCAGATGCAGGTACACGTCGTCGACATTGTTGATCCGCAGGCCGAGCAGGTTGCCCAGCAGCGGATAGACACGCGCGTACATCTTCTTCGCGCAGGCCTGGAAATCGGCGAGCGGAATCGCCTCCAGCACTTCGGGGCGGTCCGCCATCCGTCGCAGGAACAGGTTGACCGGATGCTCTACCCGGTGATTGGTTTCGGCCCAGAAGTACATGACCTTCAGCGCCGTCAGCCGCTCGCGGTCCGGTTTGTCCGAGTTCGCAAGCAGCTTCTTCGCATACGAATAAAAGCCGCTCGCGTGACGCGCCTCGTCGCCGGCCAGCAGGCGGGTCACCTGCGCGAGCACCGGCTCGGGCGAGCGCTTCGAGATCAGCATGTACAACGACCAGGCAAGCACTTCCGCATAGACGTTCGTGACGAGCGTCGCCATCAACGAAGGGATGATCTCGACCTTGCGGCCCTCCGTCACGAAGCGGCTGTCGACCGTCTCGCCAAATTCGTGCAGCCACCGGATCATCGCCTGCGGATGCTTCATTTCCTCGTAGAGCCAGACCGTTGCCCACTGCGTAAAATCGATGTCGCTCGCGTAATCCTGCAGATACTGCGCGGTCGCGTTGAACGGTGTGAGCTCGGTATAGGCGATCTCTCTGGCCAGCGCGATCCAGGCCCGCGGGGTGCTGCGGATATCGATCGACGACCACGGTATGTCGCCCATGCGCCACCGGACCGTTTCCGCCTCGAGGAATAGCCGGTAGTAAATCGAGCTGCCGAAGATGTCGTGGTCGACGGGCGATTCGTGCACGGGCGACGCGGGACTACTGCAACGCACATCCATAACGAACTCCTGTTGTCCAACTGGTTCGCATGCTTGATCCGATTCCAATCGTCGCAGTCCGCTCATTCAAAAAAATAACGGGGACGCAATTGCGATCGATATATAAATGGATATTTAAACCGTGCAAACAGGATTAAAATCCGGAATTACAACGGCGCTTCGCCTTTTTGCAGGCGCGCGACACCCATTCGCCTCGAAATAGGTGGCGAATTACTAACGCTCATGATGAAAGCGGGCTGTATGGTTTTCGGGATTATTCCCGGTTACGAATGGAATTGGCGCAAAAGTTCCTGTTTTTAACAAAGGGTCGAATTTCGTTGGATTTTGGTGTCGCATTGAAATTAATCAAGGCGCATCTTCGTATTGCGGGGTGCCGCCTTTTGCAACGAGATTAATACATGGAGTGTGCGGGATTGTATACCTGTTATCTTAGACAGGCCATTTCGATATCCGGATAATCTTTCAATTTCATTTCGCAGATCGTTTCGGATTTTTATTCGATCCATATATTTCGATCGAAAAATGACGGCGATGCCTGTTTCTTTCAAATATCTTTCGCAATCGACAGAAAGGCGATCCCCATTGGATTGCTTGATGTTTTCATCAATGCTGCCGAGGTGGCTGTTAAATCTTGCAGTATGCCTTTTGTTGACAGGCCTGAAACTCACATGATAGAAGTGCGGCTCGTCGAAATTAATTCCGGATTTTCGTCGTTGAAAATCGGTGTCTATTCGGAATGCCGTCAAACGAACCAGAAGCGAGGTTGAATTGATCCCCATAACGTGCGAATCATGCCCGGCCATCGGGCTGGCGGCGCGCATCGATCCAACCCTCCCGGATTCCGGAGAATCACGATGAGTGTCTCTACGCAGCAAAACAGCATTGCCGCACGAGGGCTGAGCAAGAAGTTCGGTGATCTCGTGGTGCTCGACGAAGTCGAGCTGACGGTCCGCCCGGGCGAAATGTTCGCATTACTGGGGCCGAACGGAGCCGGAAAGACCACCTTCTTTTCGATCCTCTCGACCCTGCGCAAGCCGACTTCGGGCGCGCTCGAGGTTTACGGCCGCGACGTGGTGAAAGAGCGTGCGTGGGTGCGCCGCCATATCGGCATCGTCTTTCAGGAGCCCGCGCTGGCCGACATCCTGTCGGTTCGAAAGAACCTGAACCTGATGACGCATTTCTACGGGCTGCCTCGCGCGATCGCGCGGCAGCGGACCGAGGAGATCCTGGCCAGTCTCGAACTCACCGACGTCGCCGATCGCCCGGCGCGGCAATTGTCGGGCGGGCAGCGACGCAGGCTGGAACTCGCGCGGGCGCTGATCGCGGATCCCGCGCTTCTGTGCCTCGATGAGGCGACGCTCGGCCTCGACCTCACCGCGCGCAGGCTGTTCTGGTCGAAGGTGCGCGAACTGGCCGACGCCGGGAAGACGGTTTTCTTCACGACGCACTACATGGAAGAAGCCGACGTTGCCGACCGGATCGCGCTGATCGACAAGGGCCGCATTGTCGCGATCGACACGCCGCAGGCGCTCAAGGCGCAGGTAGGCGGCGGCATCATCCAGCTCTCGACCGACAACGACGCGCTTGCCCATGACTGGCTGGTAGAGCGCGGCTATGCGGTCGACTCGGACGAGAGCGGCCTGTGCATCACCGGCAGGAATCTGTCGAACATGGTGCCGGATCTGGTGCGGGACTTGCCGGCGCGCGTCGAGAAGGTCGAGGTGCGCGAGCCGAGTCTCGAGGATGTGTTCCTGCTGCTGACCGGGCACAGCCTCGTCAACGGGCAGAGGGTCGGCAAAAGGAACGTGAAGGAGGGCCTCGTCGCATGAACGGCATCGTCGGCATCATTTTTCTGGACATCGAGCGTCTGTGGATCAATCGCAACCGGGTGCTGATGAGCCTGGTGCAGCCGCTCCTGTATCTGTTCGTGCTCGGCTCGGGCCTCAGTGCCAGCGCCGGCGCGCATTTCGGGAGCGGCGGGTACCAGAAGTACATCTACCCCGGTATCGTGATCCTGACGCTGCTGTTCAATTCGAGCTCCGCCGCGATCGGCATCGTCGTCGACAGGCAGGTCGGCTTTCTGAAGGCGCTGCTCGTTGCGCCGGTGTCGCGCAATGCGATCGCGTTCGGCAAGATCCTGTCGGGCGCGCTTCAGGCAATGGTGATCGCGATCCTGCTGCTGCTGCTCGCGCCGTTCGTCGGCGTGACGTTCACGGTGGCGAGCCTCGTGAAGTTCGTGCTCGCGATGGCGTTGTCGGCGGTCGTGTTTTCCGCGCTCGGCGTCGGCTTCGCGGCCCGGCTCTCGGCGATCACGTCGTTCCCGGTCTTCACGAACACGATCCTGCTGCCGATGTTCTTTCTGTCCGGTGCCATCTATCCGCTCGACAACGTCCCGGCCTGGCTGCGGGCGCTCGCGTACGTCGACCCGGTCGCTTATGGCGTGGACCTGTTGCGGGGAAGCCTGTCTGGGCACTATGTATTCCCCGTGCCGCTGTCCTTGCTGGTGCTGGTCGGTTTCCTGCTGGCGTTCGCGTATTCGGCCGTGCGGGTGTTCGACGGTCGCGGCGGCGACGACTGACCGGGGAGGCCGGCCGCAACAGCGATGCAACCTGCGCCGGCGAACCGCGGCGCGAATGGACCCAGGGGCGCGGGGCCGGACTTCCGGCGGCGCCCCGCCACATGACTGACCCGCCATGTACGAGCTTATTTCGGATGTTTGCGCCGCGCACGCGCACAAGGAGGCGATCGTCTCCGGCGCGGTGCGACTGCGCTTCGGCGCGCTGCTCGACCGCGCGCGCCGAATCGCCGCCACGCTGCGTATGCGCGCGCCGGGCCCGGTCGTCGGCTTCTGCCTGCCGCACCCGGAAGCCATCGTGTTCATGCTGGCCTGCCTCGACGCCGGCAAGGTGTTCGTGCCGATCGACGCCGGCACGGCCGCGACAGTGCGCTCCGGCATGCTGCGCACCGCCCGATGCTGCGCGTTGGTCGAGCGGCTCGATCTCGATACCGGCGAGCTCGGGCTGACCGGCCTCGATGCCGGCGCGCCCGTGCATACCGGCGCGCTCGACGGCGTGATGTCGATCATGTTCACGTCGGGCTCCACCGGGCAGCCGAAAGGCGTGATGGTGCGCCGCGCGTCGGTGTGCAACCTGCTGCATGCGCCGGACTTCCTGCCGCTCGACCCGCGGGACGTGTTCGCCGCGTATTCGTCGCTGTCGTTCGACGCGTCGACGTTCGAGATCTTCACACCGCTGCTGAACGGCAACACGCTCGTCGTGCTCGACAAGCGCGACGTGCTCGATCACGCGGTGCTGCAGTCGGCGATCCGCCGCGAGCGGATCTCGGTGATGTGGATGACCGCCGGCCTGTTCAACACGCTGGTGCTGGCGGATCGCTGGGCCGCACTGGCCACGCTGCGCACGCTCCTGGTCGGTGGCGAGAAGGTGGATCCCGAGGCGGCGCGCCGCTTCGTCGACGGCGCACGCGGCACGGCGCTGTTCAACGGCTACGGCCCGACCGAGAACACGGTGTTCACGACGATCGCCGCGCTTACGCCCGACGTAATGCGCGGCGGCGTCGACGAGGTGCCGCTCGGCCGTCCCGTGCGAGGCGTGCAGTGCGAGATCCGGCGCGCCGGCACGAGCGAACTGCTCGACGGGGCGGGCCAGGGGCGCCTGCTGGTGTCGGGCGCCGGGCTGGCCGCCGGCTACGTCGGCGAGACGGGCGGGACTGCGTTCGCCGCGCACGAACGTGCGGTCAGCGGACGCTTCTACGACACCGGCGACGAAGTCCGGCGCGATGCGCACGGAATTTACCATTTCATCGGACGATGCGACGCGCAGGTGAAGCTGAATGGCCATCGCGTCGATCTCGGCGGCGTCGAGCGGCGCTGCGTGCAGGCCGGCCTGGCCGAACGGGTTCATGCGTTCCATTCGGAGACGATGCAGGGGCTGGTGCTGGTGTGTCACGCGGCGGGCGTGGCGCGCGACGGCTGGCGTCATGCCGACGCGCGGCTCGACGGCGTGCTGAACGCATGGGAGAAGCCCAGGCGGATCGTGTTCGTCTCCGATTGGCCGCTCACGCGCAACGACAAGACCGACGGCCGGGCGCTCGCGCGCCGCGCGGAAACATTGCTGGCGGAGCAGGCGGAGCAGGCCGGGCGGGATGCGGGGAGTGATGCGCTTGCGCGTCTGATTGCGAGGCTGACTCGCGCGCCGGCGACGAACCGCCAGGCTCGCCTGTTCGACATCGGCTTCGACTCGATCGGCATCGCGCGCCTGCAGGCCGAGATCGAAACCCAGCTCGGCGTGCATCTCGACATCCTGGACATCTACGAGGCGGGGTCGCTGGGCGGGCTTGAGGAGCTGATTCGTGAACGATACGCGTACTGAGCGGGCGTACTACCTGCGGCACACGTCGAATACCGATCCGGGCCGCTACGGGTACCTGTTCGATTCGCTCGGCGACGACATCGACGTGCTGTTTCAGGCCGCTCGCCATGTGGTCGAGCATCACGGCGGCCTGAACGCCGCCCGAATCGGGCCGCATCGACTGGCCGAGATGGATGTGTACCGGGTCGAGGACCTGCTCGGAAAGGTCGCCGCGCACGGTGTCCGGGATTTGCGCGAAGACGTGCCGCTCGAGCACAAGACCATCGGCAACTGCGTCAACATCTCGAAGGTCGCGTGCGGGATGCTGCGGCACAAGGGCATACCCGCGCGCATCCGCTATGCGTATTGCACGTATTTCTATCCGCGCCTCGCGCACGAGCAGACCCTCGTCGAGTACTGGCTCGACGAGCAGGGGCGCTGGCTGCGGGGCGACGCGTCGATGAACTGGCCGGTGCTGCGCGCGCGGAAGATCGACGTCGAGATCGATTTCCGCGATGTGGCCGAGCATCTGTCGAAGCCGGTCGCGAAGGTCTGGCAGGCGTGCCGGCGAGGCGAAGACCGCTTCGATCGGTACGGCAATTACAACCGCGTGGGCATGGGTCATGTCGCGCAGAAGATGCTGCACGACCTCGCATGCCTGAACCAGGTCGAGATGATGCCATGGGATTTCGGCGCGCCCGCGACGTTCTTCTGGACGTCGCGGCCGCTGGACCCGCTCGCGTTCGACGCGCTGGCCGAACAGATGGCGGGCGCGTCGTGGGACGAACTGCTGTACACGGCGCGGCGGCTGCCGTTTTTCGCGGTGCCGCGCCGCGTGCTGCGCAAGAGCCCGTACAGCGGGAACAGCCTGACTTTCGTCAAGGAGGGAGTATGGAAGACACCATGATCGCGGTCGTACGCTCGCTGTATACGGACGTGTTCGACACCGGCAACTGCCCCGCGGTGAATAACCATTATCACGACGATGCCGTCTGCCATTTCAACGGGAAGGATCTGAGCGTCGAGTCGCTGAAGTCGTCGATGCGCGACTTCGTCGCCGCGCACTCGGACATCAGGACAACGATCGAATCGGTGTTTGCGAGCGGCGATCGGACCTTCGCGCGCCTGGTTCGCGACGTCACGGAGAAGGAGAGTGGCCGCAGCCGCCGGATCAATATCATGGTCGAGAAGCGCTTCGTCGGCGACAAGGTGAAGGAGCTGTGGTTCATGGTGGACGACGACCAGTATCGGAACACCTGGGCACGCTGACATGGCACACGTCGCGCAACCGGATGCCAGGGTCGCGGTGATCGGGGTGTCGCTCGCGTTGCCGGGCGCGGGCACGCTCGGCGATTTCGAACGGCTGGTGTTCGCCGGCGAGGACGCGTTTTCGTCGCCCGACGACGCGGCACCGCCTCGCGAGGGGTGGGTCGATCGGGCAGGCTACATGACGGACTGGCCGCGGTTCGACTATCGCCTGTACGGGCTGTCGCTGCGCGACAGCGTCATCATCGATCCGCAACAGCGGCTGTTCATCCAGCACTGCTGGAAAGCGGCGGAATCGGCCGGCTACTACCCGAAAGCGCTGCCCGCGCGCACCGCGGTGATTTCCACCGCATCCGACACCGATTATGCGAGCGTGGTCCGCGCCCGGCACGACGTGGCGGCGAAATACCATCCGTTCGAGATCGAAATCGGCTCGAACAAGGAGCAGCAATCGCTGCGCGTGTCGCACGTGCTGAACCTGCGCGGCCCGAGCTACGGCGTGCAGTCCGCGTGCTCGAGCGGCCTGCTCGTGATCCACGCCGCGATGCAGGCGCTGAGGCTCGGCGATTGCGATCTCGTGCTGGCGGGCGGCGCCAGCCTGCCGTTTCCGCTGCACGACGGGTATGCGTACCATCCCGGCATGAACCTGTCGAGATCGGGCGTGGTGCGCTCGTTCGACCGCGATGCGGACGGAATGGTGCCGGGCTTCGGCTGCGTCGTGTTCGTGCTGAAGCGGCTCGACGACGCGCGGCGCGACGGCGACGCGCTGCTCGCCGTGCTGCGCGGCAGCCGGGTCAACAACGACGGCAGCCACAAGGCGACCTATACGTCGCCCAGCTCCGTGGCGGTTGCCGAGAATCTCGACGGCCTGCTGACGGGAGCGGGGTTGGACGCGAGCGACATCGACTTTGTCGAGGCACATGGTTCCGGGACCTACATCGGCGACGTGATCGAGGCGGCGGCGCTGCAGAAGGCGTTCGCCGGCAGCCGGCGCGGCGCAAACGCCACGGCGGTCGCGTCGGTGAAGTCGTCGATCGGCCACCTGGACACGGTCGCGGGCCTCGCCGGTCTGTTGCGCGCGGCCGTGCAGGCGCGGCGCCAATGCATCGCGCCCGCCGCGAACCATCGCGCGCTGAATCCGCGCATCTCGTTCGACAACGGGCCTCTCTATGTGCCGCAATCGCGCGCGCCAGCGACCGGGCCGTTGACGGGTATCGTCAATTCGCTCGGCATCGGCGGCACCAATTGCGCGGTGCTGGTCGAGTCGCCGCCCGCGTTCGCCGAGCCTCGCGGCGCGGCGCCGCCCGGGCCGCTGCACGTCTACGTCGGCGCCAGCACGCCGGAACGCGTCGCCGCGATGATGCGCGACCTTGCCGAGACCGTGCGGCAATCCGGTGCCGAGTTCCGCGACGTCGCCCGTACGCTGAACCGGCGCGCCGCGGGCAGCGCGTGCGTCGCGTGTGGGACGGCGATGGATCTTGCGGAGCTTGCGCAGCGGTTCGACGGTTTCGGCCGTGCGGGTGTCGACGCGACGCCGGATGGCCTCCCGTGCGTGGCGGACCCGGATGCGCGCATCCTCGATCTCGGCGTGAGTGAAATCGATCCGGGCGTGCGAGTCGACGCACCGGGGCCGGCGGTCGCGATGGATGCCGCGGCGACGCCGCCACTGCCGGGCATCGAACCGGCGCTGGCGGACATCTGGAAGTCTGCGCTGATGCTCAAGCAAGTGAGCGACGCGACGTCGTTTGTCGACGAAGGCGGGCATTCGATGCTCGCGCTGACGATGGTGAGCGATATCAACGACGCGTTCGACGTCGGCATCGACCTCGACTGGATCGACACGCACGATCGCTTCGGCGAGCAGCTGCGGAGCATCGCCGCATTGCTGGCGGCGCCCGCGCGCGCCGACGGCGGGCTCGTGAAGCGGCTGCGCGCGGCGCGCTCGACGCCGCGCCTGCGGCTCGTCCTCGTGCATGCCAGCATTTCCGGCGCCGAGATCTACCAGCCGTTGGCCGCGCATCTGTCGGACGACATAGAGCTGCTTGCGATCGACTCGTACAACCTGTATTCGGACGAAGGCGACCTGATCCGCGACGCCGACGAACTGGCCGCACTGTATGCCGCGCAGATCGCGGAGGCGGTGCCGGACGTCTGCGTGCCGCTTTGCATCGGTGGCTGGTCGCTCGGCGGCATGCTGGCGAACCTGATTGCAGCGCGGCTCGCGGCGAGCTATCCGGTCGCGGGCCTGCTCGCGATCGATTCGGTCGTGTTTCACGAACGCCACGCCGCGCTGTTCGACGATGACGCGCTGCCGTATTTCATTGACAGTGCGGGCCTGCTGGTCGAGCGCTTCGGGAAGGCGCACTACGAACGGCAGTTGCGGCGGCTGAACGCGGTCTTCCGGGTCGAGCGCGACATGGCGCGCGCATTCAGGCCCGCGCTGCAGGCGTTGCCGTTCCTGAATATCATCGCGACGGGTAGCCGCTTGCCGATCGCCGGCGGGCCGCTGCGCCGCGCATTCGACGCGGCGAAGGCGGACAACGGCTGGGGCGGGTGCCCGCATGCGGAGATCGTGCGGATCGACGCGCACCACGTCGACATCGTCGAGGCCACCCGGCTTGCGGAGGTCGCCGCGCACGTCAACCGCTTCGCGGAGGCGCTATGTATTTCCACGTGATCCTGTTCGCGTTCGCCGAAGGCGTGAGCGCGTCGCAGGCGGATGATGCGCTGCGCGCGCTGGGCGGGCTGCGCACCCGGATACCGACGATCCGCGCGTATCACTTCGGCCGCAACGACGCCGACAACCCGCACAACGGCCGCTTCAGCCATTGCTTCGTGATGGCGTTCGACAGCAAGGCGGACCGCTACGCGTACCAGAATCATCCGTTGCATCTCGCGTTCATCCGCACGCGGCTGGATCCGATGCTGGCCGACAGCGCGGTGCTCGACTTCACCGACATGGACGACACCAAATGAATCCGGGCACCCGCGAGCCGATCGCCATCGTCGGCATGGCCTGCTGCGTGCCGGGCGCCGGCGACTACGAAGCATTATGGGCGTTGCTCGCAGCGCCGCCTCGCGGCGGGCGGCCTGAGCGGCGGCTCGAATCCGCCGAGCTGTTCGACGCCGCCCGTTACGGCATCAGCGAACAGGAAGCGCAGGTGATGGACCCGCAGTGCCGCCGGTTCCTGATGCTCGTCGACGCCGCGTTTGCCGATGCCGGCTACCCGCGCGGCGCGCATCCCGGCACGGTGGGCGTCGTTGCGTCGCAGGCGGCCAACGGCACCTATCACGACCATCTCGCAGCGCTGGCCGCACAGGGGCGCGTGGCGCCGCCGCCTGCGCTGCTGGAGACGGTCAACCGGGGTGCCGATTTTCTCGCGACCCGCGTCAGCTACGTGTTCGACCTGCAAGGGCCGTCCTTCAACCTGCAAAGCGGCTGTTCGTCGTCGCTGGTCGCGGCGGCCGAAGCCTGCCATCTGCTGTGGGCCGGCCGCTGCGACGCGGTGGTGGCGGGCGGCATGACGATCACGTATCCGCTCGACGGGGCCTACGCTTACGAGCCCGGCTCGATCTATTCGCGACTGGGCGTGTGCCGTCCGTTCGATGCCGAGGCGGACGGCACCGTTCCGGCCGATGGCGGCGGCGCGGTCGTGCTGAAGACGTTGAGCCGGGCGCGGCGAGACGGCGACCGGATTCATGCGCTGGTGCGCGGCGTGGGCGTCAACAACGACGGCGCGCACAAGGTCAGCTTCGCCGCGCCGGCGGTGGACGGGCAGGTGGCGCTCCTGAAGGGCGCCTATGCCGATGCGGGCGTCGCGCCCGATCAACTGGCCTTCGTCGAATGCCATGCGACGGCCACGGCGATCGGGGATCCGATCGAGGTGCGTGCGCTCCGGCGTTTCGTCGAATCCTATCCGCCGCCCGCGACGCCCGAACCGATCCTGCTGGGCTCGATCAAGGGGCATATCGGCCATCTGTTCTGGTCGTCCGGCATCGTGTCGATGATCAAGTCGGTACTCGCGCTGAAGCATCGCGTTTATCCCGGCACAGCCGGGCTCGTCAATCCGAACCCGTTGCTGGCCCTCGTCGACTCGCCATTCAGCATTTCGGCCGACGCAAACGTGCTCGACCTGCGTGAACGCACGTGCTGCGGCGTCAGCTCGTTTGGCGTCGGTGGCACGAACGCGCACGTGATACTCGAACAGGCGCCGGACGACGTGTGCCGTGCGTTCGACGCGGCACTGCCCGAACTGTCGGCACGGCGCTACACGCTGGTGCCGGACGCAGGCGGCGCAAACGCGGCTGCGGGCGTGAGCGAGCGGCCCGAGGCCCCGCCCGCCCGGGGAGCGGGGGAAGCGCGAACAGCGTCGTGCGACGAGATCGTCGAACTCTACACGGCGGTGCTCGCCGAGCCGTCGGTCACCCCCGACAGCGACTACTTCGAACTGAACGGCGACTCGATCTCTGCCGTCGAATTGATCGCACATGTCAGCGAGCGTTACGGCGTGATGCTGGCGCAGACGGACATCTACGACTGTCCGACGCCCGCGTTACTGACCGCGCGCATCAATGCGCGCGTCGGCGCGCGCGCCGGGTCGAACGGGCCCGATGCACCGCCGCGCACGCGCCTGAACGCCTACCAGGCACGCTTCTACCTGCTCGAGAAGCTGCAGCGCGGCGACTTCAGCCATTACAACGTGCCGCTGTGCCTGTCGGCGGGTGTCGCGCCGGACTGGCCGGCTTTTTGCGCCGCGCTCGACGCGATCCTGAGCGGGCTTCCCGATTTCTCGATGACGCTGAAATGGACGGGCGACGGCATCATGCTGGGCGAGCGGCGCGAGCGGGTGACGACCGCGGAGGCGGTGACGCTCGCGGAATCGGACGATCCCGAGCGCTGCCTGACGGCGTTCTTCGGCCGGCGCTTCGATCTCGAGCGCGGTCCGGCCGCGCGTGTGCTGTACGTGCGGCACGGCGAGCGTCATCATGTCGCGATCAATTTTCCGCATCTCCTGATCGACGGCACCGGGTTGGAGAACCTGTTGCGGCGCGTCGAGCGCACGCTGAAGGGCGAGCGCACCGCGGAGCCGGTCCCGGTATCGGATACGCCGAACTGGCGGCCCGAGGACGCGACGTACTGGCGCGAGCAGCTTGCGGGGGCACCGGCCAGTACGCTCGCCTCGACACCGGGACGCGCGCCGCGTGAGGCCGGCGCACCGCTGCCGTATCCCGCGGCGGAGCGGTGCGCAATCCTGCCCGACAACCTGCTGCGCGCGGTACGGGCGGTTTGCCGGGTGCGCAAGATCACGCCGTTCGTTCTGTTCTACGCGGTATTCAACACGCTGGTGGCACGGCGGACCGGCATGCGCCGGGTCCTGACCGGCACCACGCTGAACAATCGCGACGCACACACACTGGGGCAGATCGATTGCCGGATCACGAACCTCCCGATCGGTGTCGAGATCGACGAAACGCGCGGATACGACGCGATCCTGGCGGCCGTCCGCGAACGTCTCGCCGAATCGATGCAACACGCCAACGCACCGCTCGACGTGATCGTGCAGGCCTCGGGCCGCGCTGGCGCGCCGTACCGGATGCTGTTCATGTTCCAGAACCAGAACACCGGTTATCGGATCGAGATGAACGGGCACGTGTGGGAGGAGGGGCCGTACCGCTACCGGCCGCTCTACACCGAGCTGTGCCTGCAATTCCAGGCGGACGCGGACGAGCGCATCCGGCTCGTCGCGCACTACGATCCCGGGATTTACAGCGAGACGGATATCAGCCGCTTGACGGGCGAGTTCATCGCGCTTGCCTACGAATTCACCAGCCAGGTATGACGGAGTCCGACCGATGCTCAGCGGTCAAACAAAGACGCATTACCGGGATTTCATCGCGCGGTTCTCGGAAGCAGCGCAACGCGACCCCGACCGGATCGCGCTGATCGCCGGCCGCGAGCAATTGACCTACCGGCAACTGCACGAGCGAGTGCTTGGATGCGCGGCGTCGCTCGACACGCTGAGGCAAACGAGCGACGCCATGCTGCTCTGCCTGCCGCGCGGCGTGCCGCTGATCGTAGCGATGATCGCGTGCCAGCGTCAGGGCGTGCCCTACATCCCGATCGACTTCCGGACGCCGGCACCGCGCATGAGGCAGATGCTCGACGTGAGTGCGGCAACCGCGGTGCTGCACGATACGGCCGGCACGCCGCATCCGTTCATCGCCGATTTGCCGGTCGGCACCCCGCAACTCGATATGGCGGTGTGCTCCGCCGCGCCGACGTGCACGCCGCCAGCAGGCGCAAGCCGCGAAGCGTACCGGATCTTCACGTCCGGCTCGACGGGCAAACCCAAGATGGTCAGGGTCACGACCCAGGGATGCGCGAACCTGATCGACTGCCTTGGCGAACTGCTCGGATGCGATGCGGACACGAGCGTGCTATCCAGCACCTCGCCCGGCTTCGACATTTTCTATCTGGAGTACGCGCTGCCGCTTGCCAACGGCGCAACCCTGACACTCGCCGATGACGGCCGGGCGGCATCGCCGCAGTTGCTGGCCCGGCTGCTGGAGCAGGTCCGTCCGGCGATTTACCAGTCCACACCGTCGCTGCTGAAGTGCCTGTTGCCGTACCTCGGCGCATCGTTCCGATTCGACCGCCTGCTGGTCGGCGGCGAGCCGCTCGGCCAGGCGCTCTCGGCCGAGATCCACGCGCGTGCGGCGCGGCCGTACAACATGTACGGTCCGACCGAAACCACCGTGTGGTCGACCTGTCAACGGATCGATCGGCCCGGTGAACGGCGCATTGGGCTGCCGATCCAGAACACGCATGTGCTGGTCGTCGACGAACATGGCTCGGAGGTGCCGCTTGGCGTGGAGGGACGCATCCTGATCGGGGGGGACGCGGTCGCGCTCGGCTATCTGGGCAACGCCGCGCTTACGGCGGAGAAGTTCATCGCGAGCGCCGACGGCCGCACGATCCGTTATGACACCGGCGACGTCGGCTTCGTCGATCGGGAGGGATGCCTGAATTTCGTCTCGCGCGCCGGCGACTTCGTGAAGATCAACGGGCATCGGGTCGACCTGCAGGAGATCGGCGACACGCTGGAGGCGCTGCCGTTCATCAGCGAGGCGGCGGCGATCCACACGCGCGACCAGAGCGAGATCGACAGCCTGTCCGCATTCATCACGCTCGATCCGCGCCATGTCATCGCGGATCCGGTGGAACTGGCGCACGCGCATCTGCGCCAATGTTTGCCCAAGTATCTGTGGCCGCGCGAGCTGACCGTGATCGACACGCTCCCGCGCAACGGCTCCGGCAAGCTCGATCGGAAAGCGCTTGCGAGCCTGCCGCCTGAGCAACCCATGCCGCTTCCCGTCAAACGGAACGCGGCACCCGATAGCCCCGAACACGTGCTGATCGTCCTGCTCTCACCCTACCTGAACGTGAGCCGGCTCGGCGAGCACGATAACTTCTTCGCGCATGGCCTCACGTCGATGCACGCGGTTTCGTTTCATCTGTCGCTGGCCGACCGGTGGCCGCGCATCGAACTCTTTCACATCTTCGAGTACCCGACAATTTCCGGCTTGTCGCGGATCGTGGCAAATTTGCATTGACGCCTCTGGAGTTCGGCGGAGTAGATGCTGGCCATGTCCATACGGGCAGTCCTGGCCTATTTTTTCATTCGGTCGCTTCTTTCGACCAGCGCTTCATCGCTCGGCTGAACGCGGATGTACTTTTGTATCCCAATCGCGCCGCGATCTCCTTGATCGAATATTCCTTTTTGGCCAGATATTGCGATGTCAGATCTTGACGTACAAGGTTGTGCATGGCACTGAACGACGTCCCCATCTCCTGGAGTTTCCGCTGCAAACTGCGCAGTGAAAGTCCGAGCTCTCTGGAAAACTCGGCGATGTCTTGACACGCGGGGTTGTCGTACATCAGGCCAAGTAGTCGTCCGATGAGGTCCGACGGGACCCAGTGCGCAAGTTCGAATTCGCGCTTTGCGCACGCCTTTTTTGCCAATTCGAATTCTATCGGGTGTGCGAGCGGAAGCGCGATTTCAAGTGTCGATCGATCGAACTCGAGAAAACTTTCGCGAGAATTGAATTCGATTGGACAGTTGAAATAGGCCCTGTAAGATTCCGCGTGCGGCGGTTCCGGATAAGCAAATCCTATCCTCAGGAATTCCGGATATTGCCCGATCAAATCACGCATCTCCCGGCGAATGGCGGTGAAAACCATGTCGGTATTCAAAACCAGGAGATCCGTGCGATAGGTATAGCCGCCAACCGTAATTCTGGCCACATCACCCGTTGTCGTTATCCTCATTCTGAAATAGCTGATCCCCAGCAACGGATGCTCGAAGCCCAGGCGCAGCGCGTCACCCAACGTCGGGCTCACCAGCATGGCGTGGGCTCGCAGGCCGTACGATGTCACCGGGATCGCGTTTCCGATATGAAGCCCGATCGCGGTGTTGCCGGTCGCCTCGAGTGCATTCGCAAACAGCACCATTTCCTGCGCATGCGTCACCATTGCGTTGGGTCGCTCGACGTCCGACGGAGAAATGCCCGCGCCTCTCAGCAAGACGTCGACGGGAACCCCCATACGCTTCATGAAGTCGATCGTGATGAAGATGGTGTGAAGCGGCGCCGGACGTTGCGCGGCAGTGCGGTGACTCATGTCGGCTACCGGCTTCATTCGACTCCTAGCGACTTCGTAAACACGACCTGGCATCCATACTCGTCCAGTTCGCCGCGCTTCCACCCGAGACGCTGGTAGAAGCCATCGGCTCGCGAGCCCGGATCGGTCACGAGCGTGACTTGCGCCACTCCCTTTTCCTTCAACCATGTCAGCGCACGGTCGAGCAGCTCCCGGCCGATGCCGGCGCCATGGAACGACGGATTCACAAACAAGGCGGTGATGAACGGCTTTTCGGTGATGACCGGCAGACAGATCCCGACCACCTCATCACGACATTCACAAATCCAGCCGCCTCCCTGCCTGATTTTCTCGATCAGGAGGTTGCGGTTGAGCAGATGAACCTGGTGGGGATGGATTCTATTCTCGCTCACGGAGAATCGCACGTCATAAAAGGCGCCGATGTCGCGCTCGGTCATTCGGCGGTATTCCAGCTTATCAGCAATGGCCATATTCGTTATCGCCTCTCATCTCGTTATATGAAATATGCATGGTGCGAATCGGGCAACTATCTCACGATTTTTGCAAATCCGCCAACGATCATGCCGCGGAAGCCGGATAGCTGCCACGTGTGCCGCGGCGGACCGGGGTTGGCCGAGCCATCGGCGAAGCCGCATGGCGCCACATGGGGCGCCCATCGGGGCGCCGGCGTGCGGCGCAGTACCCGGTGTACCGTTCCCGGTGACCTGACGATTGGTCAACGCTTTAATGTTCCTGCATCGATCTAAATTGCACGAGTACGAGAATTTCTGTTGGCGAAATAATCCAATATAAAATGCCGTTCGCCAAACTTATAATGTCATTGGCGCTGACGGGTAACACATTGGCGCGAACGGCACGGGCAACCCCTATAAATGGAGCGATCTATTTGATACGCTTCCTGCCAATCGAACCGGCCTAATTGAGGTAATTGGTAGTGCGTCAAGTCCCTATGGTCCACCTGCCGAAGCTGAAATCATGGCGGAAGATGTATAACCCGGCGGTGCTCGTCATGGTCGCGGGTGTTGTTCTTCCCATGATCATCCTGGCAGTGGTCTCGCTCAGCGTGCCGCTCGACTTCGGCGGCGTCGCGTGGGGCGACTTCACTGCCCGGGCGTACGAGCGGGTCGTCTTCGATCGGGACTTCGACGGTTCGCTTGTCCTTCAGCGGGGCTATCTCGCCATTTTCGCCCGGTCGATGACCATGGCCCTGCTGACCACCGCGGGATGTCTGCTGATCGGCTTCCCGACGGCGCTTTTCATGGCGACGCGCCCTCGGAAGTGGAAAGCCGCGTTGCTGATCCTGATCACGATCCCGTTCTGGACCTGCGTCGTCGTCCAGATGTACGGGTGGATCATCGTCATCGCAGACAACGGCCTGGTGAATCGGATCTTGATCGGAGCAGGCATCATGCACGGCCCGCTCGGCTTGCTCTACACCGATCTCGCGACCTTGATCGGCCTCGTCTATGCGTTCACGCCATTCATGGTCCTGCCGATCTTTGCCGCGCTCGATGATCTCGACTGGCGGCTGGTCGAAGCGGCCTACGACCTGGGGGCAAACAAGCCGGCCGCACTTGTCCATGTGGTTGTGCCGTGCTGCCGTCCGGGCGTCATGGCGGGCGTAGGGCTCGTCTTCGTCCCTGCACTGGGTTCCTACACGATCCCCGGGCTTCTTGGCGGCAATCACGCGTTCATGATCGGCAACTTGATCGATTTCCAGTTTGCCGGCGGCCGGGATTGGCCTTTGGGCGCCGCCATGTCGTTTGCGTTGCTCGCGATTGTGCTTCTGGCGATGCTCATGCCCCGGCTGGGCGCGCTCTTTCAACGACAGGAGCGCATTCATGAATTCGCCTGAACTGCGCCGGTTTCCGTTGGCCGCGGCAATCGCGATCGCGGTTCTGTTGTTCCTCTATTTGCCGATGCTGATCGTGATAGGGATGAGCTTCAACGTTGGCCCGTCCGCGCTCGTCTGGGACGGGTTCGGTATCCGCGGCTACGAGGAGGCGTGGTCCGATCCGACGCTGGTCCGTGCCGCGAAGAACTCGCTCGTTCTGGCGTTGATGTCGATGGTGCTTTCCACCGTCCTTGCGACGAGCGCGGCGGTTGCCTGGTGGTCGAGAAGTGATCGGCACGGGTTCGACCGGGCGGGACTTCTCGTCGCGCTTCCGCTTGTCATACCTGAAATCGTGCTGGCGATCGCGACGATGATGCTGTTCTCGATGTTCAAGACCGAGCTCGGATTCGGCGTCGTCCTGTTTGCGCATGTGGTCTTCAGCGTGCCGCTTGCTTACCTTCCGATCAAAGCCAGGCTCAAGACGATCGATCGCACGCTGCTCGAGGCTGCTGCGGACCTGTCAGCCACACCCTGGGCCGCATTTCGGCAAATCACCGTGCCTTTGGCGCTGCCCGGCATCGTCGCAGGGGCGCTGCTGTCGTTCGTCGCGTCGATGAATGATTACGTCACCAGTTACTTTCTCGCTGGCGCCGGCATGACCACATTGCCGATGTACATCTTCAGTGCGATGAAGATCGGGATCACCCCAAAGGTCAGCGCTGTCTCGACCGTCGTCATCGGCCTTTCGTCGGTGCAACTGATGGCGGTCTGGGTCATCGGTGCTCGAGGCAAAAGAAGATCCACACCCAAGCAGTCCGAGATACACCATGCAAATCTCCAAGCAATAGGAACAGTATGAAAAAAACAATCGGGGCGATGTTGCTCCTCGCCGCTGTGACGACGCAGGCCGCCGAGCTTCATATCGGAAGCTGGCCGGGCATCCTGCCCGTGAACTTGCTCAAGAAGTTCCAGGCAGATACCGGTATCGAGACGACGCTTGACACCTATGCAAGCGATGCCGCACTGACCCAGAAACTGCAGGCGGGGGGAGGAGGCTACGACGTCGTGGTGGCCGGCGACTACTACGTCCCGGTGCTCGTGAAATCCGGCCTGTTGCTCAAGCTCGACAAGAGCAAGTTGCCGAATATCGCAAACATCAAGCCTGAATACCGTCATCCGGCATTCGATCCTCAGCGGGACTATGCGATGCCCTTTACGGTCGTCCTGACCGGGTTTGCATACGACAGCGCGCGCGTGCCGGGTGGCCGGCTCGACGATAGCTGGAAATCCTTTTTCGAGCCGCCCGAGGCGCTGCGCGGCCAGATCGGCGATCTGGACGTCGAGGAGGAACTGTACATGGCCGCGAGCTGGTATCTGGGGCAGGACGAATGTACCGAACGTCCCGAGGATGCGAAGCGCGTGCTTGACGTCCTGCAGAAGCAGAAGCCCTTCGTGAAGACCTACAGCAACGACGGCACGATCGACCGTCTCGCGTCCAGGCAAATCACCGTTCAGCACGTCTGGAACGGTGCCGCTGCGCGCGCGCAGGATCGTCTGCCGACCATCCGGTTCGTGTATCCGAAAGAGGGCGTCCGGCTGTTCATGGATAGTCTGCTTATCCCGGCAAAAGCGCGGAACGTCGAATCGGCCTACAAGTTCGTCGACTGGATGATGCGGCCCGAGAACATTGCACTGGTGACGAACGCGATTCGGTACAGCAACGAGATCGTCGGGTCGGAGCGCTACATCGATCATGCGCTGCTGAACAACCCCGCGACCAAGACGCCCGAGCAATACAAGGATCGCCTCAAGCCGTACAAGATGTGCTCGCCTGCGGCACTTCAACTACGCAACAAGGTCTGGCTGAAGCTGAAGGGCAATCAATGAGCGGCGCCTGCGGCCTGGCCTTGGGGTACACACCAAGAGACCATCATGGCTGAACGTAGATTACGACAGCATCGGCATCCCGAGCCAGCTTGCATAAGCGCACCACTGTGCGCATGTACGGGGGGCGCGGTAGCCGTTCGCAGTCCGCCGCGGAAGCGAAATCGTCGTCTGAACGAAACCCGGTGCACGACGGCCGTGTCCTTGCTCACGTTCCGGACGAAGATATCGACAACGGCATCCGAATCTCGTGTCCGTGGCGGTTGCGCTCTCGGCACGCCCGAGGGCCGTCGGGCAGTCAGTCGCTCGAGTCTTCCGCGCAGGATCGACTAGCCCCGGTCGTTGGCTCCGCCTGTGTTCGGCGATTCATTACCTCTCGGCACAGGCGGCTCGCGATTTCCCCTCTCGATCGCGCTTTTTATTCCACGCGGCATCGCGGACATTCAAAGCTAAATATTATGTATTGCGAAACAGATTGGGTCGATGCGTGCGCAATCTTTCCAGATTCACGATTCTCACATTGCCGAGGAAACGACATGCAAACCTACCTGGACCTGAAAGCCAAGATCCAAGCACTGCAAACTCAAGCTGAACTTGCACGCAAGACGGAATTGCAGAGTGCGGTAAAAGAAATTCAGAAATTGATCGCCGACTTCGATTTGAAGCCGGAAGACATTTTCGACGGTATTCGGTACAAGCTACGTCGGCGGCGTGGCCCGGCTGTCGCAAAGTACCGTGATCCCGTCTCCGGCGCCGTCTGGAGCGGGCGCGGGCGGGAACCTCGTTGGATTGCCGGTCGCGATCGAACGACGTTCCTGATCCAGGCCGAGACGTAAATAATCGTGGGTCAAGGTACGTCCAGACAAGAGCATCTTTTCGTCCGCCATGTCCAGAACAGCCCGATCGAATCGAATCAATTGCACTGCAAACTTGATACGAGCAGCCGTCCACGCTTGCATTCCCGCTTGGTACTGGAAGCGTCGATTCGGTCGGCCTTCGGCGTCGAAACTCGCCGATGCTTTCGCCACCGAGTGCGTCCACGTGGCTAACGTTGCCGCCGCGGGCGCGGTAGCATGCGCCGCGGAGCTTGAGAAATTGGCTGTACGGTATTCGACGCTGGCTACCTCTCATTTTCCGAGTACGCGTGCCCAGGTGGAGCTAATCGGTAGTCGCATCCAGAAAGCTCGCATCCATGCCCAGCGGGCACGTGATCATGCCGACACCGTGATGTCGATCCTTCAGGACAAGGCTGATGGCAACATCGGCTCGCGGTCCGAATGGGCCCGGCACCATGCCAATCTCGCGAGACAAGCGCACCTGCATGCATTCGACCTCCTCGAACTATCGCTTGCGCGAGAGCGGCGCGAGCGGATCCGCAATTCGAGGCGCCGTTCGTCGAGATAAGAGGGTAGATCCGGATGCTTGAGGGTATTTGATTGGATAGAGGGCCTGCGCCCGGCATTCATACCCGGCCGCATTGATCCACACTCGGGGCATCGACAAGCGGGTACGGATTCAATCCTGGGGGGCGATCAAGATCCCTCGATTGGCAAAATAACGATCGAAGGTTTCGCGCCGCATCGTCACGTTTTCCTGCGTGTCCCGTTCAAACCCTGACGGATTATGAAAGATCCAGTCACCGGACATTGCGTCTACGCCGAGCACGAGTACCAGATGGCCGCCACGCCCCGGCGGCTCGAAATCCTGATGCCGGATTCCTGGATGGACCGACGCCATGAGCATATGTCCGTCGCGAAGCCGTTCTTCAAGGACCGCCGATCCCGTATGCTCGACGACGCTGCCTCGAATCTGAAAGCGCTCGCCGAGCCATTGCACGAACGGTCGGTATAGCAGGCGTTTGCCGCTATCGCCCAGTTCAGGGCGATACACGCCGAAGGTCACTGCGTCGCGAACCAGTTCGAGCAACGGGAACACGCGCTTCGTCCGATGCGCGAGCATGCATCTTCAGGCATGCGATGCCGCAGATGTGAGGGCTCCATCGAGCGTACTCTTCGGGATTGTGGGCACCCGACTCGCGCCAGAGCGGATCGTCTTCCGAACGGAGTTCACCGGACAGAAACTTGTCGATCAGCATCCTTGATTCCCACTGGGAGAAATACGGTACGTCAGTCATTTTTCATCCGATAAACAGTATTGCTGCGCCGACGGCCGCCACAACGCCAAAGACGCGTTGTTCGCGGAGTTTGCCTTCAGCATGGATCAATGTGTCGCAGGGCGATTGCACGCGACAGCTACACTTCCATCTCCCGCGCAATCTCCGCAATCTGCTGCCGCAGCCATCCATGCGCGGGATCGTCGTGCGTGCGCTCATGCCAGATCATCGACAGCGCGAACGGCGGCACCTCGACCGGCAGCTTCACTAGCGTGACCGGCATCGACAACGCGACATGCCGCGCAAGGCGTTGCGGCAACACCAGCGTCATGTCGCTGTTCGCGACGAGCGTCGGTGCCACCAGAATCTTCGCCGGTCAGCGCACCGGCGCCGCCGTCGCCAGCAGGCTGCGCAGGAACACCATGATCATGTGCCCGATGGGCACGTCGGACAGGATCGACTGCTGCAGCGACAGGCCTTGCGAGAGCCCCATGAACGACACGGCCAGGACGGCCGGCGATTCGGGCGGCACTTTCTTCATCCTCGCGAAAATCTGTTCGATGCAATAGGCGAGGCCATCGCGGTGGCCGTCAAGCAACGCCTGCGACGCCGCTGCGAACGCGGGGTTGCGACGCCCCTGGAGCTTGAACTCGACGCCCAGCACCGACCACTCGGGCTCGGCGTCGACGGTCCGCGACCAGACTTCCAGCGCATTCAATATTTCGTCCCCGGTCGCGGACGGGTCGCTCAACGCCCGGGCGATGTCGGCCACTTGCGTCTTCGATCGCTCCCGCATCAACTCCACGAACAGCTCTTCCTTGCTCGCGAAATTCGAATAGAACGCACCCTGCGTATAGCCGGCCTCGGCCGCGATATCCCTGAGCGACGTAGCGCCGAAGCCGCGGTCGACAAACAGCCGCTTTGCCGCGGCGAGCAAATGTGCGCGGGTCTGCAGTCGACTTTCTTCGCGGCTCAGCCGCGGGGGAAGGGGCGCCGTATTCATGGCGGGAAGGATATCAGTTGATATTTGAGATGGATACCATTACGATTGGGCTTCAAATATCACTTGATATGTGAAATGCGGCGCGCGATGGTGCTTCTGGATGTCTCCAGCGGGGAACTTGTCCCGGGTGGACGATCGTTTCGGCAGGACGCGCCTGTCTGTTTGCGGCATCGGAGTGTATGCCGCGGCGTCGGCGTTCCGCGGATTGTCCGTCTCTTCGCGTCGCGTTGTCCGGCGCGCAGCGATGCGCCGCATGCGATCAAGTTAATGTTGCTGTCACGGGGCGTTGTAAAACAGTCCGTTAGTCATGCGAATCATGTCGATTCGCATGCGGATGCGGGACAGGAAGCAAAAGATGAGCGTGAGCAAGACCTATGCGCAGCTCGTGGTCGAGCTGTCCGAACTGGACGAGGAAATCGAGCGCGCACGCGCACGTGAACGCATCGATGCGATCGCGAAGGTTCACTCGCTGATGGATACCTATGCGATCAAGCATCGCGACCTGGTCGGCCGCAACGGTCGCCGAGGTACGTATATCGTGAAAGTACTGCCGGCACGGTATCGCGACCCGGCGAGCGGGAAGGAATGGAGCGGGCGCGGCAATGCGCCGCTCTGGATCAGGGGCAAGGACCGCCGTCAGTTCGTGGTACGCAAGCCGTCGCCCGCAGCCAAGAAAGCCAAGTCAGGTTGACGAAACATGGCCGGGGCGCTGCCTGCATCGACGGATACGACGGTAGCGTCGTGCCCGTCTGTCGCGCCGCTCGCGTTTATCCGCGCCCCACGAAAGGCATCGCAGTGGCCATGATCGTCATGTTCAGGATGTTCGTGTCCAGCGGCAGATTCGCCATCTGGACGACCGCGTTCGCGACATGCGCGACGTCCATGCGCGCCTCGGGCGCCAGGCTGCCGTCCGCCTGCGGGACCCCTTGCGTCATCCGTTCCGTGAGCGACGTCGCCGCGTTGCCGATGTCGATCTGGCCGCACGCGATGTTGTACGCGCGGCCGTCCAGCGCAAGCGACTTGGTGATGCCCGTCACCGCGTGCTTGGTGGCCGTGTACGCGATCGTGTCGGGGCGCGGCGCGTGCGCCGAGATCGAGCCGTTGTTGATGATCCTGCCACCCTGCGGCGTCTGAGCTTTCATCAGGCGCCACGCGGCCCGCGCGCACAGAAAGACGCCGGTCAGGTTCGTCGCGACGACGCTGTTCCACACGTCGAATTCGTATTCGCCGAGTGAAACGGGCGGGGCGTTGCGTCCGGCATTGTTGAACAGCACGTCCAGCCGGCCGAACTGCTGCGCGATTTGCGAAAACGCGCGGTCGACCGACGCTTCGTCGGTGACGTCGGCGGGAAACACGTGCGCGTCGCCGTCGGCGGCACGGATCGCGTCCTGCGTTTCGCGCAACGATGCTTCGTTGCGCCCGAGCAGCGCGACGGTGAATCCCGCGTGGGCGAGCGCGACGGCCGCCGCACGACCGATGCCGGATCCGGCGCCCGTGACGGCTGCGAATTTCTTCGTGACAGACATGGCTTGATTTCCTGCTGGTTGAATTGGGAAAGAGGGGCGAGCGATCGATGTCTTCGCCACCCGGTCAATGCATTCGAAATGTGCCCGGAGCAAGCTCAAGCGACATCGTACCGCCCGCTCGATTGCGCGATGACCGCGACTATTTCATCCGCCGGGGTGCCGCCTTCCGCGCTCGCGCACTCGTTTCCGCAAATAGATCGACCACCACGCCGCGCAGCCATCGGTTCCCTTCGTCCTGATTGACCCGCGTATGCCAGAGCATATGAATCGGCGCACCGGGCAATGTGACGGGCAGCGCGCGCCAGCCCAGCGAAAACGGCGCGGCGAGTTGCAGCGCGAGATGCTCCGGCACGGTCGCGATCAGGTCGGTGCGCTGCAGGATGTAGCCCACGCTCATGAAATGCGGCACCGTCAGCCGCACCCGGCGCTTCACGCGGCGCCGCTTCAGCCATTCGTCCACCTGCCCGTGGCCGGTGTCGGCCGACACCACGACCAGGTGCTCGGCGTCGCGCCATGCATCGACTGTCAGCGGCGCATCCTCGAGCGGATGCCCATGCCGGAACAGGCACACATAACACTGATCGAACAGCCGGCGCTGATAGAACCCGCCCTTGAGATGCGGCAGCAGGCCGATCGCGAGATCGACGCGGCCGTCGGCCATCTCGTCGCTCAGGTTGACGCTCGTGTTGCGCACGGTATTGAGCGCGATGCCCGGCGCCGCTTGCGACAGGTGTTCGAGCAGCGCGGGCAGGAACACGACTTCGCCGATATCGGTCATGCCGATCGTCAGCGTGCGCGTGGCGCGCAGCGGATCGAAACCGGTCTCGGGATTGAGCGCGGCGTGCAGCGTCGCGAGCGCGTGCGAAACGGGCTCCGCGAGACGCAGCGCGAACGGCGTCGGCACCACGCCGCCCGGCCCGCGCACGAACAGCGGATCGCCGAGCCGGCGGCGCAGCTTCGCGAGCGCGTTGCTGACGCCCGGCTGGCTCATGTTCATCTGCTCGGCGACGCTCGACACGCGCCGCTCCTGCATCAGCCGCTGAAAAAGCAGCAGCAGGTTCAGGTCGATCTCGCTCAGTTCCATGGGTTTCGCATTGCCCGGCTCATTGCATTCGGTGATGAAGCAGATTCATTTCATTTTATTGCGGGATGAATGTCCACTCCTGAAACTACCGATACGGCGCATGCATTCGACATGACCGCTGCGCAGCACGCAGACCCCAAATCTGAATATCGGAGACACCTTCATCATGCAGAAGAACCTGAAAATCGCGATCGTCGGCGCGGGCATCGGCGGCCTGACGCTCGCGCTCGCGCTGCGCGAGCACGGCATCGACGCGCAGCTCTACGAGCAGACCGACGAATTGCGCGAAGTCGGCGCGGCCGTCGCGCTGTCGGCCAATGCGACGCGCTTCTACGAACGCATGGGCTTGCGTGCGGCCTTCGACGCGGTGTGTGCGGACATCCCGGGCCTCGTCTATCGCGACGGGCGCAGCGGCGCGGTGATCGGCCATCATCGCGGCGAACCCGACTATCGCCGGCAATTCGGCGGCGCTTACTGGGGCGTGCATCGCGCGGATCTGCAGGCCGTGCTGTCGAAGGCGGTCGGTCTCGACTGCATCCATCTCGGCCATCGGCTCGTCGATCTCGCGCAGCACGCCGATCGCGTCACGCTCGCGTTCGACAACGGCGAGCGCGTCGAAGCCGATCTCGTGATCGGCGCGGACGGCGCGCGCTCGATCACGCGGCGCTGGATGCTCGGTTATGACGATGCGCTGTATTCGGGCTGCTCGGGCTTTCGCGGCGTGGTACCGGCCGCGAGCATGGACCCGCTGCCCGATCCCGACACGATCCAGTTCTGGGTCGGGCCGCACGGGCATCTGCTGCACTATCCGATCGGCGACAACGGCGACCAGAATTTCCTGCTGGTCGAGCGTCATCCGTCGCCGTGGCCGTCGCGCGACTGGGTCATGCCGGCGGAAGAGGGCGAGCAACTGCGCATGTTCAGGAGCTGGCATCCGGCGGTGGTGCAGATGATTACCGCCGTGCCGATCAGCCAGCGCTGGGGGCTGTTCCATCGGCCGCCGCTCGGCCGCTGGAGCCGCGGGCGCGTGACGCTGATCGGCGACGCCGCGCACGCGCTGGTGCCGCATCACGGGCAGGGCGCGAACCAGTCGATCGAGGATGCGGTGGTATTGGCGGCGCAACTGGCGAAGGCCGGCCCGGGCAACTGGTGCGAAGCGCAGGAAGCGTACGAGCGCCTGCGTCGCGGCCATACGCGCAAGGTGCAGTACGCGTCGATTTCCGCGGCCGACGTGCTGCACCTGCCCGACGGGCCGGCCGCGCAGGCGCGCAACGCGCGTCTGGCCGAACGCGACAGCGTGCTGCACCATCTGGACTGGATCCACGATTTCGACGCGCTCGCCGAGGAGCCGAGCGAGCGGCAGGGCGGCACGTGGCTTTGAGCCCGGCGTGCGCGCCTGGCGCGCGCGCAGTGCATCGCGCCAGTCGACGGACGATGGGCCGGGCATCGGCCGGCTTGACGAAAACGGGCGGGACCACGCCCGCCCGCCGTCACTTCACGCACTCGAGCGCGTACTTCAACCCCTGCCCGAGCAGTCCGCGCCATACGTCCCACGTATGCCCGCCGTCGACGATGCGCAACTCGGCCGGGTTCTGCGCACGGCGCAGCTGCGTGTACAGCACGCTCGATTCCGCCTGGATCGTCAGGTCGTCGTCGCCGGCGGCGATGAACATCGGCACGCGCCAGCTACGCGCGAAATAGCCGCGCATCAGCGCCGGGTAGTTGAGCTCGTGCCACACGCGCGAGTCGAACTGCCGGTCGCCGAACACGCCGACATAGCGCGCGGCGGAATTGAGCGGCGGCTCGTTCGCATAGATCGCGGGGCTCAGCAGCATCGCACCGCAGAACAGGCCGGGTTCGAGCAGCGAGAAGCGCAGCGCACCGAAACCGCCCATCGACACGCCGCCGATCGCGCGGCCCGCGCGCTGGTTCGACACCGCGAAGTGCGCTTCGACTTCGGGCAGCAGGTCGTTGAGGAACGCGCTCTGCATCTTCTCCTTGCGGTCGACGTACCAGTCGGTGCCGCCCTGCGGCATCACGATCACGACGGGCGGAATCTCGCGGCGCTCGATCAGCGTGTCGGCGGTGGCCTGCAGCCGGCCCTGCGTGATCCAGTCGTTCGCGTTGCCGGCATTGCCGTGCAGCAGGTACATCACCGGGTAGCGCGCGCCTTCCGGGTTATAGCCGGGCGGCAGGTAGACCGTGTACGACCAGTCGCGCTTCAGCGATGCCGACCGGAACGTGCGCAGCGCGACGCTGCTGCCTGGGTTGACCGGCGGCTCCTGGGCGGCCGGCGTGACCGGCGCGGCCTGGGTGGCTTGCGCGGCCAGCGGCGGCGCGGACGAACCCGTCGGCGCGGCCGGCGTGGCGCGGGCGGTGGCGATGGAGCCGGCGATCAGGGCGACGGTGAACGGTAGGGCGAGTCGGCGCATGGCGAATCGTTTCAGGAGAGGCGCCGGCTATCGTAGCAGCGGCGCATGACGGCGCGGCGCGTCATTGCCGCGAACGGAACGGCAGCCGCGCGACGAGCGGCCCGTAGAGTTTGGCGACGAGATACAGCAGGCCCATCGCGACGGCATCGGCGGTCAGGCCGAGCGGCACGTCGAGATAGCCTTCGGTCGCCTGGTAAAGCAGCGAATCGACCGCGAGCGAGATGCCGGTGCCCGCTACGAAGCACAGCAGCCCCTGCCGGCCGATCGTGCCGATCCACGGCATCGCGTGCGCGACCTTCTTCATCCAGCCGAGGTGCACGAGCTTGGCCGCGAGCCACGCGATCGCGAGGAAGTTCGCGAGCCGCAGCGCGCCGAGGTTCTGCTTGATCGACGGATCGGTCGGGAACGGCTCGATGCGCAGCCGGTAGTACGCGCCGGCCGCGACGATCGCGAGCGAGGCGGCCGTGAGCAGCCAGCCCTGCGGCTTGGGCGCGAGCGTCTGGTAGACGGGCTGGCAGCGCGCGATCACGCCGAGCACGAACAGGAACTGCCACGCGAACGGATTGAAGTCCCACGGCGCGCCTTCGACGGTCGGCAAAAAGCGCGCGACGTGCGGCGCCGCGTACCACAGCGATCCGCTGAACGCGAGCATCAGCCACGGCTGCGTGCGCGCGAGCGGCAGCGCGAGCGGGACGAGCAGCGCGAAGAACGCGTACATCGGCAGCACCGACGCGAGGTACGGCTGGCGGCGGAACAGCAGGATGTCGCGCAGCGCGGCGAGCGGTTTGTGGAGCAGGCCGTCGAGATCGTTGGTCGGCATGTTCGGGCCGTCGATCGCGAACGCGTTCAGCGCGGCCGTGATCAGCAGCATCAGGCCGGCCGTCACGAGGAACGCGCGGTAGATCTCGAACGCGCGCAGGATGAAGCGCTGGCGCGCGGCGGCCTCGTCGTGCCGCTCGGCGAGCGAGTTGTACGCGATCGCGGTCGCGAAGCCGCCGAGGAACACGAATACCTCGGCCGCGTCGCACAGCGCGTACGCGTGCAGCGTCACGCGCGACAGGATGCTGCCGCCGATATGGTCGACGACGATGACGAGCAGCACGAGGCCGCGGAAGAAATCGAGCTCGGCGTAGCGGCCGGCCCGGGCAGGCGCGGTCATCGGACCGCCGCCCGGCGCGGGCCGCGTGCACGGCCGGCACGCGCCGCGCATGAATCGGGGTGAAGCATGACTTCGTGAAGAAATGGCGAACGGATGCGCATTGTGCCACCGATGCGGCGCCTGTCGGGTTTACGCGGATGGCGGGCCGGGTCGCCGTGCCGACAAGCCCCGTCAGGCTGTCTGCGCAACGGGGCAGTTGGGAGAGCGCAACGCTTTGCGCGCGGTTTCCTTGCCCCGATGGACGGACGGTTTGCGACGTGACACCATTTTGTCCTCACGCGGCCGCACACCGCGTCGTCCGCCCTGCGGGCCACACACAAAACAGACCAAACATTCGCCGGGCGCTCGGCCCGCCCGGCCCTCGGCTCCGGAGATCCGTCATGAAGAAGCACGTCATTTTTGCCGCCGCGCTCGCTGCCTTCGCCGCGCCGGCCTTTGCCCAGAACAGCGTGACGCTGTACGGCCTGATCGACGAAGGCTTCAATTACACGAACAACGTGAACGTCAATGGGGTCGGAAAGACGAATTACCAGCTCGCGAGCGGTTTCGCGCAGGGCAGCCGCTGGGGCCTGAAGGGCAGCGAGGATCTCGGCGGCGGGCTCAAGGCGATCTTCACGCTGGAAAACGGTTTTGACGTGAACAACGGCCGGCTCAACCAGGGCGGCCGCATGTTCGGCCGCCAGGCGTTCGTCGGGCTGAGCGAGTCGCGCTTCGGCACGCTGACCTTCGGCCGCCAGTACGATTCCGTCGTCGACTATCTCGCGCCGCTGACCGCGAACGGCAACTGGGGCGGCACGCTGCTCTCGCACCCGTTCGACAACGACAACACGGACAACTCGTTCCGCGTCAACAACACGGTCAAGTACGCGAGCCCCGACTGGAACGGCCTGACGTTCGGCGGCACGTACAGCTTCAGCAACAGCACCGGTTTCTCGAACAACCGCCAGTACAGCATCGGTGCGCAGTATTCGCTGGCCGGGCTGCAGGTCGCGGCCGCGTACCTGCAGGCGAACAACCCGGGCGTCGGCAGCGCGGGCGCGATCGCGGCCGACGACGCGAACTTCGTCGCCGATCGCCTGCGCATCTTCGGCGGCGGCGTCAACTACACGTTCGGCCCGGCAACGGTCGGCTTCGTTTATACGAAGACGGACGTGAAGAACCCGGTGTCGACCGTCTACCTGCCGGCCTCGACGTTCGCCGGCCTCGGGCTGACCGCGACGAAGTTCCAGAACTTCGAGATCAACGGCAAGTACCAGCTCACGCCCGATTTCTATCTCGGCGCGCAGTACGTATACACGGACGGCAAGTTCGATGCCGCGGCCGGCTCGTTCAAGCCGAAGTACCACACGGTCGGCCTGATGGCCGACTACAGCCTGTCGAAGCGAACCGACGTCTATCTGCAGGGCGCGTGGCAGAAGGTCGGCGGCGACAAGACCGGCACGGCGGCCGACGGCGGCTACGTCGTCGGGACGGACGGGCCGTCGTCGTCGTCGAACCAGTTCGCGGTGCGCGCCGCGATCCGCCACAAGTTCTGAACGGGGGGGCGGCCGGGGCCGAGTGCCCCGATGCAGGCCCTTGTCAGCCCGCCTGGCGCGTGCCGCCGAGCGTTTCCGCGAGCCAGTCGACGAAGATCCGCACGCGCGGCGCGAGATGGCGCCCGTGCGGGAACACCACCGACACGGGCAGCGGCTCGGCATGCCATTCCGGCAGCACCTCGACCAGCGAGCCGTCGGCGAACAGCGGCGCGAGCCCGTCGCGCGGCGCCTGGATCAGCCCGAGGCCGGCGAGACAGCACGCGAGATACGCCTGCGAGCTGTTCACCGACACGATGCTGCGCATCTTCACCGCGTGCAGCTCGCCCGTATCCATGTCTGCATATTCCCAGTCCAGCTCGCGGCCCGTGCGGCTCGAGAAATAGCCGACCGCGACGTGGTCGGGCAGTTCGTCCGGTGATCTCGGCGTGCCGTGGCGCGCGAGATACGCGGGCGACGCGCAGTTGATCTGCGCCATCTCGCCGATCCGCCGCGCGACGAGCGACGTGTCGGACAGCACGCCGACCCGCACCGCGCAGTCGATGCCGTCGGAGACGAGATCGACGAAGCGATCGGTCGTGCTGATCATGACGCGCAGGTCGGGGTAGCGCGCATGAAAATCCGGCAGCGCCGGAATCACCTGGTTCAACGCGAAGCGCTCGGGCAGGTCGACGCGGATCACGCCGCGTGGTGACGCGCGGGCGTCCTCGAACAGCGATTCCGCATCGTCGAGATCGACCAGCAACTGCACGCAGCGCTCGTAATAGGTCGCGCCCTCGGCGGTCAGCGCGACGCGCCGCGTCGTGCGCTGCAGCAGGCGGATATTCAGGTGCTTTTCCAGATACTGGACGGCGTTGCTCACCGTCGGGCGCGGCAGTTGCAACTGCTCGGCCGCTTTCGTAAAGCTGCCGAGATGGGCGACGCGCGCGAAGATGCGCATTGCTTGCAGATGGTCCATACGGGGCGGGAGCGTTGGCGGATTGGAACAGGCTCCATTGTTGATCAGCGTCGAATGGTTTGGTGGAGCGTTTCGCGTTTATCGCGCGCCGCGATGCACCGACAATCCGGTCCGTCCACTCACCACTCGAAGGTCGACGCGCTGCGCGCGATCGCCGACGAGAAGGGCAGCAATCCGGCCCGGGGCGCGATCGCGTGGGTGCTGTCGCGCGGCATCGACATCGTGCCGCTGGTCGGCGCGCGCAAGCGCACGCAATCGACGGACGCATTGCACGCGCCTGAATTGCAACTAACGGTCAATGATTTCTCTCGCATCGAAACGGCGGTTCCCGCCGGGGCGGCTGCCGGCGACCGCTATCCGGCTTCACAGATGGCTCACCTCGACAGCGAGCAGGCGCGAGGGGTGATCCATGGGGCCCGAACGGAGGGCCTGACAGGCCCGCTCGACGGGCCCTAGCCAGCCTCAGGCAAAACCAGATGGCGGGCAGGCTGACGGCGGTTCACCATCGGCGCCGTAATCATCCCAACCGGACGGAACGCCCTCCATGCAAATTCATACGCTGACGATCATCGTGCTGGTTTTCCTGCTGGCCGGCGCGGTGAAGGGAATGATCGGGCTCGGGCTGCCGACGATCGCGATGGGGTTGCTGACGCTCGCGATGCCGCCGTCGGCCGCGGCGAGCCTGCTGCTCGTGCCGTCGTTCATCACCAATGTGTGGCAGTTGTGGCTCGGCCCGTCGTTCGGGCCGTTGCTGCGTCGCCTGTGGCCGCTGCTCGCCGGTCTCGCGATCGGCACGCTGACGGGCGGACTGCCCGCGCTCGCGGCCGGCAGCACGTGGACGCATGCGGCGTTGGGCATGGTGCTGATCGCCTACGGGCTGTGGGGGCTGGCCGCCGCGCGGCTGCCCGCGCCGGGGCGTCACGAAACCTGGCTGTCGGCCGTGGTCGGCTACCTGACGGGCGTCGTGACGGCCGCGACCGGCGTGTTCGTCGTGCCGGCCGTGCCGTACCTGCAGGCGCTGCGACTGTCTAAGGACGACCTGATCCAGGCGCTCGGGCTGTCGTTTACCGCATCGACGATCGCGCTCGGTCTGCAGTTGCGCGTGACGGGCGCGCTGCAGACGGTCGATCTCGGCGTGTCGGCGCTCGCACTCGTGCCGGCGCTGGCCGGAATGGCCGGCGGGCAATACGCGCGGCGCGTGATGAGCGAGAAGGCGTTCAGGCGCTGCTTCTTCGTCGGGCTGATTGCGCTCGGTGCGTACATGGCCGCCTCGGGGTGGCTGTAAGCGGGTATCGCCGCGGAGCGTGATGCCCGCCGTCCCGAAACATCCCGAAGCCGGTTTCTGCTGCCGGCTTCGGGAGCTATAACAGGACGGCGGTCGCACCGCTCAGGCCGGATCGGCGTACTTCAGTGTCCAACCGAGCGTGCGGGTCGCGCCCGCGCCGAGCGCAAACGGCTTCGTCGTGCACGCGAAGTTCGAATGCAACTGGCCGATCGGCGTCGTCGACAGCGGATTCGTCGTGCCGTTTGCCGCGTCGAAGGCGGACAGCACACAGTTGTCGAACCCGGATGCCGCATAGCCGGTCGCAGCGCTGTTCGCGTATGCCACCGATACGCCGTCGCCGTTGGCGTGCGTGGACGCGAAATCCGCGAACGACGTGAAGTCCGTCTCGACCGACAGGTTGCCGGCGAGCGTGCCCGAACTCAGCGTGTCGCTGCGCGCGACCGTGCCGCGCGCGAACGTCAGCACCGTATGCACCTGCAGGTCGAGATCGGTCGTGTACGCCGCGTTCTTCGACGCGAGACGGAATTTCGCGGTATCGAACGACACGATCACCTGGCCGTTGGCCTGCTGCACGCTCAGGTTCCTGTAGTACGTGACGGGAATGTAGGTCTTCCCGTTGTACGACACCTGCGGCACCAGCAGCGCATAGCCTAGATCGGTCGTGCCGTAGATCAGCTTGTCGGAGAACGGCACCGGGTAGTACGGCGTGAACGAGTTGTAGTCGGGCGCCTGGCTGAGGTTCAGGTTGATCACGCGCCGGCCGTCGCGCACGGTGAGCAGCGCCGCGCTGTACGGATGCGCGGTGTCGCCGGGCTGGTTGTACCAGGTGAGCGTATAGCGCGGCAGCGCGTCGAGCCACGCGTTGTAGTCCGCATCCGCCATCGGCGCCTTGCCGCCGAAGCCGAGCTTGTTCCACCACGCGTTCACGTACAGGTACTGGTGCAGCAGGCTGAAGTTCTCGCCCATCACGCGCGGCTTGCCGCGATACGTGTCGGTGCCGCGACCCTTGACCCACATGTTCACCGACGGCGTCGGCAGCGACGGGTCGTACCAGTAGGTGTCGAAGCGATGCGCGGCCCGGTAGATGAATGCATACGCGACCTGCTTCTCCTGGTCGGACAGCACACCGGCGTTGGCCGCGGCCGTCAGCACTTCCATGAACGCGGAATCGCCGTACGGGCCGATCGAGCGGCCATAATTGAAGCCCTGGCCGTCGGTGTTCAGCTGCGGCAGGATCAGGTCGACCGACTTGCGCAGATAACCCTTCAGCTCGGGCGTGAGATTCGCTTCGTTACCCATCTCGAACGTGCGCTCGACCACTTCGCCGATCAGCAGCGTGCTGTAGCGGTCGAAGCGCGCCTGGTCGTAATAGGTGGTGTGCGTGTTCGACGCCTCGTCCGAGAACCCGCCCGACGAATCCTTGCGGATGTGGTTCGCGAGCGTGTACAGCAGCGCGTCGCGCGCGCCCATCGTCGCGACGGACGGATCGGTCGCCGACGCGAATGACGGGCTGCTCCAGCCGAGCTTCTGCCGCAGCCCGGCGATTCCGTAGGACACCGCATAGTAGTTCTGCGCGGTGTTGAGCGACGCGATGTCGATCGGCGTGCCGGCGGCCGGGCACGTACTGGTCTTGCCGCTCGCGTCGGGGCCGAACATGTCGCAGAAGGTGAGCCGCTGCTGCAGCGTCGCGAGCATCGCGTCGCTGAAGACTTCGTTGAGCATCCCGTGCGCCTTCAGGTTGTTCAGCGCGACGAGGTAGTAGTACTCGCCCCACGACGTATTCGCATATGCGTAGTTGCCGCCCGACTGCGCCATCATCGCGGTCGTGATCGACTGGTACGTCGCGAGGTAGCTCGCGTATTGCGGGTCGCCCTTCGACTTCATGTCGATCAGGATGTACGACAGGCCGAGCGCGAGCTTGCCGGGCAGGAATTTGTCGCCGGTGTTCGTATCGAGCACGTGCACCGGCGTGCCGTCGCCGAGATCCATCACGACCTGCGTGAAGTCGGGCGATTTCCGGATCAGGTCGAACAGCGCGCGCATCTGGCCCATCATCGTGACGGGAATGTTCGTGCCGGCCGGCACGCTGGTGTCGGGCGCGCCGTAGACGAGCGCCTGCAGCGAGTTCGCCGCGAGCACGGGTGTCGAAGAGGGGGGCGGCGACGGCGGCGGCGTGTCGGTCACGTCGCTGCCGCCGCACGCGCTGACGAACAGGACGGAAAGGGCGCTGAGCGCGGCGCCGAGCGTGAATCTGCTGCGCGGATGCATTGTGTCTCCAGTTTGAATAGTGATGAAGGACGGGCAGGTATGGCCGTTGCCGCGCTCGACGCCCGTACCTGACCTCCGCCATGCAACCCTGATCCCTGACGACGGATGGCCTGAATCACAACTCGAGCGGGCAAGCGTTCCCCCTGCGCGGGCCGAGGCCGGCGTCGCGCTGATGCATTGGGAAAACGTTTTCCAAATTTAGGCATCGAACGGCGTGATGTCAATGAACTTTGACTCCGGAGGCGCCGGTAGAAACCCGAATGGTGGGAAGAGAGAGGAGGCTGGGGCGAGATCGGGATTACACGTAAATTACGGGGAATTTTTGCCGAAGTCGATTAGACGCAGTGCGGGACGCCGACGCGGAAGCGGCCGGCGGGTGTGCTCTCCAGTGATGCGCGTTTGATCATATTTGAGAGAAAACGTTATCCATGACGATCGAAGCGAATCAAACCGGGCATCGGCGCATCGATCACGACCGGTGCCCGGCCGCGCCGGTGCTGCTAAAGCTGGGCCTCGATCGCCGCCTTGTCGATCACCGACCAGACCTGTCGGATCTTGCCGTCGTGGAACTCGTAGAACACGTTCTCGGCGAACGTGACCTTCCTGCCGTCGACGGCGAGCCCCATGAACGTCCCTTTCGGCGAACACGCGAAGCGAAGCCGGCTCGCGACGCGCGGCGGCTCGCACGCGAGCAGCCGGATGTTGAAACGGAGATCGGGGATGTCGCGAAAGTCCTGTTCCAGCATCGCGCGGTAACCGGCGAGGCCGAGCGGCCGGTCGTTGTGGATCACGTTGTCGTCGACATACCGGCCGAGTGACGGCCAGTCCTGCCGGTTCAGGCAGTCGATATACGCGCGGTAGCGGGTGGCGAGATCGATGTCGGTCATGGCCGTGCCTCCGTATGCCGGTGGGGTGGGTCGAATGCGGCGCGCGTCACCGCGGTGCTGTTTCGCCGGACAAAAACGCCACGAATTCTCGCGTGTACTTCGGCAGTGCATCGAACGACCGCGCGCAGAGCGTCAGCTTCCGGTGGCTCCATGGATCGGCCAGTTCGACGAGCCTCACGTCCATCGTCTGCATCGCGCGCTCGGCCGCGTGCCGCGACACGATGCCGATGCCCACGCCGCTCGCGATCACACGGCAGATCGCATCGAAGCTCTTCAACTGCACGCGATAGCGGATCCGCTTGCCGAGCGCGCGCGCCTGGTCGGCCAGATGCACCTGCAGCGCGCTGCCGTCGGTGAGGCCGATGAAATCGGCATCGGCGATCGCGTCGAACGCGACTTTGTCGTGCGACGCGAGCGGATGCGCGGCCGGCACGACGACGATCAGCCAGTCTTCGCGGAACGGTTTCTGTTCGAGCCCGCCGAGCCCGACCGAATCGGCAACGATGCCGACCTCCGCCGTCTTGTTGCGGATCGCATGTACGATCTCCTGGCTCGAACGCTCCTCGACGCTGATCGACAGCTTCGGATGATGCGGCAGGTAATCGGCCAGCGCGTCGGGCAGGTATTCGCTCAGCGACGCCGTGTTGCACAGCAGCCGGATATGGCCGCGCAGCCCCTGACCGTATTGCTGCAGTTCGCCGCGCATGTGGTCGATCTGTTGCAGCACCGTGCGCGCGTGGTGTTCGAGCGCGCGGCCGGCGTCGGTCGCCTGCGCGCCCGACTTGGTCCGGTGCAGCAGCGGCACGCCGAGCTCGTCCTCCATGCCGCGGATGCGCTCGCTCGCGGCCTGCAGCGTGATGTGCGTGCGTTCGGCGCCGCTCGTGATCGTGCCGGCCTCGCAGATGTTCAGGAAGAGCCGCAGGTCGGTCAGGTCGAAGCGCATGATGGGCGGGGAGCGATAGCGTTGGAATGGCCGATAAGTTAGCAGGAACCGCAGCGCCGGTCTCAGGCGCAGCCTGAGGCCCGATTCGGCGGTTCCGCATTTTCGGGGCACGATCGATGCCCGATCATGGCCGCATCTCGACACCGGGGAGCCAGTCATGCAGATCGATTCGTCGTGGGGCGTGTCGTTCAAGATCGCGTTGCATGTGTTGTTCCTGTGCATCGGCATCGCATGGGCCTGTTCCGAACTCGTCGCATGGTTGCGTTGAGCGCGGCGGCACAATCCTATTGAAATCAATCCGCCATAGTCTCCTGAGACGAAAATTCTTCCGTTTTCGCGCGAAAAGACCATCAAGTTTTTCGGGATCGGACCGTATTACCGGTAGCGAATGTCGGCCGGCGTCCCGTTCGTGATCGTTTGTCATCATTGTTTGCATCCGGTTACACGTCGGCCGTTCCGTTTTTGAGATGCTTGAAAGATTGTCAAACCGGAGTCGGATCGTCCATGAAAACGCGCGAGATTTGCCGCAATGCGGCTTGGCTGTCGGGCCTGGCCGCCGTGCTCGTCATGGCCGGTTGTGCAAACACGCAGTCCGTCCCGCCGAGCGACACGCTGGCGGGGCAGCCGTCGCCGTCGAGCCAGCCCACAGCTGCGCCGTCGGCCGCCACGCCGCCGCCGGCGCCGATTCTCGTCGCGCAAAAGTACGTCGTGAAACGCGGCGACACGCTGACGGGCATCGCGTCCGCGAACGACTGCAGCGTTGCCGACCTGCGCACCTGGAACAAGCTGGGCGCGAACGGCAAGCTGCGCAAGGGGCAGGTGCTGCGCATCGTCAGGCAGCAGCCGCTGCCGCCGTCGGGCGCGGCCGGCACGCAGGCCGCCGCGCCGGCCGCCGCGAGCGATGCGGTGGCCGGCAATCAGGCCACGGCATCGACGGCGAGCAACCGTCAGGTCGTGAAGGAAACGAAGCGGCATGCGGGCGGCGTCGCGCTCAAATGGCCCGCGAACGGCAAGATCGTCGAAGGGTTCCGGCCGGGGCAGAACCGCGGCATCCAGATCGCCGGCCGGCCGGGCGACCCGGTTCGCGCGGCGGCCGACGGCCGCGTGATGTACGCGGGCACCGGCCTGAACGATTACGGCAGCCTGATCATCGTCCAGCACAACGCGGATTTCCTGACCGCCTATGCGCACAATCGCAAGGTGCTCGTGAAGACGGGCGACATCGTGCGCCAGGGCGACGAGATTGCCGAGATGGGCGATCTCGACAACTCGCGCGTCGCGCTGCTGTTCGAAGTGCGGCGCGATGGCAAGCCGGTGAATCCGATGCCGTACCTGCCTTCTTCGCAAGGATGAAGCCGGGCCGTTCTGCTGGAACGCGACGACGGTCGCTGCTAGGCTAGGGGCTGTTTGCGAATCCCGCGCTTCGCGCGGGGCCGACGGCCGTCTTTCGGGGATGCGCGGCGAATGCCGTCGCGGGCCGGCAGTCGGCGTGAACGGGCGTGCATCGCCGATGCGTGCCCGCGTTGCTTCGTGCCATCGTTTCCGACAGAACACTATTCATCCATGGAACACTCTCCGACACGCCGCTCGCTGTTGCTTGCCGCCGTTGCCGCGCCGTTCGTCGCCGCGTGCACGTCAGCGCCGGTCGCCGACCAGGGGCGCGCCCATGCCGCGCAAGCCGAACTCGCCGCACTCGAGAAAGCGTCGAACGGCCGGCTCGGCGTCGCCGCGCTCGATACGTCGAACGGCGTGCGCATCGCCCACCACGCGCGCGAGCGCTTTCCTCTGTGCGGCACGTATGCGGTCGTCGCCGCCGGCGCGATACTCGCGCGCGGCGCGCTCGACGCGTCGCTGCTGCCGCGCCGCATCCTGTATCGCCGCTACGAAGTCGTGTCGGGTTCGCCGATCACGGAAAGCCATGTCGACACGGGCATGACGATCGCGCAGCTTTGCGAAGCGATGCTGCGCTCGGGCGACAAGGGCGCGGGCAACCTGCTGATGGGCGTGCTCGGCGGCCCGCAGGCCGTCACGTCGTTCGCACACGAGAGCGGCGACACGACGTTTCGCCTCGATCACTGGGAACCCGAACTGAACAAGGCCGTGCCGGATGACGAGCGCGACACGTCGACGCCGGTCGCGATGATCGACACGCTGCAGCGGCTGCTGCTCGGCGACACGCTGCGCGAACCGCAGCGCGCGCAACTGACGGAATGGATGGTCGGCGGCGCGCGCGGCGCGACCGGCATCGCGGCGGGCGTGCCGCCCGGCTGGCGCGTCGCGGACAAGGCCGGCACGGGCGGTTACGGCACGACGACCGACGTCGCGGTGCTGTGGCCGCCGTCGCGCGCGCCGCTCGTGATGGCCGTGTCGTTCACGCAGCCGCAGGCCGACGCGGCGGCCCGCGCGGACGTCGTCGCATCGGCGGCGCGCATCGCGGCGGGCGCACTCGCCGCGACGGCCTGAGCGTCGCGCGCCTCGCGCAAAGCCGGCGTTTGGCTTATCGTGTCGGTCAGCGCGCGCCGGCGTCGGCGCGCGGTCCTTCCGTTTCCTGTCTCTTCATGCGCCGACTTCCGCCCCTGCACGCGCTGCAGATCTTCTCGACGGTGGCTCGCCACCGCAGCTTCACGCGCGCGGCCGAGCAGCTATGCATCACGCAGGGCGCGGTGAGCCGGCAGATCCAGACGCTCGAGGCGCATTACGGCTTTCCGCTGTTCAAGCGCCATGCGAAGGGCCTCACGCTGACGGCGGAGGGCGAGCAACTGCTGCCGGTGGTCAACGAAAGCTTCGCGCGGATCGAGGACATCTCGATGAAGCTTACGCGTCAGCGCACCGATCTCGCGCTGAAGGTGCCGACCTGCGTGATCCGCTGGATGCTGCCGCGCATCATGCGCTTCCAGGGCGAGCATCCCGATCTCCATGTGCAGATCACGACCGCGTGGCAGCACGTCGTCGATTTCTCGACCGAGCCGTTCGACGCGGCAATCGTCTACGGCACGTCGCCGGGCGCGGGCGTATTCGCGCTGCCGTTGTTCGACGAACGGCTGACGCCGGTATGCGCACCGGAGTTGCGGCAGGCGTCGCCGCTCGACACGGTGGGCGATCTCGCGCGCCATACGCTGCTGCATCCGACTCGCGACCATCGCGACTGGCGTGCCTGGCTCGATCATGCGGGCGAGCGCGGCGTCGATCCCGCGCGCGGGCCGACGTTCGACACGCTCGATCTCGCGACCAACGCGGCGATGCAGGGCTTCGGCGTCGCGATCGGCGACGTGACGCTCGTCGACGACGACGTCAGCGCGCGCCGGCTCGAACGGCCGTTCGACATCGTGCTCGAGACCGGCGCACGCTACTTCTTCGTCTATCCCGAGAACATCGGCAACCAGCAGAAGATCCGCGCGTTCAGCGACTGGATCGCGCGCCATCGCGACTGACGTGCGGTCGCGTCGGACCCGCCGCGCGCCGCACGCCGCGCGGCCGGCCGGTGTTACTGGTAGGTCACGACGGCGATCATCGGCGCGAGATTGTTGCCCGGACGGTTCGGTAAAACGATTGCGCGCGACGCCTGAGTAAAGGTCGTGGTCTTGACGGCCTGCATGCTCGCCGCGTCGACGAACGCGATCTGGCCGGTCGCCGGGCGCGGGCAGTCGGCGCGCACGCGAGCGGGCGCGGCGTTGGGCGTATCGAGCGCGAACGAGCAGGGCGGCTCGACGATCATGCCGGAGAAGTGGATGATGCCGGACGCGCCGGCGGCAAAGGACGAGGACGTGGCCAGAAGCGAGGCAGCCAGGGCGAACGAGGCGGCGAACGGGCGATGCTTCATGACAGGCTCCAGAGAGGAAGCGCGTCGCAGCGGGGCCGCTCGGGTGGCAGTCCGTCAACGCCGCGATGCTGACTGCGTAAACGGCAAATCCATCGGACCTCTTGAATGAAAAAACGGAAATAGCGGGAATAAGCAAACAGCGGCGTATTCCTTCAATCAATTTATCTCAAAATTGAGCGGCCGCAAGCCCGGGTAATGCCGGTGTAGTAAACCAGAGGGACGGTTGCCGGCGGACGCCGTTTTTTGCGGGTGAATCGTTGCGGAATCAACGAATCGGTAGTAGCGCGAATCGTCGTTGGCCAAAAGAAAACGGCCGCTCGGTGATCCCGAGCGGCCGTTTTGCGTGGGGCGGTGTGGCGACGCGATCAGGCCATGCGCTTGCGCACCGCGCCGACGATCACCAGCAGCACGATCGCGCCGATGATCGATGCGATCCAGCCCGCACCCTGGCCCGGCGCATACCAGCCGGCCGCGCGGCCGACGTAGCCGGCGACCAGCGCGCCGACGACGCCGAGTACGGCCGTCATCAGGATGCCCATCTTGTCGTCGCCGGGCTTGAGTGCGCGGGCGAGGAGGCCGACGATGAGCCCGACGACCAGGGTTTCGATGAATTGCAGCATGAACGCCTCCCTATTGCTGTTGAGCTGTTGACGAAAGGAAATTGACCCGTGCGACGCACAAGGGTTCCATGCGGCGGCAAGCCGGCGCGTGGTGTGCGGAGTATCGCATGCCGGCGCGTCGCGCAGATGTCAGGCGGCCGGCGCGTCCGTGACCGGGTCGAGACGGCGGTAGCCTTCGGTCGCTTGCAGCAGCGTGCGCGTGTAGTCGCGTGCGACCTGCCCGGTGCGCACGTCCTCGACTCGAAGCTGCTCGACGATCTCGCCATGCTGCATCACGGCGACGCGCTGGCACAGGAAGCCGATCACCGCGAGGTTGTGGCTGACGAGGATCATCGTCAGATTGCGTTCGCGATGCAGGCGGCGCAGCAGGTTCAGGATCTCGGCCTGCACCGACACGTCGAGCGCGGACGTCGGTTCGTCGAGCAGCAGCACGCGCGGCTCGACGATCAGCGCGCGTGCGATCGCGACGCGCTGCCGCTGGCCGCCCGACAACTGGTGCGGATAGCGGAAGCGGAACGCGGGACCGAGGCCGACCTCGGACAGCGCGCGGGCGATGCGCGCATCGGCGTCGCCGATCGCATGGATCGACAGCGGCTCGCGCAGCGTCTGGTCGACGGTGAAGCGTGGATGCAGCGACGCATACGGATCCTGGAACACCATCTGCACGTGGCGGCGGAACGCACGGTCGGGGGTGCCGCCGACCGGCCGTCCGTCGATCGACAGGCTGCCGGCCGCGAGCGGCACGAGGCCCGTCAGCGCGCGCAGCAGCGTCGACTTGCCGGAGCCCGATTCGCCGACGAGCCCGAACACCTCGCCGTCGCGCACCGCGAAGCTTGCGTCGCGCACGGCGTCGACGTGACCCGTGCGGGTCGGGAAACGGATCGATGCGTGATCGACGTCGATCATCGTGCAGCCTCCTGGCGATCGGCGGGTGTGGGCGCATGCGGTGCGGGATCGAGCCAGGCCGGATCGCGCCGCAGCACGGGCAGTTCGTCCGGCGGGTTCGCGAGCGGCGGGTTCGCCGCGAGCAGCCCGCGCGTATAGGGATGAGATGCGTCGCGCAGGTCGCGCGCGGCGCAGGTTTCGACCACGCGGCCCGCGTACATCACCGCGACGCGATCGCAGAACGACATCACGAGCGGCAGGTCGTGGCTGATGAACATCAGGCCCGTACCATGCCGCGCGATCATCGCGTCGAGCACCGCGAGCACCTGCATCGAGACCGCGACGTCGAGCGCGGACGTCGGTTCGTCGGCGATCAGCAGGCGCGGGCCGGTCGACACCATCATCGCGATCATCACGCGCTGGCCCATGCCACCCGACAACTCGTGCGGATACGCATCGGCGACGCGCGCCGGATCGCGGATCTGCACGGCCGCGAGCGCGTCGACGATCCGTTCGCGCAGCGCGCGGCCGCGCAGCCCGGGCTCGTGCAGGCGGAACGCTTCGCCCATCTGCTTCGCGACCGTCATCACCGGGTTCAGCGAATACTTCGGGTCCTGCAGGATCATGCCCATCTGGCTGCCGCACAGCCGCCGGCGTTCGCGCGGCGACATCGCGAGCAGGTCGTGGCCCGCGAAGCGCATCGTGCGCGCCGACCAGCGCGCGGCGTCGGGCAGCAGGCCGAGCAGCGCGCGGCCCGTCAGCGACTTGCCGGAACCCGATTCGCCGACGATGCCGAGCCGTTCGCCGGGGGCGAGCGTCAGCGACAGGTCGCGCACCGCGTCGGTGACGACGCCGTCGTGCCCGCGAAAGCCGATCTTCAGCCCGTCGATCTCGCAGAGCGGCGCGGGCGCGGTGGTGGAATTCATCGGCATGTCATGCTCCATGGCGGGGATCGAAGACGTCGCGCAGCCCGTCGCCGAGCAGGTTGAACGCGAGGCTCACGAGCAGGATCGCGATGCCGGGCAGCGTCGCGACCCACCATGCGTCGAGCAGCACGTTGCGGCCCGACGCGACCATGAAGCCCCACTCGGGGCTCGGCGGCTGCGCGCCGAGGCCGAGAAAGCCGAGGCCCGCGACGGTCAGGATGATGCCGGCCATGTCGAGCGTCGCGCGCACGATCACCGACGACATGCACAGCGGCATGATGTAGCGCAGCAGGATCCGCGGGCCCGACGCGCCTTGCAGCCGCGCGGCGTGGATGTAGTCGGCCTGCGCGATGCGGATCGTTTCGGCGCGCGCGAGCCGCGCATACGCGGGCCACGCGGTGATCGAGATCGCGACGACCGCGTTGATCACGCCGGGCCCGAGCGCGGCCGCGAATGCGAGCGCGAGCACGATCTTCGGGAACGCGAGCGCGATGTCGGTGATGCGCATCAGCACGCTGTCGACGAAGCCGCCGCAATAGCCGGCCGTCGTGCCGATCAACAGGCCGATCGGCACGACGATCACGACGACGAGCAGCGCGATGCCGAGCGTGAGGCGCGAGCCGGCGATCAGCCGCGAGAGGATGTCGCGGCCGAGCTGGTCGGTGCCGAACCAGTGCGACGGCGAGCCGGGCGGCAGCAGGCGGTCGGACAGCACCTGGCGCAGCGGATCGTGAGGCATGATCAGCGGGCCGACGATCGCGACGACGATCAGCGCGACGAGGATCGCGAGCCCGAACAGGTTGAGCGGGTTCGTGGCGAAACGGCGCCAGCGTCGGTACGCGAGGCCGAGCGCGGCCTGCGAGCGCGACGCGGGCGCATCGGAAAGCAGCCACGCGCGCAGTGTGAGGCGCTCGGCGCTCATGATTGGATGGCCTTCGGCATGGACGATGAAAGAAGCAGGGTGGAAGCGGTCATGTCGAAACGGCCCTCAGCGCGCACGCGGATCGAACACGCGGTACAGCGCATCGGTCAGCAGGTTGACGGTGATGAACATCGCGCCGATCACGAGCGTCGAGCCGAGCACGGCGTTCATGTCGGCGTTCAGCAGCGCGCCGGTCAGGTATGAGCCGAGCCCGGGCCACGCGAACACGATCTCGGTCAGCACCGAGCCTTCGAGCAGGTTGCTGTACGTGAGCGCGATCACCGTGAGCAGCGGCACCGCGATGTTGCCGAACGCATGCCGCCAGATCACGCGCCGCTCGGACAAGCCCTTCGCGCGCGCGGTGACGATGTATTCCTGGCTCAACTGGTCGAGCATGAACGAGCGCGTCATGCGGCTCAGGTACGCGACCGAGTAGTAGCCGAGGATCGCGGCCGGCAGCGCGATGTGCGATACCGCGTTGCGGAACACGTCCCATTCGCCCGCGAGCGCCGCGTCGATCAGCAGGCTGCCCGTGCGCGGATCGACCATCCCGTCGTACACAGGGTCGAGCCGGCCGGGGCCGCCGACCCAGTGCAGCCGCGCGTAGAACAGCAGCAGCCCCATCAGCCCGAGCCAGAACACCGGCACGGAATTGCCGATCAGCCCGACGAAGCGTGCGATGTGGTCGATCGGCCGGTTGTGCTTCACGGCGGCCGCGACGCCGAGCGGCACGCCGATCGCGATGCCGATCAGCGTCGCGATCGTCGCCAGTTCGAGCGTGGCCGGGAACACGCGCCTGATGTCGTCGAGCACGGGGTTCGACGTCAGCAGCGACATGCCGAGATTGCCGTGCAGCACGTCGCGCGCGTAGATCAGGAACTGCGTGACGAGCGGCTTGTCGAGGCCGAGTGCGATGCGCTCGGCCGCGTACGCATCGGCCGACGCGCGATCGCCGAGGATCGCGAGCACGGGGTCGATCGGCACCTTGCGGCCGATCACGAACGTCAGCGCGAGCAGCCCCGCGAACGTGACGGCGAGCGTGAGCGCCCAGCGCAGCACGCGCAGTGCCCAGCGCACGGCCGGGCGCCGCGCGGGCAGCGTGCGCAGTACTTCGAGGGAGGAGGCGGGAGTCGACATGCGGCGAATCTTATTGCTTCTTCAGGTCGCGGTACGACACGAGATCGTTGATCGGCCCGACTTCGAGCCCGCTCACGCCGGGCCGCGTCGCCACCTGCGCGACTTTCTCGAACATGATCACGAACGGCGAGCGCGCGAGCATCTCCTTCTGCATCGCCTGGTACCGCTGCGCGCGTTGCGCGGCGGTCGGCTCGGCGAGCGCGGCGTCGGTTTCCTTCGTCAGTTGCGGAATGTCCCAGCTGTTGCGCCAGGCCAGCATTTTATAGCTCGACTTGTCGGAATTGTCCGGATTCCACGCGAAGCCCTGCGCGTTGCTGTGCGGATCGATGTAGTCGGCCGACCATTCGCCGATGTAGATGTCGTGCTGGCGCGCGCGGTATTTCGCGAGCGTCTGCTTGTTGTCGCCGGGGATCAACTGCACCTTGATGCCGGCCTGCGCGAAGTTTGCCTGCACGGCCTGCGCGATCTCCGTGTACGGATAGTCGTTGCGCACGTCCATCGTCACCGAGAAGCCGTTCGGCACGCCGGCCTTCGCGAGCAGCGCCTTCGCCTTCGCGACGTCGAGCTTGTACGGGTTCGAATTCAGCGTGCCGAGGAAGCCTTCGGGCAGGAAGGTCTGGTGCACCTTGTACGTCGTCTTCACGACGTTGCCCTGGATGCCCGCATAGTCGACCAGCCACTTCAGCGCTTCCTGCACGTCGGGCTTCGCGAGCGTCGGGTTCTTCGTGTTCAGGCCGAGATACAGCAGCGTCGCCTGCGGTGACGCCGCGACCTTCGCCTTGCCGGATTTCACGACGGAAGCGAGATCGTCGGGGCTCAGGTCGCGCGCCGCGTCGACGTCGCCGTTTTCCAGCAGCAGCCGCTGGCTCGCCGCTTCGGGCACGTGGCGCAGCACGATGCGCTTCATCGCGAGCGGCAGCCGGTAGCCGTCGAAACGCTGCAGCACGATGCTGTCGCCAGCCGTCCATTTGACCAGCTTGTACGCGCCGGAGCCGGCCTCGTTGGTCTTCAGCCACGCATTGCCGAAGTCGTTGCCCTGCTGGTGCGACAGCAGCAGCTTCTTGTCCAGCACCGACGCGGGCCACGAGCCGAGCACGTTCAGCACGAAGGTCGGCGCGTATTTGCGGTCGGTCGTGACCGACACAGTCAGGTCGTCGAGCTTCTTCACGTTCGCCGCGACGTTCGCCTTCGTGAGGCCGATGCCGTTCAGCACGGCGGCCGGGCCCTTGTCGAGCAGTACCGCGCGCTGGATCGACCATGCGACGTCGTCGGCCGTCAGCGGGTTGCCCGAATGGAACTTGAGGCCGGCGCGCAGCTTGAACGTATAGGTCAGCCCGTCGGTGCTCACCGTCCACGATTGCGCGACATCGCCGTTGAATTTCGACGGATCGCGCAGGTCGACCCGCACGAGCCGGTCGTACGTGTTCGCGACGTATTCCTCCGGCACCAGCTCGTAGATCTCGCCCGGGTCGAGCGTCGTGAATTCGTCGAGCAGCGTGGCCATCACGAACAGGTCCTTCGGCGTTTCCGCATGGGCGGCGGAAAGCGGAACGGCGGCGAGAACGGATGCGGCGGCCAGCGCCGCGACGAGCCGGGATGTCAGGGGTTTCATTTGCGCTCCATCGTGAGGTGAACGTGCAATGGGTGAACGTAAAACGGCAACGGGACGTGCGTTACATCAGGCGCCACGGGCCGCTTGCCGCGTTGTCGATCTGCGGTAGCGCGTGCGAGCCGGGCAATTCGTAGTGCCACCATTCGCTGTCGATGTGCGCGAAGCCGGCCGCGTGCATCACGCCGAGCAGCAGCAGGCGGTTGCGTTGCACGGCTTCGGGCAGCCCCGCGTGGAAGTGGCCCGACGCGGCGACCATTTCATCGAAGCCCGTGCCCATGTCGAGCGGCTCGCCGTTCGTGCCGACCAGCGTCAGGTCGACTGCGGTGCCGCGGCTGTGATTCGAGCCGCGGCCGAGATCGGCGATGAAGTCCGGATCGGGCAGGAAATCCCACAGCACCTGCTGCGCTTGCGGCGGCCGGTATGCGTCGTAGATGCGCAGCGTGAAGCCGGCCCGCGCGGCGACGTCCACCGCGCGGCGCAATGCGGCTTCGGCCGGTTCCAGCAGCAGACAGTGCGCGCGGCGGTAGATCGGCTTGCCGGTCAGGTTGCGGTCGGTCGCGTAGACGAGATCGATGTCGACGCGATGCGTGGCGGGCGTGATTTCGACGAGGCGGTGGTCGTTCATCGGCGGTTCAGGTCGGTTCAGGCTCGCTCAGGATTCGAATTGGTCGAACGTGTGCTGCAGTTCGCGATTGCGCGCGACGCGCCGGTCGATCGCGGGGCCGAGGCGGTCGACGACGGCGGTGATCAGCAGGTTGAACAGGCAGGTGAGCGGCGCGAGCGAATCCCAGAACTGGCCGACGTCGGTCTTCACCTGCAGCAGGTCGGCCGGCCATTCGCGCGCCCACGGGCACGAGAGATCGGTGACCAGCGCGAACGGCTGCCCGCGCTCGGCGGCCGCCTGGCAATAGCGGCGCGCGCTGCGCGAATACGCGCGCGTATCGGTGACGATGCAGTACGGCCGCTCGAATTCGGAGTTCAGCGAATCGACGTACGAACCCGACTGGCCGTCGGAATAGAACACGCGCGGGCGCAGGTATTCGAGGTAGCTGCTGAACGCGTTGCTGATCCCGCGCGTCGACTGGATGCCGAGGATGAATACGGCGTCCGCCTGCGCGATGCGATCGGCGACCTGCGCGAACACGGGGCCTTCGGCGAGCCGGTACACGTGGCGGATCGCATCGAGTTCGCGTTCGAGCGACGACGCGAGCGTGCCGTCGCTGCCTTCGGCCGGTTGCGTGCCGGCGGCGCGGCGGTATTCGTCGAGCCGGTCGGTGATCATCCACGGGCGATCGCCGCCGCCGCGCAGTTCGCGTTTCAGGTCGTCGAGATTGCGGTAGCCGACGCTGCGCAGGAAGCGCCCGACCGAGATGCCGCTCGTGCCGGCCTGCTGCGCGATCTGGTCGGCCGTCTCGAGCCCGAGCCGGTCCAGGTTCGCGAGCATGTAGCTGGCGATGCGCTTGGCGGTCGGCGTCAGCTCGGCATAGCGGGATTCGACGGTACGGGCGAACGCGCAGGTCATCGGCTGTTAGATCGTTGTCGTATGTTGATCGAATGTCATCTATCTAACAAAGCCAAAATCATTCGCGCCAGCGGATAAAAACTATGGTGTGAGGATGGGTGATAGGGTCGAAAACGCGTTCAAGGGGGCGGGTGAGGGCGTGCAAGGGTACGTTTTATGTCTGTCAGGCATATTTTGCGTTTATGCCTGGCGTTACACGTCTGGATTTCCTCTTGTCGCCATCCGAGGCACCGCGACCGGACGCGGTCGTATTTCCACATTCACCGTACCTGACCGATTCGCCGACATCCGTCGCCGCCCTGCATCCCTCCGCACCGCAATAATTACAAAATTAAATTCGATCAGTTTAAATCATTAATTCAGGTTAATAATTCATTTAAGTTTTGCGGCGATTTGTATTTAACTTGCGTCACGGGATGTTTGATTTTCGATAATCCGAAAAACGGCAAGTGTTCCGTAACGGGAATTCGCTTAATCGCAAGAATGAAGAGGAAATCATGACGAATCTTTCTCGACGCAAGATGCTGGCGGGTACGGCCGGCGCCATTGCCGCCGCGGGCATTGCGGTATCGGCCAAGGCCGCCTCGTTCGGCAATCCGGACAGTCCGCCGGAAGGCGCGGTGAATGCGCGCAACCGTCAGAGCCTGACTGACCCGGGTCCGAAAAATCCGGCAATCGCCAACCAGTTTCCGTCTTTTCAGGATCCGCCGGCCACGGATATCAACGGGATGCCATTATTCTGGGCGTCGTTCAATAATGCCCATAAACGAATTCAAAATGGCGGATGGGCGCGCGAAGTCACGCAGGACGATTTTGCGATTTCTGAAACCATTTCCGGCGTCAACATGCGCCTGACGCGCGGCGGCATTCGCGAGATGCACTGGCACCAGCAGGCCGAGTGGGCGATCATGCTCGACGGCCGATGCCGGATCACGGTGCTCGACGAACTGGGGCGGCCGTCGGTGCAGGACGTGAAAACCGGCGATCTCTGGTATTTCCCGCCCGGCCTGCCGCATTCGCTGCAGGGCCTCGGCACCGACGGCGCCGAATTCCTGCTCGCGTTCGATAACGGCCGTGCATCGGAATTCAATACGCTGCTGCTGACCGACTGGGTCGCGCATACGCCGCCCGACGTGCTCGCGCTGAACTTCGGCGTGCCGGCCGATGCATTCAGGAACGTTCCGCTCGACAACCTGTGGATCTTCCAGGGCGACGAGCCCGGCCCGCTCGCGGAAGCCCAGCGCGCGTCGGCTTCGTCGGCCGGTGCGCCGCCGCATCCGTTCATCTTCTCGCTCGGCGACATGAAGCCGGTCAGGAAGACGCGCGGCGGCGAAGTGCGGATCGCGGACAGCACCAACTTCAACGTGTCGACGACCGTCGCGGCGGCGCTCGTCACCGTGCATCCGGGCGGCATGCGCGAGCTGCACTGGCATCCGAACGCGGACGAATGGCAGTACTACCTGCAGGGCGAGGCCCGGATGACCGTGTTCGACACGGGGCCGAAGGCGCAGACGGCCGACTTCCGCGCGGGCGACGTCGGCTACGTGAAGAAGAGCCTCGGACACTACGTGCAGAACACCGGCAAGACCGACCTGGTGTTCCTCGAGATCTTCAAGACCGACCGCTACGCCGAAGTGTCGCTGTCCGACTGGCTCGCGCATACGCCGCCGAAGCTCGTCGAGGCGCACCTGAACGTCGCGCCGGACGTGATCGCGCAGTTTCCGCGCAACCGTCCGGACGTCGTGCCGCTGTAACGCTGTCGTCGTGCCACCACGGCCGGCAGCCGGCAGGCGGCAGGCCGGCCGTGGTGCTCGCTTCCGGGCAAGCCCTCCTTATCCGAACTGAACACAACACACCATGATTCCCGTCACGAGCAAACCTGCCGGCGGCTTCGCGCTGCCGGCCCTGTCTTCCGAGGGCGCCGACGGCGCGGCGCGCGCCGCGCTGGAAGGGCGCCGCACCGGTGTCGCCGCGCTGCTGCCGTTCGTCGGCCCGGCCGTGATCGCGTCGATCGGCTATATGGATCCCGGCAACTTCGCGACCAACATCCAGGCCGGCGCCGCGTACGGCTACCGGCTGTTGTGGGTCGTGCTGGCCGCGAACGCGATCGCGATGCTGTTCCAGGCGATGTCGGCGAAGCTGGGCATCGTGACCGGCCGCAATCTCGCGGAGCTGTGCCGAGACCGTTTCCCCGCGCCGGTCGTGTGGGGCATGTGGGCCGCGTCCGAGATCGCCGCGATGGCGACCGATCTCGCCGAATTCCTCGGCGGCGCGCTCGCATTCGGGCTGTTGTGTCACCTGTCGCTGTTCGCGGGGATGATCGCGACGGCGTGCGCGACCTGCGCGATCCTCGCGCTCGAAAGGCGCGGTTTCCGGCCGCTGGAAGCAGCGATCGCGGCGCTGGTCGGCGTGATCGGCGCGTGCTATCTCGGCGAGCTGCTGATCGCGCCGCAGGACTGGCACGCGGCCGCGTTCCACCTGGTCGTCCCGCAGATTCCGGATCATGCGGCGCTGACGATCGCGGTCGGGATCATCGGCGCGACGATCATGCCGCACACGCTGTATCTGCATTCGGGCCTGACGCAGGATCGCACCGCGCCGCGCGACGACACGGAACGGCGGCGGCTCGTGCGTTTCTCGAACCGCGAGGTCGTCGTCGCGCTCGGGCTGGCCGGGTTCGTGAATCTCGCGATGGTGATGATGGCGTCGTCGGCGTTCCACCTGAGCGCGCCGGGCATGACCGACATCGGCGACGCGTATCACACGCTGATCCCGGTGCTCGGGCCGGCGGCCGGTGCGCTGTTTCTCGTTGCGCTGCTGACGTCGGGCGTGTCGAGTTCGGTGGTCGGCACGATGGCCGGGCAGGTCGTGATGCAGGGTTTCATCCGCCGCCGCATGTCGGTATGGATGCGGCGCGCGGTGACGATCGTGCCCGCGTTCGCGGTGGTCGCGCTCGGCTGCGACGTCACGCGCGCAATGGTGGCGAGTCAGGTCGTGCTGAGTTTCGTGCTGCCGATGCCGATGATCGCGCTGCTGATGCTGTCGGCGCGCGAGGACGTGATGGGTGCTTACGCAATGCGGATGCCGTTGCAGATCGTCGCCGGCGCGGCGACGATCGTGATCGTCGGGCTGAATGCGTATCTGGTGTGGGCTGCGTTCAATTGAACGGCAGCAGTAGGCGGCTACCGGGGGGCAGCCGCCTACTGCTGCCCGCGATTACTTCGCCAGCGTCCGGTATGACACGAGGTCGTTGATCGGTCCGATTTCCGGCCCGGTCGCACCGGGGCGCGTCGCGACCTGCACCACCTTCTCGAACATGATGATGAACGGCGAGTTCGCGAGCACGGCTTTCTGCAGCGCTTCGTAACGCTGCGCGCGCTTCGCGGGCGACGGCTCGACGAGCGCGGCCTCGGTGTCCTTCGTCAGTTGCGGAATGTCCCAGCTGTTGCGCCACGCGAGCATCTTGGTCGGCGACTGGTCCGAGTTGTCCGGGTTCCACGCGAAGCCGCGCGCGTTGCTGTTCGGGTCCATGTAGTCGGGCGACCATTCGCCGATGAAGATGTCATGCTGGCGCGCGCGGTACTTGCCGATCGCCTGCTTCGCATCGCCGGGGATCAGCTTCACGCGGATGCCGCCCTGCGCGAAGTTCGCCTGCAGCGCCTGCGCGATCTCGAGGTACGGATAGTCGTTCGGCATGTCCATCGTCACGTCGAAGCCGTTCGGCAAGCCGGCCTTCGCGAGCAGCGCCTTCGCCTTCGCGACGTCCTGCTTGTACGGCCGCGCGTTCAGCGTGCCGAGGAAGCCTTCGGGCAGGAAGGTTTCGTGCACCTTGTAGGTCGTGCTGACGATGTTGCGCTGGATGCCGTCGTAGTCGACGAGCCATTTCATCGCCTGCTGCACGTCGGGTTTCGCGAGGTTCGGGTTCTTCGTGTTCAGGCTCAGGTACAGCAGTGCGGACACCGGCCACGACGCGACCTTGATCTTGCCGGCCTTCGTCAGCGCGGCGAGGCTGTCGGGGCTCAGGTTGCGCGCGGCATCGGCGTCGCCGTTTTCCAGCAGCAGCCGCTGCGCGGACGCTTCGGGCACGTGGCGCAGCACGACGCGCTTCATCGAGTACGGCGTGCGGTATTTGTCGAAACGCTGCAGCACGATGCTTTCGTTCGGCGTCCACTTGACGAACTGGTACGGGCCCGAGCCCGCGTCGTTGGTCCTGAGCCAGCCGCTGCCGAAATCGTTGCCCTGCTGGTGCGACAGCAGCAGCTTCTTGTCGAACACCGATGCCGGGCACGCGCTCAGCACGTTGAGCACGAAGCTCGGCGCGTACTTGCGGTCGGTTTCGAGCACGACGGTCTGCGGGTCGATCGCGCGTACCTTCTGCATCACGTTCGCCTTCGTGAGGCCGAGATCGGCGAGCACGCCGGCCGGCCCCTTGTCGAGCAGGATGGTGCGCTGCAGCGACCACGCGACGTCGTCGGCGGTCACCGGGTTGCCGGAGTGGAACGTGAGGCCCGGGCGCAGCTTGAACGTGTAGGTCACGCCGTCGGCGCCGACCGTCCACGATTGCGCGATCTGCCCGTCGAAGCGCGTCGGGTCCTTCAGGTCGACGCGCACCAGGCGTTCGTAGGTGTTCGCGACGTACTCGGACGGCACCAGTTCGTAGATCCCGCTCGGGTCGAGGGTCGTGAATTCGCCGAGCTGCGTGGCGACGACGAAGATGCCGGGCGGCGTGGCGGCCTGCACCGGCAGCGCCGGAACAAGCGCGACGAGCGCGGCGCTGACGAACAGCCGGGACAGCAGGTGCTTCATGCGGGCTCCGTTGAAAAGGAATCGTGGGTGCGATTCTCTCATCGACGGCTACCCGGATGAAAATATTCGATGCGCGCGCGGTGGCGCGCGGGAGCGGGCCGGGCGGGCGCCCGGCGCCGGCAGGCTGCGGATCAGATCACGCAGCGCGCGATCGCGAAGCGCATCGCTTCCTCGGGCGGCTCGCTGCCCGAGCCGCGCACGACCTTGACGACCGAGCCGTTGCCCGACGGCGTCAGCGTGACGAAGTACGCATTCGAGCCGACGGCAATGTCGGTCACGCCGTTGTGCTGCGACTGCTCGGTGCCGGACAGGCGGCTGTCGAGGCAGTTGGCGATCGCGTGGGCCGGACGTTGCGACGACACATAGATCATCGGCGCTGCGCCGGATGCGGCCGAGTTGGACGAGGGAGCGGAGCCGCAGGCGGCGAGCAGGGCGGCGGGAAGGAGCAGCAGGAATCGTTTCATGGTCGGATCGTCGAGTGTCTCGTGTCGAGGCTGGGGCGCGGGGGAGGCGAAACGCGAAGCTTCGCGACGAAACCGCCCGGAATCGGGCCGTTTTTGACGGTCGATACGGCGAGCGGCTGACGACGGAGTATACCCGCGGCATTTGACGCGGATGGCACGTTGAAACGATTCGATACAACAAGCACCCGCTGCCGCACGGCGGCAGCGGGCGTTTCAGGCGATGGCGATTGGGCGCTTGTTGTGGTCGCTTACTGGCCGATCTTGTTGCCGACCGCATTTTCCTGCTGGTTCAGCACGCGCTGTTCGCTCTTGGTGATGTGGCCGTGATCCTGCGCGGCCATGTCCCGCTCTTCCCGGCGGATCTTGCGGTCGTCGCGGTGCAGGCGCGCGGCCTGTGCGTGCGACATCTCGCCTTCCTTCACTTCGTGATGGATACGGCGATTCTGGTTCGCGAGACGCTGGTTGACCTCTTCGCGGCGCGGATGCGCCTGCTGCCACGGCGTGTCGGCGAACGCGGTGCCGGTCAGTACCGACATCAGGGTGGCGGAGATCGCGAGATGGCGGGTAAGGGCTCGCATGGTGTTTTCTCCTGTCGTTGCGCGCCCGAATCGTGGGCGCTTGATGAAAAAACGCGGAGCGGGCACCGGCTGTTGACGTTTCCGCCTGTATCGATTGCAAGCGTTCGTTACGTCTGGTGTTTGCGGCGCGCGTCAGGTGAGCCGATAGGATCGGCCGGGCGTCACTTCCGCCGGCAGCGGTTCGCGGTTCAGTTCGAGCAGCGTGCGTTCGATCTGCCGCGTGATCGCATCGAGTGCGAGATGGTTCGGCCCGTCGCCGAACGGCTCGGCGATCGCATGCGCGATCGCGTCGAGCGCGATCAGCGTATACGCGACGAACACGGTGACGAACGGCGTCGCCGCGCCGATCGAGTCGACGAGGCCGAACGGCAGCAGCACGCAGTACGCATAGATGGTCCGGTGCAGCAGCACGTCGTACGAGAACGGGATCGGCGTCGACGCGATGCGCTCGCAGCCGCTCACCATCGCGACGAGATCGTCGAGGCGCGCGTCGAGCATCCACAGGCGCGTGTCGGCGAGGCGGCCCGCATCGGCGCGCGCGGCGAATGCTTCGCGCAGCCCGTGCACGATCGCGACCGGGCGGAACCGCGCGGCGGCGACGTGCGCATAGGTGCCGCTGTCGAGCAGCGCGCGCAGGTCCGCGGCCGGATCGGTGCCGCGCAGTTGATGCTTGAGCGCATAGACGAACGCGACGACCGTTCGCACGAACGCGCGCCGCGCATCGTCGTCGCGATCGACCGCGCCGTAGCAGAGCGCTTGCGACACCAGCGTGCGTGTGGCGGTCAGCACGCCGCCCCACAGCTGCCGCGCCTCGCGGTAGCGGTCGTAGCTCGCGTTGTTGCGAAACCCGGCGAAGATGGCGAGCGTAAGGCCGATCAGCGTGAACGGCGTCGGGTTCAGCGGCACCTTTTCGCCGAGCACGCGGCCGCCGCCCCACACCGCGACGAGGCTGATCGCGAGCGTCAGCACGAGCTGCGGCAGGATGGTCGGCAGCACCGAGCCGTTCCAGACGAGCAGCATCCGCAGCCAGTGCTCGCGCGGACGAACGATCATCGTCGGGCTCCGTCAGGCGGCGATCGATGCCGGGGCGGCCGCGCGATGCAGCAGCACGGGCACCGACTTCGACGTCGGCGTGTTGCACACGTCGCCGACGCTGTCGAGCGGCACGAGCGGGTTGGTTTCCGGGTAGTACGCGCCGATGCAGCCGCGCGGGATGTCGTACTCGACGAGCAGGAAGCCGTCCGCGCGCCGCTCGATGCCGTCGTGCCACACGGTTTCCATGTCGACCCATTCGCCGGCCTTCAGGCCGAGCATCGCGAGATCGTCGCGGTTGACGAACACCACGCGGCGCTGGCCGAACACGCCGCGATAGCGGTCGTCGAGCCCATAGACGGTCGTGTTGTACTGGTCGTGCGAGCGCGTCGTCATCAGCGTCATCAGGCGTTCGCCGTGCAGCGCGCGGGCGCGCTGGATCGGCGTGTCGGTCGGCAGCGCGTGTGCGATGAAGTTCGCCTTGGCCGTCGGCGTGAGCCATTCGCGGTCGCGCGAGGCGACGCGCAGGTGGAAGCCGCCCGGCCGCGCGATGCGCGTGTTGTAGTCGTAGAAGTCGTCGAGCGTCGCCTCGATCGCGTCGCGGATCTTCGCGTAGTCGTCCTTGTACGCGAGCCAGTCGATCTTGCCGCTGCCGAACAGCGCGTGGCCCATATGCGCGACGATCGCGGGCTCCGACATCAGGTTCGGCGATGCCGGCTTGTTCATCCCGTACGACACGTGGACCATGCTCATCGAATCCTCGACCGTCACGCCTTGCGCGACGTTGTCCTGCAGGTCGATTTCGGTGCGGCCGAGCGTCGGCAGGATCAGCGCGTCGCGGCCGTGGATCAGGTGGCTGCGGTTCAGTTTCGTCGTGATGTGCACCGACAGGTCGCAGCGGCGCATGCCTTCCCACGTGCGCGGCGTGTCGGGCGTCGCCATCGCGAAGTTGCCGCCGAGGCCGATCAGCACCTTCACGCGGCCTTCGAGCATTCCCTCGATCGTCTCGACGACGTCGTAGCCGTGATGGCGCGGCGGTTCGAAATCGAACACGTGGCCGAGCCGGTCGAGGAACGCCTGTGACGGCTTTTCCTCGATGCCGACCGTGCGGTTGCCCTGCACGTTCGAGTGGCCGCGCACCGGGCACAGGCCCGCGCCGGGGCGGCCGATGTTGCCGCGCATCAGCATCAGGTTCGTCAGCATCTGCACGGTGGCGACCGAATGCTTGTGCTGCGTGATGCCCATGCCCCACGTCGCGATCACGCGCTCGCTGCGCGCATACAGCTGCGCGAGGGCGTCGATCTGCTCGTACGGCACGCCGCTTTCGGCCGTCAGCGCGGACCAGCTTTCATTGCGCAGGTCGTCGGCGAACGCGTCGAAGCCGGCCGTGTGCTCGCCGATGAACGCGGTGTCGAGCACGCGCGGCGCACCGGCGGCGCGCGCGGCGTCGTCGAGTTCGAGCACGCGCTTCGCCATCCCCTTGATCAGCGCGAAATCGCCGCCGATCGTCGGCTGGATGAACGTCGATGCGATCTTTGTGCCCGACATCGTCAACATCTCGAGCGGGCTTTGCGGATCGGCGAAGCGTTCGAGGCCGCGCTCCTTCAGCGGGTTGATCGACACGATCGTCGCGCCGCGCTTCGCGCACTCGCGCAGTTCGCCCATCATCCGCGGATGGTTGGTCGCGGGGTTCTGGCCGAAGATCAGCAGCGTGTCCGCATGCTCGAAATCGTCGAGCGTGACGGTACCCTTGCCGACGCCGACCGACGCGGGCAGCCCGCGGCTCGTCGCCTCGTGGCACATGTTCGAGCAGTCGGGGAAGTTGTTCGTGCCGTACCGCCGCACGAGCAGCTGGTACAGGAACGCCGCTTCGTTGCTCGCGCGGCCGGACGTGTAGAACGCGGCCTGGTTCGGGTCGGGCAGTGCGCGCAGGTGGCGCGCGATCAGTTCGAACGCATCGTCCCACGCGATCGGCACGTAGCGGTCGGTCTGCGCGTCGTACACCATCGGGTCGGTGAGCCGGCCGTGCTGTTCGAGTTCGAAATCCGACTGTTCGAGCAGCTCGGTGACCGTATGCGCGGCGAAGAATTCGGGCGTCACGCGCTTGCTCGTCGCTTCGGCGGCCACCGCCTTCACGCCGTTCTCGCAGAATTCGAACGTCGATGCGTGCTGGCGGTCGGGCCACGCGCAGCCGGGGCAGTCGAAGCCGTCCGGCTGGTTCTGGCGCAGCAGCGTACGGTAGTTGCCGCCGGCGACCTTTTCCTTGATCAAGTTGATCGTGACGGCTTTCAGCGCGCCCCAGCCGGCGGCCGGGTGGGTGTACGGTTCGATGCGCGCGGTGGCGGATTTCTTTTTCATGGTGCAGCAGGTGTCGGGGTCGATGGGTGCAGAGTACGCGCGGCACCCGTCCGGCTGTGTGTACACCTGTTCACTTCAAAAAAGAGTACAGTTTCGGCCATTCATACAGTGCGGATCGCAACTGTGTTGTTGAAGGGAAGTTGAAAGGGAGGCGCGTGAAGCGTTACGAACAACTGGCCGACGATCTCCAGGCGCAGATCGAGCGCGGCGTGTATCGGCCCGGCGAGCGGATTCCTTCGGTGCGGCAGGCGAGCCGGCAGCAGCAGCTCAGCGTCACGACGGTGCTGCGCGCATACCTCGTGCTCGAAAGCCGCGGCCTGATCGAAAGCCGGCCGCAGTCGGGCTATTTCGTGCGGGCGCGCGCGGCGGCGCCGACCGAGGCCGAACTGCACATGTCGGCGCCGGCCGCCGAGCCGTCGGCGGTGGACGTGAGCCGGCTCGTGCTGTCGACGCTGCGCTCGATCGCGCGCGACGATGCGGTGCCGCTCGGTTCGCCGTATCCCGATGCATCGCAGTTCCCGGTGCAGCGGCTCGCGCGTTATGCGCAGGCGATCGGACGCCGCCGTACGCGCTGGGGCGTGATCGACGACCTGCCGCCCGGCAACCAGGAACTGATCCGCCAGATCGCGCGGCGTTATGCGGAGCGCGGAATCGCGGTCGAGCCGGGCGAGATCGTGATGACGATCGGCGCGACCGAGGCGATCAACCTGTGCCTGCAGGCCGTCGCGAAGCCGGGCGACACGATCGCCGTCGAGTCGCCGACGTTCTACGCGATGCTGCACGCGATCGAGCGGATGGGCATGCGCGCGCTCGAAGTCGCGACGCATCCGGTCGACGGCATCGATCTCGACGCGCTCGAACGGATCCTCGAGCGCGAGCGTATCGCCGCGTGCATGGTGATGCCGAATTTCCAGAATCCGCTCGGCTTCCAGATGCCCGACGCGCGCAAGCGCGCGCTCGTCGAGCTGCTGGCGAAGCACGGCGTGCCGGCGATCGAGAACGACGTCTATCACGAGTTGCACTTCGGCGACACGACGCCGAGCGCGCTGAAATCGTTCGATCGCGACGGGCTCGTGCTGCATTGCGCGTCGTTCACGAAGAGCCTGTCGCCGCGCTACCGGATCGGCTGGGCGATGCCCGGCCGCTACCGCGACCAGGTCGAGAAGCTGAAATTCCTGAACACGCTCGCGACGCCCGCGATCGAGCAACTGGCGATCGCCGAGTACCTGAAACATGACGGCTACGATTTCCATCTGCGGCGCATGCGCAAGCAGTACGCGCAGCAGGCGAGCCTGATGAGCGCGATGGTGCGGCGGTTCTTTCCGGAAGGCACGCGGCTGTCGCAGCCGCAGGGCGGGTATGTGCTGTGGGTCGAGCTGCCGTCGCAGGTCGATGCGATGAGGCTTTACACGCTCGCGCTCGCTCAGCGGATCACCGTTGGGCCCGGGCACATGTTCTCGGCGGGCACCGATTACCGGCATTTCATCCGGCTCAACTACAGCTATCCGTGGTCGCGGCAGATCGAGGAAGCGCTGAAGCTGCTGGGGCGGCTCGCATCGGAGTGCGCAGCGAGGTGAACGGCGCAATGCCGGGTGGCAGGCGGCGGCCGCGCCGAGCGTGCCGTTTCATTGCTCGATCGCGTCGACCTTGTCCTCGAGATAGTCCTTCAGCAGCGTCAGGCGTTCGAGCCGTTCGATCTCGTCGTTCGCGAGAAAGCGTACGCTCGTCGCGTCGACGAACAGCGCGCGCTTGATGCGGCGGCCGCCCGCTTCGGTCATTCCGCGCCAGTTCTGGTAGCTCTCGGTGATCAGTTCCCAGGTCATGACCGATCTCGTCAGGATGCTGCCCGCGCGCGGGATCGGCGTGCTGTTCGGGCGCGTCAACCGCTATCTGCGCGCGGACATGGATCGTCACCGGATCACCGAGGTCGTCGGCGCGTCGCGCATCTTCGAGACGCTGCATCAGGCGCCGCAGGAGCCCGGCACCGTATAGCGTGAACCGCGCGCTACGCGGCCGCGCGCAAGCGCGCAAAGCCGTTGCGCAGGTGGCGGGCCAGTTCCGTCGCGGCCGGCGTGCGCTGGCCGCGCGGCAGATGAAGGTTGATCGCGAAGTTCGGCAGCGCGGGCAGGCCGCTGCCGGCCGGCAGGATGTCGAGGTCGGCCGGCACGGTGGACGCGAGCCACACGGTCACCGCGAGATCGGCGCGCACGGTCGCGGCCGTCGCGTCGAAGCTGCCGTTCTCGAACATGGTGCGCCACGCGCGATCGCTGCCGCGCAGCGCGTCGAGCACGGTCGGGCGGAACGCGCAGGTCTGCGCGACCATCGACACCGGCAGCGGCGTGTTCCGGTGCGCGGTGCCGCCTTTCGCACCGACCCAGACCAGCCGGTCGACCGCGATGCATTCGCCGCGCGACGGCCCGACCGGCGCCTCGATCAGCGCGACGTCGAGATCGCCCTGCGTGAGCCCCCGGCGCAGTTCCGGCGATGCCGCGCACACGAGCGAGAGCGCGACCTGCGGATGCGCCTGCGCATAGCCTTTCAGGATCGGCGCGAGACAGGTGCCGACGAGATCCTGCGGTGCGCCGAGGCGAACGGCGCCGTCGACCGCGCCGGCCGTCAGGTCGGTCAGCAGCGCGTCATGCACGGCGAGCAGCCGGCGCGCCTGTTCGAGCAGCCGCTCACCGGCTGCGGTGAGCAGCAGGTTGCGATGCTCGCGGACGAACAGCGGGCCGGACAGCGTTTCGAGCCGCGCGACCTGCTGGCTGACCGCGCCTTGCGTCAGGTGCAGCGCGCGGCTGGCCGCCGTCATGCTGCGATGATCGGCGACCGTGACGAAGGCGCGCAGCAGCGCGATGTCGAGATTGCGTACCATGCGTCGGATTATGAATGCTAATGGCAGACATAAAAAGCTTTCGCTGTCGTAATGGCAAGATCGCGGGTAAAACGGGAGCTTCGACGACGACAACCGGGAGCTTCCGTGCTGCTTCGCGACTACCTGCCGCTGATGCTGTTCGTGATCGTGTCCACCGTGACGCCGGGCGGCGCGACGACGCTCGCAACCGCATCGGGCGCCCATTTCGGCTATCGGCGGTCGCTGCCGCTGATGGCCGGCATCGCGGCCGGCCTGGCGTCGATGGCGGCCGCCGCCGCGGCCGGGCTCGGCAGCGTGTTGCTTGCGCTGCCCGCGTTGCAGCTCGCGATGAAGGCGGCCGGCTCGCTGTATCTCGTGTGGCTGGCCGTGCGCATCGGGCGCGGCGGCAAGCCGCGGCTCGATGCCGCCGTGCACCGGCCGCAAGGGTTCGTCAGCGGCGTCTGGATGCTCTGGCACAACCCGAAAGGCTGGGCGATGACGCTCGGCGCGGCCGCGTCGTTCGCCGCGCTCGCGTCCGGGCCGGCGCGGCTCGGCGTATTGCTCGGGCTGGCGTTCGGCTTGGCCGCGATGGCGTCGTTGTCGCTGTGGTGTTTCGCCGGGCTGTTGTTCGCGCGCGTGTTGCGCACGGAGCGGCAGTGGCGCTGCCTGAATGCGGGGCTGGGCGTGCTGCTCGTGGTGTCGATCGTGCCGATGTGGCTGCCGTAGCGACGCTGCGCGCGCATCGCGGCGGCGCGTCCACGTTCAGCGCGAACCGGCGCGCGCGGCGCCGGCAGTTCGTCCGCCCGTACCGGCCGACCACAACGGCAGCCGCAGCGTCGTGACGAAGCTCGCCGCATGCAGCACGCAAAGCAGGCCGAACGCCCACGCGTATGCGGCGGCTTGCGTGCCCCCGCCCGCCGACGATTCGGCCTGTAGCCGCCATGCGAGGAACAGCGTGCATATCGTCGTGAACGTCGGGCCGCCGAGGCGCTGCACGATATTGAGCGATGTCGTCGCCATCGGCAGGTTGCGGCGCTCGACCGACGCATATGCGGCGGAGATCGACGGCGCGCCGATCGCGCTCTGGCCCATGCCGCGCAAAAACAGCGCGGCCACGAGCACGTACGGATCGTAGCCGGTCAGCGCGAGGGACACGAACGGCAGCGTCGCGACGAGGGCGAGCAACGCACCGGCGGCGGCCAGCCGGCGCACGCCGAACCGGCTCGTCAACGCGCCCATCGACGGATAGGTGACGAGCATGCCGAGCCCGAGCGGCGCAAGCAGCCAACCCATCTCGCCCGGCGAGCGCCCGCACGCCTGGATCAGGAACACGGGGATCAGCATCTGGCCCGCGTACATCGCGCCGTTCGACAGAAACTGCGTGCCGGCCGCTGCGCCGAATACGCGGGAGCGAAACAGCGCGAGATCGATCAGTGCGTGTTCGCCCTTGCGTTGCTCGAAGCGCAGGAACGCGGCGAGCAGCAGCGCCGAGCATGCGATCGCGGCGATGCCGGGCGCCGTGCCGATCCGTTCGGCGCCGTACAGGAACAGCACGAGGCCCGGCGACAACAGCGCGAGACCGATCCAGTCGAGTTCGCGTCGTTGTGCTTCGTCACGGTCGCCGGGCAGGAACCGCACGGCCAGCGCGAGCGCCAGCACGCCGACGGGCAGGTTCACGAGAAACAGCCAGCGCCACGACGCGTATTGCAGGATCGCGCCGGCGACCACGGGGCCGAGGATCGGCGCGAGCAGCACGGGCACCGCCGCGTAGCCGATCACGCGCGCCATCTGCTGGCCGGCGACGCGCGCGATCATCATCTGCGCCATCGGTGCGAGCAGCCCGCCGCTGACGCCTTGCAGCACGCGGAACGCGATCAATGACGGCGCGGACCACGCGAGCCCGCACAGCGCGGATGTGAGCGTGAACGCGGAGAAGCACCACAGGTACAGCGCCTTCGCGCCGATGCGGTCGACGAGCCAGCCGTTCAGCGGCAGCACCAGCGTCAGCGCGAGCAGGTAGCCGCTCGTCACCCACTGGATCGTCGACAGGCTCGCGTGCAGGTCGGTCGCGAGGCTCGACAGCGAGACGTTGACGATCGTCGCGTCGAGCTGCGACAGCAGCGAGCCGAGCGTCGCGACCGCGCTGACCTTCCAGATCGACGGATCGAGCCGGCCGGCTGCGGGGCCCGCCGGCTGCGCGCGTCGGTCGCTCACGCGCCGCGCCGGTCGAGCAGCGCGACGATGTCCTGCGTCGAGCCCGTTTCGCCGAGGCGCGGGAACACGCGCTCGACGCTGTTCGCGTGCGCGTCCGAGTTGAGGTCGGTCATCGCGTCGACGGCGAGCGTCACGTTGTAGCCGAGTTCGTGGGCCTGTCGCGCGGTCGATTCGACGCCGATGCTCGTCGCGACGCCGGTCAGCACGATCTGCGTGACGCCGGCCGCCTTCAGGTGCGCGTCGAGATCCGTACCGGTAAATGCGCCCCAGGTCTTTTTCGTCACGGCATGGTCGCCCGGCTGCCGGTTCAGCTCGGGCACGAGTTCGGTCCAGTCGGCGGGCAGGGCGTCCACGCGCACCTGCTGCTGCGTGCGGCCCGGCGCGCCGCCGGCGACGTTGACGAGCACGACCGGCAGGTCGCGGCTGCGGAATGCGTCGAGCAATTCACGGGTGTGCGCGATCACCGGCGCGACCGGGTGTGCGGTGGGGAGGGCGACGATGCCTTTCTGCAGGTCGATGACGACGAGTGCCGTGTTCGTGTCGAGACGGGTTGCGCTCATGATGGGGCTCCGTGGAATGGACGAAGGAAGGCGGGCGCGCGAATGCCGCGTGGCACGCAGGCCGGGGTCATTGCTCGCCGATGCGGCGAATCAGCGGGATCGCGGCGGCGAGCGTGTCGATGTCTTCGGGGGCGAGCCTTTCGATCGCCGCGCCAAGCCACTTGTGCTTCGCGGCATTGCGCTTGCGGCGTGCGTGGAGGCCAGCGGCGGTCAGCATGAACAGGATCTGGCGACCATCGGTCGGATGCGGTTCGCGTTCGACGAGACCGTCTTCCTCGAGGCTCGCGAGGATCGCCTTCATCGACTGCGGTTTCATCGCCTCGGCGCGCGCGAGATCGGCGGTCGTCATCGGCCCGTGCCGTTCGAGCCGCGCGAGCGCACTCGTCTGGGACATGCCGAGCCCTTCGGATTCGATCTCGGAGCGCAGCCGACGGATCAACTGGCCGACCGCGAGGGTCAGGTCGGCGGCGACGAGGTCGGCGGAAACGCCGGGTTTGCGTGGCGGGTTCATGCGGCGGATCATAGAACACGACAGTTAAACTTGCAAGTTTAACTGTCGAATTGGCCGGCAGATCGCGGCACCGCCCGGCACGCGGTTACGTGCGGCGGGGCAGGGCGACCGGCACGACTTCGCTGTATTTAGGCGTGGCGTTCTCGTGCAGCAGGTCGCCGAGATATTGCGCGAGTTCGTCCGCGGCGAGCGCGGATGGAATCTGCAGGTCGGCCGGGCGCCGCTTGCCTTCGGCGCCGAGATCGAACACGGTCCAGCGGCCGTTCGCGCGCACGACGGCGAGCAGCCGTCCGAATGCGCTGAAGCGGTATTCGCGCTGCATGGCATCGCTCCCGTAGGGTGAACGCGCCGGCCGCCTGTGCGCGCTTACTGGATCGAGCAGGTCAGCCAGCGATGGATTTTGAGTGCGTCGCTCGATACGCCGGCGCGCGTCGGCGCGCCGAGCAGCACCACCGTTTCGCGGCGGCCCTTCACGCGCATGCGCATCACGACGCCGTGCCCCGATTCGTTGATGAAGCCCGTCTTCTGCAGCCGGATCGGCAGGCGGCGGTAGCGGACGAGCGGGTCGGAGTTCACGTACAGCAGCTCGCCGTCGCCGGGGCGCACGGTGGTCGACGTATCCGTCGAGAAATAGCGGATCAGCGGATCCTGCGCCGCCGCGCCGACGAGCTTCGCGAGATCCTCGGCCGTCGACACGTTGTGAGGCGACAGGCCGGTCGGCTCCCTGAAGTGCGTGCGGCGCATGCCGAGCCGGCGCGCTTCGCGGTTCATCGCCTTGACGAACGCGGCGCGCCCGCCCGGATAGTCGCGGCTCAGCGCGGCGGCCGCGCGGTTTTCCGATGACATCAGCGCGATATGGAACATGTCGCGGCGCGACAGCTCCGAGCCGACCTGCAATCGCGAGCCGGTGAACTTGATCGTGTCGCGATCGTGCGCGGTGACGCGCAGCACGCCGTTCAGCGGACGGTCGGCGTCGCGTGCGACGACGGCCGTCATCAGCTTCGAGATCGACGCGATCGGCCGCACGGTGCGCGCGTTGCGGGCCAGCAGCGGCGTGCCGGAGTCGACGTCGAGCACATAGGCTGCGCGTGAATGCAACAACCTGATCGCGCGCGGGCTATAGCCGCAGCTTGCCATCAGGCGCGGTTTGGCGGCCGCCGGGCGCGGGCGTACGGCGGTCGTGCGCTTCGCGCGGCGATGTTGCGGGGCCGGCGCCGCATGACGCTTGACTGCACGATGCTTCGCGTGCAGACGGCGATGCTTGACGGCCTTGATCTTGCGGTGGGCAGGCTTCTTCTTGACCGCCTTCGTATGCGCGTGGGCGTGCGCGGTGCGATGCGGCTGCGTGCGCTGCGCGGACGCGTTCGCGGCGAACGCGAGCAGCAGGAACGAGAGGGCGAGGATCAGGGTGGTCCGGGCGCGAGGCAGGCGCGCGATGAGGCCGGTCAAGCGAAAGTCTCCTTTTCACGCGCGATGCGGCTGCGCGGAATGTATGGGCGGTCAGCGGGTGCGGGAAATTATACGGTCGATCGCGTGGCGATGACGATTGGATCGCGCGCAATGGCGCGTGATGCACGCAGATTCGTGTCGTTATTTTGCTGCCGGTCAACGGCGTGCGTGTGATGAAAATCGTAAAGGCGCGCCGTGCCGGACAGGCGCACCGCAGGAGGTGGGCGCAGTTCAGCGCGGCCAGTTCCGCCGCGACACGACCGCAAAACTGATCGCGATCGAACCCGTCACGGCGCGTGGCGGCGCGTCTTCGATCGCATCGCCGAAGCGAAAACGGCGGCTGCGTCCGTCGCTGCGTTCGGCACGACGTTTCGGTGCGCGCGTATCGACGGCGGCGGTGCGTTCGTTTGCAACCGCGCCATCGCAGGATGGGGCCGCCACGCATTCGGACACGTGATCTAGTGACATGACAGTAAATTCCGGGAAGGGCATGCCCGTATTGAACGTCATTGCATTCGATCAGTAAAATGAATATTTCGATCGTTACGATTCCCTTCAAGAATGGAACTGAAACTGCTGCGAACGTTCCTGACGGTCACCGAGCTGTGCCATTTCAGCCGCGCGGCCGGTGCGTTGCACATGAGCCAGCCGGCACTCAGCAAGCAGATCGGCGCGCTCGAGGCGAGCCTCGGCGGCAAGCTGTTCGAGCGCGGGCGGCACGGCGCGGAGCTGACGCCGTTCGGCGAACGCTTCCTGCCCGACGCGCAGGCGCTCGTGCGCGATGCCGACGAGATCCTCGCGCGTGCGCGGGAGGCGACCAGCGGACAGCGCGGGCATCTGCGGCTCGGCATCTGCCTGTCCGTGCTGACGCTCGTGCCGAAGCTGGTCGCGGAATTTCGTCGCCGCAATCCGGGCATCGCCGTCACGCTGAGCGACCTGTCGTCGTCCGAGCAGACGCGCCGGCTGCGCGCAGGCAAGCTCGACGCCGGCTTCCTGCGCCTGCCGTCCGACGACGGGCTGTCGTCGTTCAAGGTGATCGACGAAGGGCTCGCGCTCGCGGTGCCGCCGCACCTCGGCTTCAAGCGCGTGCCGGCCGACCTCGACGTGCTCAACGAGATCGGTTTCATCGCGCTGCAGCGGGCGCGCGGCCCGGGGCTCGCTGCCCAGATCGACCGATGGTGCATCGAGCGCCGCTTCGTGCCGCACGTGACGCAGCAGGCGGAAGATGTGCAGTCGGTGCTGACGTCGGTCGCGGCCGGTGTCGGCGTCGCGTTCATCCCGTCGCGCGCGCAGTACCTGCTGCGCGACGCGACGGTGCTGCCGCTCGACGGCAGGGACGCGAAGTGGCGCGTGGGGCTGGCGTGGCTGTCGGGTCGCGACGATCCCGTCACGACGCATTTCGTGTCGTTCATGCGTGCCGCGATCAAGGGTGCGTGACGCGGCGTATAGTGTCCGCGATTGCATCCTGGATGACTGCCGGTCCGGCACCGGCTCACGAACCCGAACCGATGACTTCAGAATCCGACGAATCCCCGCTCGATCCCGCACTCGTTGCGACGCTCGCGACGCTGAACGAGGCCGCGAGCGATCCGGCCGGCAAGACGTGGTCGCTGCCGAAGATCGCGAAGCGCGCGCAACTGCCGATGAGCACTTTGCGCCGCGTGCTGACGCAGCTCGATGCCGCGGGCCTGAGCGCGACGACGCTGAACGAGGACGGCACCGGCAGCGCCGCGCTGACCGACGAAGGGCGCACCGTGTGCGCGCAACTGTTCGGCGCGAACGACGCCGGATGAATGAAAAAACGGGCCGCCGTGAATGAACGGCGGCCCGTCGTGTTGCGGCTCGACGCGTGCACCGCGCCAGCCTGTGTATCACCACCGCGCCGTCATGCCGCCCATCACCGAATGACGATAGGTCTGGTCGTTCAGCCCACGCCGGTAGCCGACGTCGAGATCGAGCCAGCGTGTCGGCGAATAGATCGCGCCCGCGAGCACGAACGCCGGATTCGCGCCGGCGGTGCTTTCGGTGTTGCGCGACATGCCGACGTCGACCACGAGCTGCAGCCGGTCGGTTGCCTTGTAGAGCGCCGCGCCCGACACGGCCCAGACCGACGTCAGGTCGCCCTGACGATTCGGCTGGTACGCGAGGCCCGCATTCGCGAGCAGCGAGAAGCGCGCGACGTCGGCCTGTGCGAGCAGCGTCGCGCCGGTGCCGACGCGGCCCGTGCCGAGCCCGCGACTGTCGTTGCCGGTCGGCATCGTCACCTTCGGTTTCAGCGCGAGCGACAGCGGCCCGCGTTCGACGAAGCGCCATTTCATGCCGATCTCGACATCGCCGATTCCCGCGCCGTTTTCGTCGGTGCGCGTTTGCAGATGCGTATAAGGCGTGTTGACATAGAGGTCGACGTGTTCGCCGAACCCGCGCGTGAGCGTCGCGTTCCATAGCTGGTGGCGGCCGCTGTCTTCCTGTTTCGAGGTTTCCTCGGCGTTGAACTCGAACTGCCAGTTCGCATTGCCCTGCGTGCCCGTATCGTCGCTGACGAGCGGGTGGGCCGGATAGGCGTCGAGCGGTGCGAGGAGTGCGCTCGCGGCTGCGAGCGGAAGGATTCTTTTCATCGCATTACCCTTGAAGCGTCGTGAAAGGCCGGCCCACGCGCATCGCGCGGGCCGGCACGTCGTTATCCGAACGGAATCAGAACCACTGCTTGTAGCGACGCACATAGATCGTCTTGACGATCTGCGCGAGCAGGATGTAGCCGACCATCGTCGCGGCGAGCCACAGCCAGAAGGTGCCCGGCAGGTGCATGAAGCCGAGCGCATCCGCGAACGGCGAGAACGGCAGCCAGCAGCCGATCGCGATCGCGGTGACCGTCGACAGCAGTACCGGCAGCGCGGCCGTGCTTTGCAGGAACGGGATCTTCTGCGTGCGCAGCAGGTGCACCACGAGCGTTTGCGACACGAGGCTCTCGATGAACCAGCCCGAGTTCATCACGATCTGGCCGCCCGTGCCGCCGTGCAGGTGATACATCGCGCCCGCGCCGAACACGGTCCACATCAGCACGTAGGTCGTGATGTCGAACACGGACGACGTCGGCCCGACCCACAGCATGAAGCGGCTGATGTTGCCGGCTTCCCACTTGTGCGGCTTCTTCAGGAACTCGGGATCCATCTTGTCCCACGGCAGCAGCATCTGCGACGTGTCGTAGACCAGGTTCAACACGAGCAGCTGCGTCGCGAGCATCGGCTCCCACGGCAGGAACGCGCTGGCGACGAGCACCGAGAACACGTTGCCGAAGTTCGAGCTCGCGGTCATGTTCAGGTACTTCAGGATGTTGCCGAACGTCTCGCGGCCCTTGATCACGCCTTCCTCGAGCACCATCAGGCTCTTTTCGAGCAGGATGATGTCGGCGGTTTCCTTCGCGATGTCGGCGCCGCTGTCGACCGAGATGCCGACGTCGGCGTCGCGCAGCGCGGGCGCATCGTTGATGCCGTCGCCGAGGAAGCCGACCGTGTGCCCGTTCGCCTGCAGCGCCTTGACGATGCGCGCCTTTTGCAGCGGCGTCAGCTTCGCGAACACGGTCGTGCGTTCGACGACCTGCGCGAGCGTTGCGTCGTCGAGCGCCTCGATTTCCGCGCCGAGGATCGGCTTGCCGGGTTCGAGGCCGACCTGGCGGCACACCTTCATCGTGACGGTCGGGTTGTCGCCCGTCAGCACCTTCACCGCGACGCCGTTCTCGCGCAGCGCGGCGAGTGCCGGCGCGGCCGACTCCTTCGGCGGATCGAGGAAGGTGAGGAAGCCGCGCACGACGAGGTCGCGTTCGTCGGCGGTGCGGTACTGCTCGCGTTCGTCGCCGCGCGGGATCGTGCGCGTTGCGAGCACGAGCACGCGGAAGCCGTCCTCGTTGTATGCGTTGGCCTGTTCGAGCAGCCGCTTGCGCGCGACGAAGTCGAGCGGGCGCACGCCGTCTTCATCCTGCACATGCGTGGAGACGGCCAGCATTTCCTCGACCGCGCCCTTGCAGACCAGCAGGTGCGTGCCGCGCGTATCCTCGACGACGACCGACAGGCGGCGGCGCACGAAGTCGAACGGCAGCTCGTCGATCTTCTTGTAGCCCTGAGGCTTCGCGCGTTCGCCGATCTCGTCGGCGCGTGCAACGACCGCGATGTCGATCAGATTCTTCTGGCCGCTCTGGTGGAAGCTGTTCAGCCAGCCGAGCCGCAGGATTTCCTCGTTCTTGTGACCGGACAGGTCGAGGTGGTGTTCGAGGATGATCTTGTCCTGCGTGAGCGTGCCGGTCTTGTCGGTGCACAGCACGTCCATCGCGCCGAAGTTCTGCACCGAGTTCAGCCGCTTGACGACGACCTTGCGGCGCGCCATCGCGATCGCGCCGCGCGCGAGGTTCGCGCTGACGATCATCGGCAGCATCTCGGGCGTGAGACCCACGGCCACCGCGAGCGCGAACGTGAGTGCGCTCAGCCAGTCGCCCTTGGTCAGGCCGTTGATCATGAACACGATCGGCACCATCACGAACATGAACTTGATCAGCAGCCAGCTCACGCTCGCGACGCCGCGGTCGAAGCTCGTCTCGATGCGCTTGTGGCTCACGACGTTGCGCGCAAGCGAACCGAAGTACGTATCTTCGCCGGTCGCGACGACGACGGCCGTCGCCGTGCCGCTGACGACGTTGGTGCCCATGAAGCAGACGTTCTCGAGATCGAGCAGCGGCGTCGACGCATCGTTCGCCGCGCCGGCCGTGCCGGTGCTCGCCGATTTGCCGGCGACCGCGCCGAGCGTGTCGTATTTCTCGACGGGCAGCGCTTCGCCCGTGAGCACGGCCTGGCTGATGAACAGGTCGCGCGACGCGAGCAGGCGCACGTCGGCGGGGATCATGTCGCCGGCCGACAGGTGCACGATGTCGCCCGGCACGACTTCGCGCATCGGCACCTCGCGGCGCGCCGGCTCGGCGGTATCGGTGATCGCGCGCTGCACGGTGGCCGTCGTGCGGACCATCGCCTTGAGCTTCTCGGCCGCGCGCAGCGAACGGAATTCCTGCACGAAGCGCAGCAGCGCGCTGATCGTGACCATCGTCAGCAGGATCGTCATGCCGACGTAGTCGCGATCGCCGGGCGCCGCGAAGTAGACGTCGGTGAAGAAGCTGATGGCGGCCAGCACCAGCAGCACGTAGACGAACGGGTTGTGGAATGACATCAGCAACTGGCGGGACCAGTGCGGCGGCTTGTCGTGCGCGATTTCGTTCGGGCCGTGGTGCTGCAGGCGGTCGGCGGCCTGGCCGTAGGTGAGGCCGCGCGTGCTGGTACGCAGCGACTTCAGCGTGTCTTCGAGCGGGCGGGCCGCTTCCTGCGCGGCGCGCATGATGCGCGGTTCGTTCTGCTGACCGGGGCCGGTCTTGATGAAGCCGCGCTGTTTTTTCTGGGAATGGTTTCGTTGTGTCATGGTCGCTCCTGGCGCGCGAGGCGGCGGGCGGGGAGCGGCCGTGACGTTATCGACGCACGAGCGCTCCCCGCCGCGTCGCGTCAAACGCGATCGGCTGTGGATCGGTAAAGGCGGGAACGCTCGCCGGCGCGCGGAGTGCGGTCGGACGGACGATGCGCAGCGTCGCACCGGCGAGCGGTAATCGACTACTGTCGTCTGAGTTCATCTGCACTCCTGTCGGTTGCGGGTAATCGGCACGGGCGATCGGTAGCCGCGCACGCACGAAGGCGCGCGGCCGGACGGCACGCGAACGGAAAACGCACGCGGCTGGCGCCGCGCGCAACACGAACGCACACGCGCGACGGCGCGTCGCGTGCATTCGACAACATCGAAAAATTCGGCGGGGAATCTGGCCGGTCAGGCCGGAAGGACGCCGCATCCTGCTTCCCGGGATGCGGCAGAAGACGAGGCTCTGCGCGTTTTCCTCAGGCAGCAGTCAAGTTGGTCGAGCACCAACTACAACTCGCATCGGTGTTCACAGAACACTCCATGTAATTAGACGGGGGCGATGGTAAAGGCTCGTCGTGCGAAGCGTCAACCTTTTTGTCAGGTGTTATTTCGAGAAACGGAATGGGTCGATGAGCGATCGCCGGGCCGCCGGCCGCCGGAAAAAAACAAACCGCGCGCACGCCATGTCGGCATGCGCGCGGCTGCGTCGAGGCAGGGCACCGGTTACTGGTTGGCTGCCGCGACGGCGATCCCTGCATCGAGAATGCCCGAGCCCGCCGGCATCGCGGTGCACGACGTGCCGGCCGCCAGCTTCGCCGCGCGCGTGCCGCCTTGCAACTTCTGCTGGATCTGCGCGGGCGTGAGGTTGCCGTTTACCGCGAGCATCAGCGCGGCGACACCCGTCACCTGCGGCGTCGCGAGGCTGGTGCCGCTCGCCGGGCCGTAGGTGTCGCCGCCCGGCGTCGTCGTGCCGCTGTTGGCCGTCGACAGGATGTTGACGCCCGGCGCGCTCAGCGTGATGTTGGCGCCGAAGTTGCTGAACGATGCGCGGCGGCCGGTCGCGTCGGTGGCGCCGACGCTGATCACGCCGCGGCAGTTCGCGGGCTGGTCGAGCCCGGTCGACAGGCCGTCGTTGCCGGCGGCGACGACGACGGTCACGCCCTTCGCGTTCACGTCGTCGATCGCCTGCTGGAACGTCGTGCTGCACGCGCCGACGCCGCCGAGGCTCAGGTTGATGATTTTCGCGGGCGTCGGGTTCGTCGGTACGCCGGTGACGGGAATGCCGGCCGCCCAGCGCATCGCGTCGGCGATGTCGCTCGTCACGCCGCCGCACTTGCCGAGCACGCGCACCGGCAGGATCCGGCCGAGCCACGACACGCCGGCGATGCCGATGCCGTTGTTGGCGGTGGCGCCGATCACGCCCATCACGCGCGTGCCGTGCCAGCTGCTGGCGCTCGGTTCGCTCTCGCAGTGATAGAACGGGCCGCTCGCGTTGTCGAGTTCCTGCTGCGTGACCCAGTCGCCCGGGTCGGCCGCGTCGGGGCCGCGCGACACGCCGTTGTTGCTGGTGTTGACGTTGGTGATGAAGCTGTAGCCGGGCAGCAGGTTGCCGACGAGGTCGGGGTGCGGCCGATAGCCGGTGTCGAGCACGGCCGTGACGACGGTCGGCGAACCCTTGGTCGTGGTCCATGCGGGCGGCAGGTCGATGCCGGCGGTCGGGTCGGACATATACCACTGCTGGCTGTAGCTGGGGTCGCTCGGCGTGTCGCGGATCTTCATCGGGTGATCCGGTTCCGCGTAGTCGACGTCGGCGTCGGCGGCGAATGTCTGCGCGAGCGCCGTCGCGTCGGCGGCCGCGACACGCTGGCCGAGCGACAGCACGGCAGCGCCGTTCGAGATCGTTCGCTCGACCTGCACGTTCAGCGGCGTCTGCGTCGTCGAGGCCGCATACGCACGTGCGGCGCCGGTCGCCGTCGGCGCCGTCCAGCGCGTCATCGAACGCTGGATCACCGCATCGAGCCGCGTGCCGTCGTCGATGGCCGCCATCGCACGCGTGGCCGTCAGCGTCTTCAGCTTGACGATCAGGTGGTCGACCGGCGGCTCGTCGGGCGTGGTCTGGGCGGCCATCTGCACGGCGGCTTGCTGGGTCGTGCAGGCGTTGCTGCCGGACGTGGTGGGCGGGGCCGTCGGGGCGGGCGCGGGGGCCGGCGTCGGGGCGGGGGCCGGTGCTGCGTTGGTCGGCGACGGGTTGCTGCCGTCGCCGCCTCCGCCGCCGCAGCCGGCGAGGGGCAGGAGGGCGGCGGCAGACAACATGCCGGCGAGCATGCGCGCATGAGCGGAACGCGCCAGCGCGAAATTGAAACGTTTGGCTTTCATGTTGAAAGTCGATCCTCGTATAGAACCGTCGTGCCGGCGGTGTGCCCGGTCCGGCAAAACCGGACCTTGTCGTTTTTTGTCTGGTGGTCGCGGCGGGGTTGCTGCGACGCGCCATGCACTGGGTAACGGCCGCTGTGGCGGCTTCTTGAGTATGTTTTGTGTGAAAAAAGAGCAAGACGCAAACGATTACGTTGCGGCATTGCAGCATGAACGCGCGTTTGGAACGGATGGCACAGAAGATGGGGGCGAGCCCGCAAGCGGCCGGTCGGGCGAAACGCGCGGGCGCGCGCGTTTTTGCGCGCCACGGAAAACGGCTGCCCGCGGCGTAGCCGCAGTTAGCCTCAGTTAGCCGCAGCGGAGTGCGCCTGACGCTTTCCCTGATACGGGGCGAATTTTGTCGGGCGTACGATCGCGACTCGATCAACGTTTCGTCAGGAGAAAAGCATGGATCGCCGCTTCCGTTTGCTGGCTGTCGCGCTGTCCTGTGCGCTGGCGGGCGCCGCGCATGCGCAGGCGCTCACCGGTACGCTGAAGAAGATCAAGGACACGGGCATCGTGTCGCTGGGCATTCGCGAATCGTCGGTGCCGTTTTCGTATTCGGACAACCAGCAGAAGAACATCGGCTACTCGCGGGACATCGCGTCGCGCATCATCGACCAGTTGAAGACGGAACTGAACCTGCCGAACCTCACGGTGAAGGAGATTCCGATCACGTCGCAGAACCGGATTCCGCTGCTGCAGAACGGGACGATCGATTTCGAATGCGGATCGACGACGAACACGCTCGAGCGGCAGAAGCAGGCCGCGTTCTCGAACAGCATTTTTCTCTATGGAATACGCTCGTCGTCTTATCGACTTATACGACGGCCTTCTGCGGCCATCGTCCAAAATTATTCAAAAGATCGTCAAAAACTAAATACCGTTTGAGATCTTGATTTCGGTCCAGTCTTGCCCTCTGGAGTCGCGATAGACGGCCGTCATGGCTGCCGACTTGTGGCCCAGCAGAGACTGTGCGAAGTCTTTCCCGTATTGATCCGAGTAGAGCCGAGCGGCAAGCGACCGAAGCTCGTGGAACGTGGGTGGAGTGCGCCCTTTCTCCGTCTCGATCTTCGCTGCGTTCCTTGCCACTTTGAATGCTTGACTGAGTGTTCCAGGTGCTGCTGGCGCCCCCGGCTTCGCCTTTGAAATGGCATGCGAAAAGTGGATCAGATGTTTCGACACCACTCTATCGCGGCACTTCTTCACCACGTCTCCCAGAACCAACCCGGCTGCGGGGAGGGCCAAGGTCAAGGGAATGCAGAGCTTGGGCCTGTTCGGTCCGCGCCCCTTGGTCTGCTCGACCCATAAGAAGCCGTCGTGCACGTCGTCAAACGACATCCTGCATACGTCCTCCAGACGCTGACCTGTTACCAAGGCCAGTTCCATCGCATTCGCTACCCACTGACGACTTTTGTGGCTTCTCGCTTCGGCCAGAATAGCTCGATACGTATCGAGCGTCAGGCGACTGCGTTTCACCTCTACCTTCGGCTTATATGTCACCTCGACAGGGTTCTTACCAACCTCGATAGCCCCCCGTTCCATGGCCGATCTAAGCACGTCACGCAGACGAGAGCGAATCTTCGTAGCCATTGGTGCGCCGCGAGCCTGTTCACACCGCTCTATAAATTCAGCGACATGGCGCGGGGCAATGTGAACCAGGATCATGCCTCCGATCTCATCGTCTCGTATCGCAGCAAGTTGGGATCTGATCGATCTCATGGTGTTCGGCTTAAGACCTGTCAACCCTTCTTCGTATGTGTCACACCACTTCGAAAGGAGACTATCGCCCCCATCCATGCGAGCGAGCAGGGAAGTATCGCCGCGGCGCCGCTCAATATCAGCGTTCGCAGTCTTCGCCTGAGAAACGGCCGCTTCCTTGTTTCTGCCAAGCCCGAACGTCTCTTTCGTGATCGGGTTGCGAAACCAGAAGTAGCCGTCTTTCTTCTGGTAGAGGTTGGGCGGCAACGTGCGGTTACGCACGCTTCGTGGTCTGGCGGCCATGGATCATCCTATTGATTCGATCTGCTGTTTCATCCACGTACTCGGCGTCAGGTTGGCAAAAGTACCCCCGACCTACCTTCATCGGCCGAGGCAGTATCTTTCCCGAGTGAACCCATCGCATCAGGGTGTTTTGATGCGGCGTGTGGTCTCCGAAAATGGCTGCTGCCCATTCCTTGATCGGTATCAGCTTCGTCGCCATATCCCCATTCCTTGCGTGTGATCTCTAAGATTCGTTGAAGCGCGCTGGTCACGTATTCGCCTTGCAAACAACGGGTTCGGGACCGTAGTACAGACGAAAATGGCCGAGGCCAAGCATCCCGGCGACAGAGAGTGCCGAAACGAAAATACCGACGTAGGCGAAGATCTTCATTTCTGTTCTCCCTCACTAGCAGGGGTGCGGCGACGGAATTCCGTCACATCATCGGGCCACGGTTTGTCGTCTGGGAACTCGTAGTCGTGCGTCACTTCTGTGGGCTTCTCGAGGCCCATCTGCCGCGCGTGAACCCGCGCACGCAGGACTTGCATTGCATGATTCTTGAGCTTGTGGAGTGACGCTTTCCAACCGCCGCTGGCCTCGGCAGTGATGCCAGTCGGCTTGTGGGTGATTCGCACCCATTGCCTCGGGTTACACCATCCGCTCATCGTCTTCCCCTTCTTGTCGTTGCGCGAGGGCGGCGTCAATAGCCTCTTGTGCCGAATCGAACCGGCATCGCGCTAAAAACTCGTCAGTCCGCGAACTTGGCAGAGGTTCATATTCCCACTCACCGCTCTTGTTGAGGCAATGGGAGCCTTCAATGACCTTCCATTTATCCGGTCCGCTGCGTTGCGCAGTGCGAATGACCGCTACGCCCGATGCAAGACAATATTCGGAGACTTGCACGCCATCCGGCAGCGCATCCCGCCTATGCGCTTCTCGGGCTTCGAGTTCCGATAGGAGGGTGTCGATGGCGGTGGCGGCCATAGCGAAATCTTGCGCCGTCTCAAACATCTTGCATTCTCTGCACTGTTCATCAGCGTCACGAAGGTGTGCCGCCAGCGTTTTCATATTCGAGATGTCGATCATGCTTTCACTCCAATTCGTGCCAAGTTTCGGATCGCGAATTGGATCATCGACTTCCTCCAACCTCGCTCGAAAGGGCGCGGGCACATTTCACCGTCATCCCACTGATCTCCACATCCCGCACAAATCATTCGGGCGCCATACCACTCGTAGTAGCTCACGAACATGCGCCGCATGCGCTGACATGTCGGACAGAAATTGCACTGACAGCTTTCCTCGAAAGGCTTGGGTGCATGGATGTGGATCATCCCTTCTCTCCATTGGGGGCGGTCTTGAGCTTCTGGAAATGTTCCCGAATCGTCCAGATCTGATCGCTAGACAGTTCTCCGGTCAACTTCCTCACGTCCCAAAGCGCCAAGCAAAGTTCATCGATGATCTCCTCCCTGTCGGGCGTGGTGCGGCGGCCGGCTTGGAAGGCAGCGAAGGCGAAGCGAGGCCAGTCTTTCTCGACCAGTTCTGCTCCATCATCGGGGCGCCATTCGGTTGCAACCCAATTCACAAACTCTTCTCTCTCAGTCACGTTGTGGCTCCTTGTTGAGGCCGAATGAAGCGTGCATTGCGCTCTTTCTCAAGAATGTCAAGGACCTGTTGCGTCACCTCAGCCCATTTTCGATGCTTTTCGGCACATTCTTTGCAAACTCCGTAAAGGGTTCCGAATGGCCCAGGCGACGAATGGAAGCACGATCCCAAGCGATACCATCCGCCGCAGTTCGGGCACTGTTGCGCAGCGCGAACGCGAGTGTCATCGATGATCTTCACGGCTTGCTCCGGGTGAGGGCGTAGACGATGCGAGTATGGTGCGTCAAATCGAAATCATCCTTTTCCACATCGCGCCATAGCTCATTTCCGTCTCCGATCTGGTAGATCGGCTCCCCGAAAACCTTCCCCAGAACGGCGGCTTCGATGGCGGCAGCAAGGTCAACGAACCGCTGCGTCGACAGCTTGTCCCGGTCGTTGTTCTCCTTAAGCGTCTTGCGGACGATCTTGAGGATCTGGTCGCGCGAAAGAATCGGTTCAGTCATTGTCCTTCTCCTGCGCGGGCGGCGCGGCTTCAAGAGCACAACCCCACGAGTGCGAGCCGATACCACTGGCGCGCATCATTGGCTGCGTGATCACCTTCGGCACGAGCACATAGCCAGCCGGAATCGCTGTTGCCTCTTGCCCCGCTGCCGCTGCTGGCTGCGATGCTGCCGCGCGGGCCGAAAGCATAGCGGCCATGCCGGCCTCATATCCGTCAGAGAAAGCGGATTGGTCGTATGACGAAATCTCGCGGTACTTCCCGGCCTCAATGCGCCATGCACAAATGGCATCGCTCATGTTGAGAAGCGCCATGCTCACCGCCTGCTCGTCTTGCGCAACAAGATGCGGGATCAATGACAGCGGCGCATCCAAATGCACGTCTGCCAGCGCTGCCGCTGCGGGCCGCGATGCTGCCGCGCGGGCTTGCCGGAATGCGGCGCGGGAAAAAGTCATGGCTTGGTTCCACCCATCCTTGAAGGCCCTATGTTTTTCTGTGTTCGATGACGCATGCGTATAGCGACCAGCTTCCAGCGCTGCGGCCAGCGCAGCCCGTTCGTCTTTCGGCACTGCATTTTCGATCTCGACTTCCACACCGAGCACGTCTTGAAGAAAATTGACGGCTTGCGACGTGGTGCATTCGACGCCATGAGCGTCCGGAGCGCGCCAATACGTGAAGCCGTGATCGAGCGCCTTCTGCTGCCAATCTTCTCGTTTCGCCACTGCCGGCGCTGCCGCTGCATCTGCGGAGGGAGGATGCGGGGCGCGTTTGAATATGCACCGCAAGAATCGAGCACAAGTATCGGCATCGCCAACAAATAGCGACTCAAATTTGTCCATTTGATCCGGTGAAAGACATTCGCATGCAGCCGAAAATAGAAGGTCATGCGAGATGCTATTTTCTGGGTTTGTCATTGATTAATCCTCCGTAGGGGCATCAGGGGCGGCGCAAAACATTGCCTGCCAAGCATCTGTCGTCGTGCCGATCCAATGCCATTGCTCACAACCGGCTTCGATCATTTCTTTCGTTGGAATGTGTGGCACCAGTTTCCACCCTTCCTGCACCGCTCCCGCCACCTCAGTGCGAGGGGTGCGGGAAAGGGCGTCGATTGCGTCGCGGACTACTTCCCATGCGCCCACATCGTCACGTAGCTTTCCTCGTAACACGCACAGGCGCTTGATGAGGGCATCCGCCCCATTGCCCGTGCCTTCGAGCGGGGCGGAGGGTGCATCACGTTTCTTAGAGATTGCCTCCATACGCGCGTTAAATCCTTGCATGTCTTTTGCAACTGCACGACGCGCAAGTTCGAAGGCGTCAGGTTTGGCCGGCGCTGCTTCGTGCTGCTCGACAGTTGACGTTTCGCGCTTGCACGGCCCAGTGCCGCAGTCTCGCGAGCATTGGATGTCAGCGATTGCGCAAACTCGGACGGCTGCGGGGCTCTTACCAGTATTGCTCATCGTCATCCTCAATCAGTAGTAGTGGCAAAAAGTCGGGCGCTTTACTAGCCGCCCTAATCACCACGGGGACGGCGTTAAATCGTCTTTGCCTCGATGCGCCTTGTGCTTTCCAAGGTGCGCCATGCCTCAATACGTGCCTGAGCGGCTACCATCCGCCATCTGAGCGTTTCCTCGGCCTCGACGGCGGCTTTAAGGGCATGCAGCGTCTGCACATATTCGGCGCTAGCGTAGGCGTCCCTCTCTTGTCCGGCAGTCGTCTTCTGTCCGCCGCATTCTGCTTCTTTCATCAACATGGCTTTATGACTTTTTCGCCATTCTTCCAGATAGACGCGTTCAGCCCGAGCCTTCGCCAATGCCGGTGCGTTATCGCGAATCCAATCGAGCGCACGGAAGATGTTGAGGTCCGATTCTTCACTCATTTCACGTCGAGCCTTTGTCCACGTTCCATATGTGCGCCGGGCACTTCATAGCCGTCCTTGATGGCCTGAGCGATCAGTTTCTTGTCGGGAGCGGGCGGCGGCGGAAGCGGGTCGGTCAGGTAGTCTTGCGGAATCTGCTTCTCGTCGTCGATCACGACTGCCGGCGGATTGTCGCGGATTGCGATCTTGAACAACGGGCATTCGATTTTCGTGATGCCGGCGAAGATCATGCTGTCCATGACATACTGCTTGATGCGCGTCGCTCGCGCCTCGTATGCCTTTCGGCGTTCAGCCATTGCTTTCTCGGCCGCTTTGATCTGCTCGGCAGTCGCTTCGAGGTTGCGAACCAGCATGATCGTGTTCGTTGCTTTGGCTTCGAGATCGCCGGAAAGCGATTCCAACGTGTCTGAAATGGTCTGATCGTCTAGCTCCATTTCTGCCAGCTTGTCGGCGGCGTCCTTATACTCGCCAGCCAGAGCGTAGAGGGTGATAGCGGTCATGATGTAACCTCTTCCAGTTCAAGTTTTCGGGCGTCTTTCGCTTCATTTATGATCTCTTCTGCAACCGTGTCGCGAACCGCATGCGCCGCCTTGTATGCGCTTGCGTGAAGAGATTTGAGGGAATTCATATCGGGAGCTTTCTTGATAGCCTCGACATGGGTTTTCAAGGAAGAAGCTGCCAATCCTTTGTGAGGTGTTTCTACCTGAGGATTTTCCTCACCGTCGCCTTCTTCAGGCCCATGAAGATCACCCTTGTGCCACAGATCAAGCGCAGCACCGAAGCGCATCGCGGCATTTCGCAGTGCATCACCGATCCGCTCCTTCGTGGCGTCGGGCCCGGTCTTCCCTTGCGCATCGCCATACCCCAGACGAGTCACACCGCAGACGGTCAGGCGAATCCACATGCCGCCGTCACGATCCAGCAAGGGCAATCCATCGGGGCCAAGTGCCAGCGGCTCCCAAGACCAGTTTTCGTCGCATTCAAGCAGCCGGTCGGTGAGGGCGGCATGCCCGACATAGCTCAGATGGACAGCAGGAAGGCCGTGCCAGCCGCCGCACTCGCTACACTTCCCCTTCGGGGAATCCCGCTTGTAGGGTTTGGGGAGGAGGCTTATCTGATGTTCTGGGAATGGCTCCCGCAGCCTTTGCAATCCGGTTTTCTTCTCGCTCACGATTCTTTCTCCGATCCATCAAGGCAGGTCAACCCAAGTTTTCAAATTCGCGATCATCCTGACCATGCTGCAATCAATGCCAAATTCCTTGGCGATGCTCTTCACAGACTCGCCGTTCTGTTCCTTGGTCCGAATTGCCATCACATACGAGGGGCTTAATTTCTTGGCGCGGCTTACTCGCATTGCCGAAGTTCGCGCTTCGGTGTGCCATCTCCCCTTGATTGCGCAATCCAGCATGTTGTCCGATCGAGTACCAATCTCAAGGTGATTCGGGTTGATGCATTTCGGGTTGTCGCACTTATGGAGAACATGAAGATCTCCTGGCGATACCCCTGTAGCCAACTCATAGACAACACGGTGAGCCCACCTATGCGTACCTGAGTACCAAATCTTCACGTACCCGTTTTCTTGAATCGGTCCAAGCCATTCACGGCAACTAGTCGGGGAGAGTTGCGTCCTGCTCAGCAGGAAGTTCAGCAGCTCCACTCCATCGATCTTGGTTTTTCTTCGAGGCATTTTTGTCCCTCATTTGCTCGTTTGCTTCCAATGCTTCTCGGATTTCCAGTTCTTCCTGCGCCTGTTGCGCCATCCAGTAATCCGGTCCGTCGTCTGTCATGTCTGCCCCCACTGCGCAACAGGCTGATCGATATATGCCGGATCAGCGGGTAGAACCAGCCAGAACACGAACAGCACAATCCAGCCGGCGAAGACCTTGGTGAGGTCGTGGGTGAGGATCTTCTTCATGCGTCGTCTCCGCTTATCGCGTAACTACGGAAGTCCTCACTGCCAGTCTCGATGTGTTCGAGATTGCCTAGCCCATTGGTCTTGAACATGCCTTTCGGCAGAAACACGCGGTCGAATTCGCCGTGCCACGACCCGTTACCAGTCGATGATCCATCTCGGAATTTCGACGGTGCGCATGCACTGCACAGCTTCATTCCTTTTCGATCTTCGATTCCAGTCCAGACATACACGTCGTGATCGCGGCCCAGTAGTGCCCCAGCGCCGTGTTTTCGCAGCACCCGCAGTGCTCGCATTGGTACAAGCTCATACTGACCTCGCAATAACGTCGCCAAACTGAACCGTGAGAGACACCACGATCAACACGCAGCAGATCGCGGCAAGACCTGCGTAAGCGCGACCGCACGCACGGATAAGCAGATCGTTGTCGTCTACCTTGCGGATGCTTTGGAGTGGGGCGCGCATCATGCCTCCTCACGCATCAGATCATCGATATCTCGGCCTTCTTCGTCGTACCAATCTACCCAGCCCGGCTCACCCTCCCCAGCATCGTCGACATACTCGGAAAGGCCGCCAGCATTGCAGTAATCCGGCTTCACGTTGTTTTCGTACTGGAACAGGTCATATGCGGCCAGCACCGTAAGAATCTTCTTTGCTTCCTCAATGCTGGCAACCGGGACCGTGAAGGCCTTCATCGGTACTTGAGGAATCCACCAAACTTGCAATGCACTCATCTCACTCTCCCGTCCTAACCGGCGCTTCCTTACGCCCTGCCTTTATCAGCGCAGCGTCGAGGTCTATGCGGACGCCGGGGGTCAGCAGCGGCTGTCCGTTGCTTCGCGCAAAGTCGTCATCGGCGGCGATCATTTCCAAGACCAGCAATGCATCAACTTGGGCATCGTCTTCTCGAGCCACTTCCGCGCGTTCCAACTTGGCGATTCGCCAGAAGTTCGCTGCGCGTTGCTCGGCCGTCAGCCAGCCCTCCTGCAACCCCGCGATGAGCGTCCATTCAGTGCCAGTAACGCTGCGCATCTTCACGCGAGACAAGCCTAGTACAGCCGGCTCTGGAGGACCGGCGAAGCAAAGCGGGTTACCATCGTTCGGCTCAGTGAGAAGCCAATCGGCAAGCTGTTTCACAGCTTTCGTCATGACATCTTCTCCCATCCTTTTCTTAATCTGAGGAACGAACCCATCGCCTTTCAGGGCTTCGCGGATTTCTTCAATATCTCGGCGATTGCCGTCGGTGATCTTCATGTAATCCCTCTGGGTGGTGTCAGTTACCTTCGTGAATCCGGGCGGCCCACCGGCATGCGCCCTCGAAAGTCGAGAATCGCAGTATTAATGGCGGCCAAAGAGCGCGGACCTTCCAATAGCCGTGTTGCTTAAACAGGTGCGGTCGCATATCAACTCCTTCGCAATGCTTACTGCTCTGTAGGGAGAGGGCCGGTGCTGATCTCTGGCATCTGAGTAGCTTTTCACTCTGCCTACCGCAACCCTTCTCAGTCTGGGCAGTCATAGCGCATCAGCCTGCGCATTCCTCTCCCTACAAAACAGTCAGCACCAGATCATCCACTTCGCATCCCAAGGGATCGTCTCGTTGTGGTCCTTGATTCGATGCCCGTTCGAACAGACGTATTCGATGACCAGCATCATTGCGTACTGGAGCGGGATGAAGGTGGTCACATATCCGGTGCGCATGATCTATCTCTCGTCAAAATTGATGGCTTCGGCAAGCTCGAGATCGGACTCCGTACAGCAATGCGTCTCACGCGCGCTGTACACCGTCCGTTGCTCGCGCCGGATGCTCATGATCTCCAGCGCTGCCTCGTGCGAGGAAAACGAACCGATCCACCGGGATCCGGCGTACATCGTGCCGTTGTTGATCGTGAGTTCCTGGTACCAGTCCATTTCAGTTCTCCCGTTCTCGGAGCATGGCGTCGGCAACCGCATATGAGTCAGATGCAATATCGGCCATGTCGTGGTTGATACTTTCCTCACGCGCGCAATATCCTTGCATCGCCTTCGCCGCGAAGTAGTCGCGGAGTGTCATTCCCGTCGCGACATTGCATTCAGTGCTGGGCTCGACGAAAGGAAACGCCGGGCCGCCATTTTTGGCTTCGTTCATCTCACACCTCCATCCGATCGCGCACAGACTGCTCCGCGATCTGGTCGTTAATCGTCACGCTTCGATTGCCAGAAGCGATTGGATCTGCGCGTCAATCTGCGTGACACGCATTTGGAATTCCGCCTTGATCCGCTCTTTCTCGGCCTTGAGCCTTTCAACCATCTCGGGGCGCGGATCGAAATCGTCCGGGACCTCAAGCGAAAGCGTTTCAGGCCGAACTGTGACAAAGCTTTCACCGTTGGGCTCGTAATCCTTGAAGCTGAAATACGGGTTGTCGCCGCAGCGGGCTTCATGCTCGTAGCACCCGTAGACGATGAATCCCTTGATCTCGATTTTCATGTCAGTCCTCTTCCGTTTCTTCGTCAGACTCTTCGTCCACTTCGGGCTCGTCATCGGGTAGATCGCGAGTCAGCCAGTCGTCATACCCGATCCATTTGTCGACGAGCCGCATGATCAACCCCGACCCATACCACCCGAAGCAGCGCCACGACCACCGCGGCCACCGACCGAGCCAGCACTCCCGCTATGACCACCCACAGCCTGGTGATCCTGCGTATTCCAGACTCCACCCACGCCAATCGTCGTGACCGGTTGGGACGTACACGCCACAAGGGCGATCAGAAGTAGTGCGGCGGCGTATTTCATGGCTATCCCCTAGACGAACATATAGAGCGCGTCGTACTCGCCATCGAACCAGACATGGCACGCTGCGAGTTGCTTGATGTGATCCGGCGTCGCGACCTTGGAAAGCTCGTCAAGATCGACATCAAGCCAGATTTGGTCGTGCTCGGCGGCGCTCACCATGTCTCGAGTGCCGGGAAGCAATTGGTTGAGCAAGATGAACGCGTGAAGATCAGGACGGCTGCTCAGCTTGGGTTCGATGTCCTCGAACTTCGGCGTTTCGTCCTCGTACTTTGCGTACTCTTCTCCGATTTCGATCATGGTCTTTCTCCTGTAGCGGGAGCGGTTAGGCGTCCTTGTGCAAGCCGAGCACGCCACGGTCTCTCATGATTTTTGCGAGGGTAACCAGCCAGTGACCGCATACGCAGGGAAGCAACGTGCGTTCGATTTCTTTATCGCTGGTGTTGGTAGCCTTCTCGGCGAGCATTCGACCAATAAGCACATCGCCGTATCGACCGATGAACGCATCAGCGTTGCCCTCAATCTCGTCCTTTCGGGTCGGGTCGATGTTCACACCAGAACTCCAGCAGCCAACATGTTTTGCAGGTTTTCTTTGTGGGCTTTGCAGAAATCAAGGTGCTGTTGCATGTCGGCCGGACGCAAGGACGCGTCGCGCGGCTCTTCCTTCGCAATGAATCGGTCGCAGTCCGCGATGGCGCTCTTGATCTTGCTGATGTGATAGGCGGTCAGTTTGCTCATCGTCGTTCCCCTTCGTGGTTGCGTTGTTCGTCTGTCGTGACGTTGAATCTAGCTTAGGTGGACCTAAAGGTAACGTCAAGAATTATTTTAGGCGGGGCTTATACTGAGGACGAAAAAAAGCCCGCCGAAGCGGGCTGCTGATGGGCGGTGTGAGCTAGATTCCGCGTCCCATACCTCCGGAGGCTGCGCTGCGCCCTCCGCGCGCGCCGGCCGTGCCGCTCGAACCGCTGCCGTCACCAGCCGCCTGATGGTCTTGAGTGTTCCAAATGCCGCCGACCCCGATCGTTGGCGGTGTAGAAGTACCTGTAGTGCATGCTGCCAAGATAAGGCAGGCCCCGATGATGATTGGTCTCATGATTTTCTCGTGGGTATTTTGATCTCGGACAGGATATCCGCGACCTGGATGATGTGCTCCACTATGAAAGAAAAATCCTCGTAGAATTTTTGATAGTCGTCTGGCTCGATATTTCCCCGTCGAGCCTTCCGATATTCGTCAAGTCTTGTTACCTCTGGACTTGCTTGGAGATTTTGCATGTCTGGTAACCCCTGGCCGAAGGTTGCGAAGGCGTTCCGCCGCCTTTCTCAAATCATGGGAAGACGGAACATTCCTACCGTATGAATGTTCTTCCGCTCCCGGAAGATAGGGTAAACCCGATAGTGCTCCTAGAGTCTTCCCAATTTCCGTATGAAGAAATTGCAACTTCATGATTAGTTGATTCATTTCTTGCAAAACGTTTGCATCGGGAATTTTTTCATTAGTGTTTTCGATACCCCCATCTGGGCGCATCGTGCCGCTCTCATAAAGAATCCACTCCGGCCGCACATTCAGTAGGCGGCATGCCTTCATCAGATGCGTCGCTTTGATGTCCTGCGCCGGCTTGATCGAGGCCGCGGCCACCCATCCCGCGACTGAGGGTGCGGACACCCCCACGTCTGCGGCGAATCGGTTGACGTTGCCTTCGTAGATGCTGTCGGCCAGAGCCTTGGCCATTCGCTGATTCCATGTGTTCATTAGTCCAGCCTAACGCATTTTGTTTTAGGCAAACCTTGCGTTCCAGCTTAGGTTGACCTAAAATTTGGCATGTACCTTGAGGACTCGCTATGCAACATGATCCGAACATCGTTATCGACGGGCTGGGCGGCACAACGGCCGTCGCCAAGATCTGCGACTGCAAGCCCCCGTCTGTCCATCAATGGCGTACGGACGGCATCCCGAAGTACCGCATGCAATTCTTGCGGCTGGCTTTCCCGGAGTTCTTCGCTGAGCTCGACAAGAAGCAAGAAGCTGCCGTTTAACCGTTTCATCTTTTCGTAAGGCGTCGTTAGGACGCCTTAAATTTCGTCCCGGATCAACTGGTGATTCAAGCGGTTATCCGATGAAATTTTTCTAAGAAGGGCAGAAAAATGAACAACTTACCGCTGCTGGGAGGCGCGGTTAATGGGCCTAGCTTCTTGCCCGTTGACGAAGTGGCGAAATGCCTGACGTACCGCGAGATCGTGCGCCTGTCATGGGCGCATCGCCGGGTGAAGGGCATGACGCAAAGGACGTTAGCCGAGCTGATCGGCTGCTATCCGTCTCACGTATCGGACTACCTGCAATCGGACGACAAGCCGGCGCGCCGGGATCTCCCGGCCCAACGCCTCGGTGAATGGGCGTCTGCGGTGGGTAACTGGGGCGTACAGCAGTGGCTCAACCGTCAGGCCAACTTGACGATCATGGAAGAAGTCATCGCGCAGAGGGCGGCATGAGTATAAAGGCGGGCGATCTTGCAATCATAGTGCGGAGCAGAACGAGCCTCGGCCGGAAATTCATCGGGTCGATTGTCGAGGTGGTATGCGTGGCCCCGCTGGCTGAATTCCAGTTGCCGGATGGGCATCAGCATGTTGCCGGCGATCCCGGTGATTGGGTAGTCAAAGCGATCGGCATGCGGTTCGTTGTCCCTATGTCGAATGGCAGCATTCGGCAAAGCCTCTATGCGGTGGGCCACGAGTCATGCCTTCGCCCGATCAGCGGCCTCCCCATCACCGACGACATCAAAGATGAGGTGACGGCATGAAGAAGTTCCGAGTGGGCGCCTATTCCTCGTCGATCGAAGAGAGGGAAGTCTCGAAGGAAACTGCATCGACGGTGACATGGATTGACCGTTGGAGAGATCAAGCAGTCGAGAGAAAGGAACGCAAAGTCACAACCATGCATCGGTGGTTCGAAACGTGGGCCGATGCAAAAGCATGGCTTATTGAAAGAGCTGAACTGGACGTCATCAGTGCTCGGCGGAAGCTCAAACAGGCAAATGCGCGTCTCGGTAACGCAAAAAGCTTGAAAGCTCCTTCGGAGGCAGCATGACACCCCTTCTCGGAGCATGTATCGCATGGGGCGCCTTGTTCATCGGGCTGCTCGGATTGCTTGGTTGGTTGACGCGGGGGAAGTCATGAGCACCTTTGCTTGGTCTGAACGGATGATCGGACGTGCGATCGCTACTCAGACCTTCCAGAAGAAGTATCTGGTTGTCGTCCCGAACTGCAATTTTACGGGATACGAGGCTGATCTTCTGGCGGTTACAAATAACCTTCGGTTGATCGATGTCGAGATAAAAATCAGTCGATCTGATCTGAAGGCGGATGCCGCTAAGGATAAGTGGGTACATCGAACCTTCGCTGGCTATGGCCCCGAAGAGAGGGTGGAGAAAGACGGTCGTTTAATCAGTATCCGCCGCCCCTCCATCTGGGATCAAGTTCGTCTGGAATGGCCCCGCAGCATCTGGAAGCACTATTACGCGCTCCCCGCTGAAATCTGGATGGATTCGCTTTTCGAAACGCTCGGAAGCCCCGCATCTGGCGTCCTTTTGCTGAAGCAAGGGCGCACAGGGCTGGAGGTGAAAGTGGCCAGGAAAGCGAAACCGAATAAGGATGCGCAGCCGATTTCCGCGCCGACTGCCGTCAATCTCGCGCGCCTCGCCAGTCTGCGTATGTGGGAATCGTATGCGCAACTTGACGCGATGCGAGCACGGGAGGCCGCATGAACTGGCTCACTGACGGCTTCCTCTGCGGCTTCTTCGGCATGCTGTTTGTTGGCCTGCCGTATCTGATTGGATCGGGCGAATTCTAGTGTACGCGTACTACCACCACATCGGTGATTACCGGAAAGACACAGCCCACCTGTCGCTGGTGGAGCATGGGATCTACCGGCAGTTGCTCGATACGTACTACCTCGATGAGAGGCCTCTGACGCTCGATCATGCGAAGCTCATGCGATCGCATTCCGTTCGCAGTGCAGATGAAGTGCAGGCATTCGAAAACGTATTGCAGGACTTCTTTGTGCGCACCGAAGAGGGGTATGTGCACAAGCGGTGTGAGAGTGAAATTGCGCAGTTCAAGGCCAAGTCTGACAGTGCATCGAAGTCCGCAAAGGCACGCTGGGCAAAGCATAGAAGCGATGGGAGTGCGGGCGCTATGCGAACGCATACCGAAGGCAATGCTAACCAGCAACCAGTAACCGATAACCATAACCCTTCACCTGCGGTGAAGGGAACGCGCGGATCGCGCTTGCCCAACGACTGGGCCCCTTCAGATGACGACGTTGCTTTCTGCAAAACCGAACGCCCCGATCTCGACTGGAGGCAAGTTGCTGCGGAGTTTCGCGACTACTGGACGGCAAAGAGCGGGAAGGATGCGGCGAAAACGAAATGGGACGCCACGTGGCGGAACTGGGTGAGGCGGCAGAGGGCAGCTTCCGGCCGAAGTCCTCCCAACTTTTTCGATGAGCGCGCAGCAGTGATTGCAGGACTGACCGGAGCAACGAATGAGCACGACGACAGAACCATCGATGTATGAACGCCCTGAGAAGCCAGATTGGCCCCTGAACGCCATTCCGCGTCCGTGGGTCGAGAAGCTTTTCCGGATGATGCTGTCGACCTACGGCGCGAAGTTCGCGGATCTCTGGCGAGGCATCAACCTTGATGACGTGAAGCGATCGTGGGGAATCGAGCTGAACAAGCTTTCTCCGGAGCAGTTAAAGGCGGGCATGGAAAACCTGATGGCACTTCCGAAGGCGCCGAATCTGCCGGAGTTCATCGGGCATTGCCGTGCCGCTCGGGCGGAGCAAGCTGCTGCTGCGGCGCCGAAGCTGGCCGACGAGAAGCGTGCTGACCAAGCCACTGTCGATGCCAACCTGGGTCACATCCGGGCCGCTAGCGCGCGCCTGATGACCAAGGAGCCGACTGCGGAATGGGCTTTCAAGCTCATTATTCGCGGCAAATCGGCCAGCGGTAAGCCGTTGCCTTTCGCTGTCGTTACCTGCGCTACGGACGCGATCACGTCTAGCGCTGGTAAGCGCGTGGGCGATTCATGCGCCGACCCCGAGCTTAAGCGCCAGTATGCCGAGATCCGACAGACCGTCGTTGACGATTATCGGACGCGCGGGAAGCCGCTTTGGGACGTTCGATGAATCGAGTGCTGAAAATGAAGCGCTGCAGAATCTGCGCCCGCGACTTCACGCCGATCTCGAGCATGAGCAAGGTCTGTTCGGTGCCGTGCTCTTTGGAATGGGCGAGGAAGCTATCAGAGAAGAAATGCCTCCAGGAGTCACGAGAAGGGCGCAAAGCGGTCCGCGAGGCACGCAGTAGGGTGAAGACACGTTCCGATCATCTTCGGGAGGCTCAGGCGGCTTTTAACGCTTGGGTCAGAGCAAGGGATGAAGGTCTGCCATGTATTTCATGTGGTAGGCACCACGAAGGCCGCTGGCATGCGGGGCATTACCGCTCGGTCGGATCGGCTCCTGAACTTCGATTTGAGCCGCTGAACGTCCACCTCCAGTGCGCCCCCTGCAACCTGTACCTATCGGGGAACCTGACCGCATACCGCATCAACCTGATCGAGAAAATAGGGCTCGAAAAGGTTCAGTGGCTCGAGACAGCGCATGCACCGTTAAAGCTGACCATCGAGCAGATCGAGCAGATGAAGAAATTCTACCGCGCCGAGGTTCGGCGCATCAAAAAGGAGATGTGAGATGAACAACATGGCCCAAGCTCAATGGCAGGCATCGCTCGGCGCGGCTGGAATCCCTTCAAACGCTCAAATGCAGAAAGAATGGGCGCCCGAGACTATAACGGCAGACACCGTCCGCTCTTTGTTGGAAGCCGCACATCAACACATGGGACTGCTTGAGCAGGAAACGCAGAGGCTCGGGGAATCTCTTTATCCGGTGCGCTCGGCAGTTCCGGCAAATGCCTTTCAAAAGCAGGAGAACTATGACGGCCATCCTGAATGCCTCGAATCCCTCCATGTGTTGATCAGAAAAATCCGTCAGGTAACTGAAAATATTCAGACTCTTACGGCTGAGATTCGTATTTGACGGCCGAGGTTCGGCGGATGAAAAGGGAGACATCATGAGTAAGAAAAGGAAAGCATATCGGCCGCGCCCAGTCAGGCTGAACGCCTGCGCCACTGCGCTTGAGCGGAATCGGGTCATGAAGCAAGCCGTGACGGCGGACTTCACGGACGAGTTGGAGATTGCTGCATTGGCTGCCATCGATGCGGTTGCTCGCGGTCATGGGACGAAGGACCAGTGGGACACGCTGGCCAATTGCCTCAACCACGGCTGGCTGTTGGCAAAGGCTGGGCTCGGTGCTGAGGCACGGGAGACGTTCAATGACGCCCACGAGGCAATGCGCCGGATGGTTCCCGTCTACCACGAGACAAGCGTTCTGGCGTTTCAATCAAAACCCGATCAAGAAAGCGTCGAGTCGGCGATCGCTCTCTGGATCGAGCAATTGAAGATCATCACCATCGGCGAGCTGGCTGGCGCCATGCAGGTCGTTGAAGAGAACTACTGGAAGCATCGGGAGGCATGATGGGCGGTCAAATATGGACAGAGGCGGATGTCGCGAAACTGCGGAGCCTCTTGGAAAGCAACAAGAACTTCGAGCAATGCGCAGCCGAGCTTCCGGGGCGCAGTGCGAAGGCAATCCAGCAATTCGCAATGCGTCATGGCATGGAGAAAGCCGAGCCGTACGAATGGCCCGAAAGGGAAATCGAAATCCTGAAGCGCATCTACGCGTCTCCGAGGGCCATCAAGGAAAGCATGCACCTGTTGCCGGGGCGCAGCTATGTAGCTGCTGCGGCAATGGCCCATAGGCTCGGTTTCCCAGCGAAAGGGAAGCCGTTGAAGGGCAGCACGTCCGTTGTATTCAAGCTCTGCGTCCCCGTCATCCTGGAATTCGGGCCTTTGACGGCCGACGAGCTGGCTATCAAGACTGGTCAGAACGCCCAGACTATCCGCGAAGCCATGCGGCGCAATCACGGGAGAGACTCGAGAATCGGGGGATGGAAGCGCACCACCCCTCATCATTGGGCCGTTCAATGGGCGATCGGCTCGGACCCAGATGTGCCGCGTCCCGAGGCTCTCACTAAATCCGAGCAAAACCGTGCACAAGCGAAGCGGAAGAAGGCACGCAAAGCCAATCCGTTCTTGGTTGCGGCTGGCGAAGTTAAGCCCGTTCTGACGGGCGCAGGGCGCGAGTTCAAGCAGGACATGACTATCCATCTCCACGACGAACTGGAGGCAGCATGAAACACGAGTCGGATCATGCCGCTGTCGGCGGCGACAGCAAGATGGATAAGGGCCGCCTTGAGCGTATCTGGGACGAGGTTCAGGCCATGAACCGGGCAGCGGGCCCGTGGGGAATCTTCGGGAAGCGCAAGGAGGCTTAATGCTGGCGGAAATCGAATTGCGCACACCAATAGCGGGGATCACCATGTACGACGAGATCGACGATGCTCTCTACGCCTGGTACAAATGGGCCGATGGCTATCACGAAGTCCGCGGGCATTCTGGCGCCGATCCGACGTGCCGGGATTTCCGCGCCAGCCGTCAATGGATGGATTACAACGACCTGAACGATTTGGTCGATTACCAGCTCCAGAAGACCAAAGGGGAATTGATTGATCCTCTGATTCAGAAGCTGGGGCTGCGTCATCGGGTCGCCATCAACACCGCAATGCGGAATATGGAATGTGGCGGCAGCGTATGGTCGAGCAACAGGAATCCAGATACGCAGGAGGACGACTATCGAGAAGCCAAGGAATTGCTGCGCCCAAAACTTGCATCTATGGGGCTTGTAAACCGCAAAGAGGTGTAATAGAATCAGAAATTGAAGTGGGCAGAGTCGCGCCCAGAGAAAACCGAACCGAATACCAGAAGTCCGCTAGGCAAGCCGCCAGCGGGCTTTTTGCATTGGAGCCCGTGAAATGGCAAAGCTGAGTTCCGCATCCCGCGACAAGCTGCCGAAAGGCGAGTTCGCGGGCCCTGATCGTTCGTATCCAGTTCCGGACAAGAGTCATGCAGCGAATGCTAAGGCTCGCGCCACTCAAGCCGTGAAGGCTGGTCGCATGTCAGAAGGCGAGAAATCGAAGATCGATGCCAAGGCGAACAAGGTCCTCGGAAAATCGAAGGCTGACCCGAAGAAGGTCGGCGCTCGGCTGGCGACGTACAAAAGCGGGTATTGATCGTGAGCTTTCACCAAGTAATGCATGCAGCTATGCGAGCTAAAGTCTATGAACCGGCGCAGCGCAACAAAGATGGCATGCGCTGGATTCGCCATCGCTTCCCAATCAGGGGCGGCATTTCGGCGCTAGACATCATGCTGCTGAATATGAGCCAGAACAATGCACTGTTCCGCCGCTTGATGGGTGAATAAATGACTGGTCGCCCTTCGTCCTATAGCCAAGAGATCGCAGACCATATCTGCGACGAGTTGGCAGCGGGGAGAAGCCTTCGCGCAATCTGTCGGGAGGATGAAGAGATGCCCGCCGCCTCGACAGTATGTCGATGGTTGGCGCAGATCGATTCCTTTCGCGAACAATACGCGCGCGCGAGGGAGGCTCAGGCGGATGCTCTGTTCGACGAGATCTTGGACATTGCTGATACGCCGCAAGTTGGCCAGAAGAGCGTGAGCAAGGCAGCGGGCCTTGAAATCACTGAAGCTGACATGATCGAGCATCGCCGCCTTCAGGTGGATGCGCGCAAATGGATCGCAGGCAAGTTGGCGCCGAAGAAATATGGCGATAAGGTCGATGTGAACCATGGCGGAGATATTGGCCTAACGGTCAAGATCGTACGGCACGGGGATCCGGATGCCTGAGATCGTCCTGCCGGCGAATGGCTGGATACCACGAAAGCACCAGCGCCGGATTTGGTCGTATCTCGAGAACGGTGGGCGCTATGCATATCAAATCGCGCATCGGCGTTGGGGCAAGGATGATGTGGCGCTGCGATGGACTTCCGTGGCTGCTTTTGAGCGTCCGGGTGCGTATTGGCATTTGCTGCCTGAAGCTGCTCATGCCCGTAAGGCTATTTGGACGGCGGTGAATCCCCACACGGGAATGCGCCGGATCGATGAGGCGTTTCCGGTTGCGCTGCGCAAGACTACGCGCGAGCAGGAAATGTTCATTGAGTTCGTGAACGGCTCGACATGGCAGGTTGGCGGGTCTGATCGTTACAACACGCTTGTCGGCTCGTCGCCCGCTGGCGTGGTCTTCTCCGAGTGGGCACTCGCGAATCCTGCGGCCTGGGCCTATGTCCGTCCGATCCTGCTGGAAAATGGCGGATGGGCGGCCTTTATCACGACGCCGCGGGGCCATAACCATGCGGAACGGATGCTGAAGGCGGCAAGAGAGATGCCCGGTGCATTTGCCGATGTCTCAACGGTGCGAGAAACGGCGATCTTCGCGCCTGAAGCGCTGGAACGTGAGCGCCTATCACTGATCGCTGAGTACGGCCCTGACTTCGGCCAGTCGATCTTCGATCAAGAATATATGTGCAGCTTCGATGCTGCCGTGATGGGGGCGTATTACACCGCTTGGATGGTGCAGGTTCGCGCCGAGAAACGGATTACGGATATTCCGGTCGATCCGAATCTTCCGGTGAACTTTGCCGCAGACCTTGGGCGGACTGACGATACGAGCATCTGGCCGTTTCAGGTGCCATGGCGAGCTGTCCATGTACTCGGCTTCCATTCGAGCCACGGCCATGATGTGGCGTTCTACCTCGACTATATTTGGTCATGGCTTCAGAAGCGGGGCGCGAAGCTCGGCAAGCTCTATCTGCCGCACGATGCTAAGGCCAAGACGCTCGCCAGCATGGGTAAGAGCGTACAGGAGCAGTTCATTGAAGGCGTCGAGAAGGACGGCCGGAAGATTCCCGGTCTCGGCTGGGATCACGTCGAGATCGTGCCTTCGCTGAGCGTTCAGGACGGCATACAGGCGGTTCGGGCAATGTTCCCTCGCGTCTGGTTCGACGCGTCATGCGACAAGGACGATAGCGCGGGCTTCACTGGCATTGACGCGCTATCTCAATACCGCCGCGAATTTGACGACGATCGGAAAGTGTTCCGCGAAATCCCGCTGCACGACTGGTGTTCGAATCCGGCAGACGGATTCCGCTACTTGGCGATCGCAGCGCAAGAGGAAAAGGCATCCAAGCCCCCTCCGCCGCCGCCGAAATACCCGCAAGACCTGACCATCGATCAACTGATCGCCCGCTCGCGTGCGCGCCGGCTGGCAGAGGACGCCTGACATGCAAACTGGCCCGTATAGCATCTACAGTACCGCCGCGGCGATCACGCCCAGCGATACGGCAGCCCAGACCTATCGCGCAATCTATGTTGGCGGGGCAGGGAATGTGGCTGTAAAGACGACTGGCGGGAATACGGTCACGTTCACGGCGCCTCCGGTTGGCACCATTCTGCCCGTCGAGGTTCAGTTAGTTCTCGCCACTGGCACGACTGCCACGCTTCTGATCGGGCTGGCGTAAATGGCTGAACTCGACACCACCGCACTCGCGACGGTCGATACTCCGAAGGACTTCGGCCGCGGTGCCGAGGCGGAATATCGTCGCTGGTCGGTGGAACTCGCCTTGGCGAAGAAGCGCATGAAGGATTGGCGCACGCAGGCGAAAAAAGTCTGGGATATCTATCACGGCAAGAGTGTTCAGCGGAAGAAAAACAGTTTCAATGCCTTGTGGGCGAATACGGAAATCCTCGCGCCCTCGATCTATAACACGCTCCCCACGCCTGACGTGCGGCGGCGTTTTGCGCAGCAGGATCCGCTTGGTAAAACCGTCTCGGAAGTCATGAACCGGTCATTGACGTTCAACGCTGAGACGACCGATTTCGACGCTGAGATCCAGATGGACATTCTGGACATGCTGATCGTCGGCCGCGGCCTCTCGCGCGTGCGGTACGTGCCGGATCTGGTGCAAGTTGGTGATGTGCAGCAAACCGGTATCGAAGCGCAAGAGACGAATCTCGAGCACGAGGCGCAGGAAGGCGAGCAGAACGAGGAACTCGCATGGGAGACGGCGCCGGTCGAGCATGTGAAATGGGATAAGTATTTGTGCGGGCCCGGACGGTCGTTCAAGGAAATCCCATGGTGGGCCTTCGAGCATGATCTGACGCGCGATGAGCTGGTTGACCGGTTCGGCGACGAGATCGGCAATACGATTCCATTGAACGGTGGTCCGGCTGATACGGATGTTGAGCGCGAGCGCATCAACGACGATCAGTCGCTAGCACTGTTCAAGACTGCCAAAGTATGGGAAATCTGGGACAAGGACAGCCGTACGGTGAAATGGCTAGCCGAGGGCTATCCGAATGGCTTGGCGAAGGTCGAAGCGGATCCGCTGAAGCTGCAGCAGTTCTTCCCGTTCCCCAATCCGCTGCGCGCGATCGCAGACTCGGACACATTCGAGCCAACGACGCTGTACGAGCAGTACAAGGAGCAGGCGGAAGAGCTTGATCGCGTCTCGACGCGCATCAACAAGATCATGAGCGGCCTCAAGCTGAGGGCGATCTACGATCCGTCGCTTGGCACGCAGGTTGCAGAGCTGTTCCGCGGGGAAGACAACGATTTAATCCCTGCAGATAGCTCGATCAAGCAGTTGTACGAGGCAGGCGGTATTGCCAGCGCTATCTGGTGGGCGCCGATCGAGCAAGCAGCCAAGGTGCTTGATGTGCTTCGGCAGCAGCGCGAGCAATGCAAGCAGGTCATCTATGAGCTGACCGGCCTCGCGGACATTATGCGCGGGGCTTCTGACCCGTCCGAGACGAAGGGTGCGCAGGATCTCAAGGTCGCATTCGGCATGACGCGCCTTTCGCGCATGCAGCGGGACGTACAGCGATACATCCGTGATCTGTTCGCGCTCCAAGCAGAAATCATGTGCGAACGTTTCCAGATCGACACGCTCAAGCAGATGACGCAGGTTCAATTGCCTACTGACGCTGAGGTGATGAGCCAGATGATGCAGGTTGTTGTGACTGCGAAAATGCAGGGCGCCAACGTCCCGCCTCTGCCGCCGAAGCCCATCACTTGGGAAGACGTGAAAAAGGCCATGTCGGACGACGCCCAACGCACGTTCCGCGTAGACATCGAAACGGATTCGACGATTGCCGCCGCCCAACAAGAAGATGCAAGCGATCTGCAGGCCGTTTTATCGGCAATCGTTGAGCTGGTGAAAGAAGTAGGCCCGATGGTGCAGATAGGCGTATTGCCATTCCCAGCATTCAAGGAACTGCTGCTGATGACGGCGCGCAAATTCCGCATGGGATCAAGCGTCGAGGATGCAATCGACCAGATGCAGCCGCCGAAGCAGGGCCAACCGCCTGTCCAATTGCAGGTGGAGCAGATGCGGCAGGAAGGTAAAAAGCAAGAAATCGCGGCTCAGGTTCAAGCCGATCAGCAGCGCGCGCAAGCAGATGCGCAGGTCGAGTATGCCAAGCAGCATGCTCAAGCATTGCAGGCTCAGCAGGAAAACGCACTCGAAGCGCAGCGCAACCAGTTGCAGGCTCAAAACGAAGCCATGCTCGAACGTATGCGTGTTGAGAGCGATGCCGCACTTGAGCGGATGAAGGCTGAAATGCAGGCGCAAACGCAGCTCATGCTGCAGGCCATGAAGAACCAAAGCGCACTGGAAGTGGCTGAAATCACGACTGGCGCGCAATTGCAGGCGGCTCAGATCAGTGCAGCTAGCGCTGGTTCGGGAGAAGAATGATGCCCCTTTACACATTCCGGTGTCCGCAATGCAAGCGCACCGAAACTGGCTTCCGAAAGATCGCAGATCGCGACCATCTGCCTGTTTGCGAGTGCGCGGGCGAGGATCGCGGCATTTTCCCAATGGCTCGGATCGTGGAAGCGCCCGCAGTCCAGACTGATCTGCCAGGTTATACATCCCCCATCGATGGCCGCTGGATCGAAGGGCGCCGCGCGCGCACTGAAGACCTGAAGCGCAATGGTTGCCGTCCATGGGAAGGCATGGAAACCGAACGGAAAGAGGCGATCAAGCGCGCGGAAGCTGCTGACGCCGAGTTCGGCAAGAAAATCGAGAGCGGAATTGCCGAGGTCTACAACGGCATGAGCACCGATAGCCAACGAGCATTGCAGCAGTTATGAAAACGAACGCACAACAACATACAGCCGCCTTGAGCGGCTTTTTTTACGCCCAAGGAGCCTGAAATGTCGGAAAACGTGACGATCGACGATACCTTGCGAGACACCTACGCGAGCATCATGGGGCGCGGACAAGAGGGGGATTTCGCTCAGGAAACGGAAACTCCGGAGGTTGAGCAGCAAACCACCGAAGAAACTCCGGAGGTTGCGGAAGAAACCACCGAAGTCGAGCCGGAACAACAGGAAGCCGAACAGCAGCAGGAGCCGACGGAGCAAGAGGCCGCAGTTTTCCGGCCGCCATGGAAAAAGGCAGCTTTGGCCGAGTGGGAAAAGCTTCCGGAAATGGCGCGTAAGGAAATCGAGCGGCGCGAGAACGATTTCCACAAGGGCATCGAACAATACAAGGCCGGAGCCCAAGCGGCGCAGGAGTTTGAGCGCGCGGTTCAGCCCTATATGGCGACGATCCAGAGCCTCGGCGTGACGCCGCAGCAGGCAGCTTCGCATCTGATGGGAGTTGACCATCAATTGCGGTATAGCGCCATGCCGCAGAAGGTCGGGGTGCTCCTGCAGATCGCCAATAGCTATGGGATCGATCTGCAGACGCTTGCCAATGGCATCCAAGCCCATGCCGGCGAACAGGTTTGGCAGCAACAAAATCCGGTCGATCCGCGGCTGCACCAACTGCAGCAGCAGGTCGGCCAACTTACTCAACAAATCACCAATACGCAGCAGCAAGCCCAGATGGCCGAAAACTCGGCAATCGAGAGCGACATTGCTGCGTTTGCCGCGGATCCAGATCACGAGCATTTCGGAATTCTTCAGCAAGACATGGCTCTGCTTTTGCAGAACGGTCGCGCGAAGACTCTCGAGGATGCATACGATATGGCTCTTCGGCAGAACCCGCAGACGTACCAGATTTGGCTCGCTCAACAGCAGCAAGAGTGGGACGCACAGCGGAAAGCGAAGGTTGCGAAGGCAAAGCAGGCAGCAGCAAACAACGTTCGGCCCAACGGTCGGGCAAGTGTCGGTCAGCCCTCAAATGCCAACGAAACCATGGAGCAGACGCTCGAGCGCGTGGCGCGCGAGCAAGGCCTCATCAACTGAATTAGGAGCCCATCATGGCATCTCCCGGTCAGTCGAGCCTGTTCAACGCTTTCACCGAACTGGTATCGACCACGTATCGCAATCACAAGAAGACGGTCTCGGACAACGTGTCCAAGCACAACGCCCTCTATCGGCGCATCGCGTCGAAAGGCCGTGTGCGCCTGGAAGACGGCGGTCTGTCGATCGTTTGCCCGCTGGATTACCAAGCGAACTCGACCTATCAGCGCTATAGCGGCTACGATGTGCTGAACATCAACGCCGTTGACGTGCTGACTGCAGCGGAATATCCGTGGCGCCAAGCCGCGGTGAACGTCGCCGCTTCGGGCCTCGAGCTTCGCACGAACTCTGGTGCCCAGCGAATCATCAACTTCACGAAGGCGAAGATCACGAACGCGCAACGCTCGTTTGCCAACGGCCTCTCGTCGGACATCTATTCGGATGGCACGGCTTCGAACCAGATCAACGGTCTGCAAGCCATTGTCGCAGATAGCGGTGTCGGCACGGTCGGCGGCATCAGCGCATCGACATGGGCTTTCTGGCAGAACATCGTCCAGTCGGCTGCGGCTCCGCTTCAAGGCGGCGGCGCAATCACCCCGAGCGCGACCACGATCGAATCGCTGATGCTCCCGCTCTGGATCAAGCTGACGCGTGGCACGGACACGCCGGACATGATCGTCATGTCTGACGACTACTTCGCGTTCTACGAGCAATCGCAGACTTCGCTGAAGCGCTACGCGCCGGAAGACAACGGCCAAGGCGGTATGGTGTCGATGAAGTACAAGAACGCCGATGTCTTCTTCGACAGCTCGGGCGGCATTCCGGGTCAGCACGCGTATTTCCTTAATACGGATTTCCTCGAAATGGTCGTCCATCGCGACGCCAACATGGATATGCCGGAGGAACTGCGCAGCGTGAACCAGGATGCTGTCGTGATGCCGATCCTGTGGCAAGGGAACTTGGTCTGCTCGGCCCGGTTCCTTCAAGGCGTCCTCAAGGCGTAAGGAGAACGACATGACCACCGCAGCAACTCAGTATCCCCTCATCGGCTCGCAGCCGGTGGGGAACTTCTTCACGCCGGACAACATCCAGCGTCATCCGCTCGGCGCGCAAATCTCGTTCGACGATCCCTATTGGGGTGGTGGCGATGCGATGTATCTCGCCATTCCCACTTCGACCGCGCTGAAGGTTGGCGAAGTCGTGGTTTGGGACGGGACGAACAAGATCGTCGATGTTCCGAACACGGCAAACCTCGGTATGCCGGTAGCGCTGGCCCTGAACGCCAACAACTCGGATGCCAACAACGTTCAATATGGCTGGTTCCTGATCTCGGGCCAAGGTGTCGCTCTGTCCACGGCAAGTGTTGCCGCCGCGGCTCAGATCGGCATTGCAGCTGCTGGCAAGCTGGGTGCAGTTTCGGCCGGTAAGCAGATCCTGAATTGCCGCGTCGAAATTGCGGCAACCACGACTGTCGTCAAGGCGAGCACGCAGACTACCAACGGTTCGCCGTTGCTGCGCGTTTCGAACTCTGACGGTTGGTTCGTTGGCGCCGCACTCAGCGGCACGGGCATTCCGGCCTCTACGTCGGTCGGCGCAATCTCGGCTGACGGTCGTACGGTGACGATGGTGCAGACCGGCACGACTACGGCGCAAAACGCAACCGCAACCGGTTCGGTCTCGGTGACTGGCACGTACAACGACGGCACGAACTTCTGGAACGTGCTGGCGATCAACGCGCCGTTCGCACAAGGCCAGATCACGTAATCCCTGCTGTCTCCTTGGGGGTCCTTTGCGGCGCATTCCTTCGGGTCTGCGCCGCGCTTTTTGGAGGGTTGAGAAATGTCGGATGAAGTGAAAGAAGATACAGCGCCGTCCAGCACGGAGCCGGTGCAAGCCGTGGAACAGCCGGGGGAGCAGTCCGCCGTTGCGTCGGATGCGGCCGCGTCATCTCCCGCCGAATCGGCCTCTGTAATGCCTGTCTACACCGACGCTGGATCGTCGCAACCCGTCGCAAGTTCGCCCGTTGAATCGATCAAGTTGACTCCGGAAGAATCGGTGCATTTTGAGAGCGTCATGGCAGATCCGCCGCAGCCAAATGAGGCATTGCAACAGGTATTGGCTAGCGCTTCGCTCACATTCGAACAACGCGTCGAACAGCGATTCTTGCAGGTGGAAGCATTCATCGTGAAGCTTCCGTATTCGATCGCACATGCGCTCCATCAAGGAAGCGGCAGCGTCGAAGAACTGGCCCAACGGGCTATCGCACATCTGTTCGGCAAAGACCAATAACCGATCAATCCAAGGAGAATGTCATGGAAAACCTGATGCTGCAGCAAAAAGGTAGTCGCCCTCACATTCGCTTCGAGACGCGTCCGATCGAAGACCGCGCCGCATCCATTGAAGCGGGCCGGAAGGTCTATGTCGATATCGATTGGGTAATCATCACGCCCCCGGGTGGGAAGGACGTTCGCGAAGACCATGCAGAAGCGTGGCTCGCGAAGATCAAGGCTCAGTCCGAAGTCGGCCAATATGACTTCGAGTGGGTTGACGCCTTCAAGAAAATGTACGCGATGTACAAGGAAGGCAAGGAAATGCCGGAAAACGGCACGCCGTTGCGCATGTGCACGACGCTGTTTTCGCCGGCAGAGATCGCGAACTGCCTCGGCGTCAACATTCGCACGCTCGAGGATCTGGCCGGCGCAACTGAAGAAGCGCTGGGGCGCCTCGGAATGGGCGCTCGTGCGCTGAAAACGCGGGCCCAGACTGCATTGAATACTGGCGAAGGGAAAGAAGCAGCAATGCGCGTCGAGGCTCTCGAAGTCGAGAATACATCGCTGAAAGAACGCGTCGCTGATCTGACTGCGGTCGTCAACGAACTCAAAGATCAGATGGCAACCATGATGCCGCTTGAGCAGCGTCGTGGCCCCGGTCGGCCGCCGAAACAGGAAGGAGCGTAACGTGCAGAAATACCAGAACAATATCATTTTGAGCCCCGGTGGCATCGCGGTCCCGAATGCTAGCGTTCTGGTGACCAACTATCCCAGCGGAACGCCCGCCACTATCTATTCCGATAATGGATCGACGGTGACGGCCAATCCGCTCACGACTGACCAGAATGGCGCATTTGGCTTTTATGCGGCCGATGGTCACTATCAATTGCAGATCAGCGGGAATATCTATGGGAACGCTATCACCCCGGTAACGGTGAATGACGTTTTGCTGGTTGATGTCCTCCCCGCTGATCTCTCCACTTCATTGCCCGCAGGTTCCGGCCAGCTCTGGAACAATGGCGGCGCCATCTCGGTTTCCTGACATGCTCAAACGAATCCTAATTGCGGCCATCATGTGGCCGCTGATGGCGCTCGCCGGTACATATCCTAGTCCCACCTTCCAGAATTTGACGGTTCTCGGGACATTTACGGCTTCAGGGAATGTTGGACTTCCCAGCTTAGCTGCGCAGGCGGCCAATACGGTCGTAGCGAACGTCACGGCTTCGAGTGCGTCCCCGACTGCCGTTGCGCTGCCGAGTTGTAGCGCTACGGGGAGTGCGCTCGGTTATACGAGCGGAACTGGCTTTACGTGCTTCACTGGTTACGCACCACTCGCTTCCCCGACGTTCACTGGCACGCCTGCGGCACCAACTGCCACGACCAATACCAACACGACTCAGATTGCGACGACTGCATTTGTGGAAGGTGAGTTCGCCAATCCGCCATCAGGCGGTTTCGGTAGCACGACACGCCGCCCGGTGTTAGCTACGACGATCAGCGCGAATAGCACTATCACCCCATCTAGTACGGCGGGCATTGTCGGCACGGCGACGAACGACAATGCGAATGCGGGGAGCATAGGGGAGTTTTTATCTTCCACGATTTTAGTTGGATCTGCGGTTTCGTTGACAAATGGTGTCAATGCCAACGTCACTTCACTATCCCTTACTGCAGGAGATTGGGACGTATGGGGTTCTGTGTCGTTTAACCCTGGCGGTACGACCGTAACAAACTATGTATATGGATGGATAAGTACCGTTTCGGCTACGAATCCTACGCCGCCCCAATCAGGGATGACTACGGTATCAACTTCCGGAGCGGCATTTTCGTTAGCCATCCCCCCGCAGAGGTTCAGCATAGCGTCTACGACCACCGTCTATCTTGAGGCCCAATCAGGGTTTAGCACTTCAACCCAGGCTGCATATGGATTCATCTTTGCTAGGAGACGGAGATGAGTTCGTACGTCGAATCACCGGCAACTGTCATTAAAGCGGTCTTCCAGGGACTTTCTTCTCCTGGATCAGTTTCTGTACAAGGGCTGCAAGTAGGCGACGCAATCATCAAGATTATTCCAAATGGATTTGAGCTCGGATTTGAAGAAGTTGTTTCAGTGGCTGGACAAGTTCAGCAGACAACTCTTCTTGATTGGTCGTCCGTTCAGTTCACATTCTATTTGTTGAGGGGCGTCTGATGCCTATCGTCGTCCAAGGCCAAACAGGCTCCGTCTCGTGCCTTTATCTGATTCAAGATGTGGCGCAGCGTCTGAACATTCCGTCTCCTTCGGTCGTCGCCACATCGACCGATCCGGCGATTCTTCAGCTTCTCGCACTTTCAAATAAGGAAGGCGAATGGCTGGCGAATAAGAACTGGCAGGCACTGACTCAGGAAGCGACGTTTACGACTTCGGCGCAGGAGAATCAAGGCTCACTCTCGTTGATCGCGCCGTACATGAAGAACATCATCAATGACACGATGTGGAACCGCGATTTGCGGCGCCCTGTGTTCGGGCCGATGACGGCGCAGCGGTGGGAGCAATTGAAGGCGATGGTGATGCAAGGCCCGTGGAATCAATTCCAGATCCGCGGCGGGAACGTTCTGTTCATACCTATTCCAATGGCTGGTCAGCACATCTGGTTTCAGTACACTTCGCGCAACTGGTGCCAGTCTGCGAGTGGAATGGGGCAAGTCAAGTTTCTGGCCGATACAGATACATTGGTGCTTCGGGATGATCTGTTCAAACTCGGACTCGAATGGCGGTGGCGTAAGGCGAAGGGTCTGGAATACGCTCAGGATTTCGCTGATTACGAAGATTTCATGCAAGACTGTCTCGCAACTGATGGGACGAAGGATGTCATCAATATGGGCGATGTGAAGTACGACATCTATCCGGGGATCTTGGTGCCGTCCGGGAGCTGGTCGTAATGATGCGCCGACCAGTCGTCGCTCCGCGGCGCGGCCAAGCATCGCGGACGGCTAGCGTTTCTGCGCCGATCGGTGGGTGGAATGCACGCGATTCTATTGCTCAGATGCCACCTGAAGATGCGGTTATCTTGACGAACTGGTTTCCCACGCCATCAAATGTAGTCCTGCGCCAAGGCTCCACAGACTGGTCCACCGGCCTCGGGAATCAGGTTAATTCGCTGATGCCATACAACCCGGCCGGTGGGCCTGGAAAGCTATTTGCTGCGGCGGGTGGCTCAGTTTTCGATGTGACTAACAGTGGTGCCGTAGGGGCCGCAGTCATTTCTTCGCTCTCGAGCGACAAATGGAAGTACGCCAACTTCGCGACGAGCGCTGGTCCCTTCCTCGGCATGGTGAATGGTTCCGACGGTTATTACGTCTACAATGGCACGACGTGGCAAAAGGTAACATCCGTTTCAGCGCCAATCTCGATCACTGGCGTTGATCCGACAACGCTTTCAGATATTACGATGTTCGCGCAGCGCCTTTTCTTCATCCAGAAAGGCTCGCTGAACGTCTATTACCTGCCAGTGTCGAGCGTTGGTGGCGCGGTCACGTTATTCCCGATGCAATCGCTTTTCCCGCGTGGCGGACAGCTTGTCGCGATGGGGGTATGGACGGTTGATGGCGGGTACGGAATGCAGGACTACCTTTGCTTCGTGACAAGCGAAGGGGAGATTGCGATCTATCAGGGAACCGACCCGTCTCAACCGACTACTTGGTCAAAGGTTGGCGTCTACCAGGTCGGCAATCCGATGGGGAATCGCTGCTTCATGAAATATGGGGGTGATCTTCTCTATATCGGAAAAGATGGCCTTGGCCCGATCTCGAGACTTCTTGCATCGTCTCGCGTGAATACGCAAGTCGATCTTAGCTACAAGATTCAGAACGCCATTTCTGCCGCTACGTCTGCATATGCGACGAATTTTGGTTGGGATCTCGTCCTGCATCCTGTAGCGAATGCCCTAGTCCTGAACGTTCCCGTCGCGTTGGGTCAGCAACAGCAATATGTGATGAATACGATTACGGGAGCGTGGAGCAATTTCACGGGATGGGCAGCGAACTGCTGGGTTCGCTTCAATGATGCGCTCTACTACGGTGGAAATGGGGCTGTAGTTCATGCATGGACAACGGCAAACGATGACAACGGCAATCAGATTGTCGGCGAATCGTTGCCAGCATTTAGCTATTTCGGGACGAACCAACTGAAAGAATGGACGATGGTTCGTCCAATTTTCCAGTCGAGCGGCACCCCTGCTGTAGTGATGGGGCTGAATATCGATTTCGATACGACGGCACCGACTGCTTCTCCGAGTTTTTCTCCCCAAGCTGGGGCGCTTTGGGATCAAGCGCTTTGGGATCAAGCAACGTGGGGTGGGCAGCAGCAGATGATCAAGAATTGGCAAACGATAGCAGGCATTGGTTATGCTGCAGCTGTGCATATGAAGGTCAGTGCGCTTGATATTCCTGTCGCATGGATCAGCACCGACTATCTGATGATGGACGGGGCCGTTCTCTGATGAAACGCATTGTCTGGAGTGAGCGCGAGCGTGTGCTCGATTTTCTGTCGCCCCGTGTAGATGCAGAGCGTTTTGGCCCAGATGCACAAGGAATCGGCCTCGAGACGGATGGCGAGTTAGTAGCTGCAGTCGTCTTTGAGGGGAAGTCTGGAGCCAACATACTGATGCATGTCGCATCGAATGGCTCTCGGCATTGGATGACGCCGGCCTATATGGCGGCATGTTTTCGCTATCCCTTCGTCCAGTTGGGATGCAATCGAATCACAGGCCTTGTGCGGGCCGACAACATCGACGCGCAGCGTTTCGATGAGCACTTGGGGTTCAAGCGTGAAGGACAACTCCGCGCGGCTTGCACCGATGGAATGGACTTGATCGTCTACGGCATGCTGAAAAGCGAGTGCCGTTTCATCGAAGGCAAATACCATGCGGCACTATTGGCTGACATCCGACGCGCCGGACTTGCCCGCTAACGCGTTCAAGCGCGGGCTCGGCCGGAACCGTCCGGCAACTCTAGAAGGCGGCAAAGGCGGTGATGCGCCGCCGCCCCCCGATCCGTGGCAGACGGCCGCGGCCACGACCTTCACGAACCAACAGTCGGCGGCCTATAACAAGGCGCTGAATCTAAACAACTACACGAATCCGTTTGGTTCGCAGCAATCGACACAGGTCGGCAAAGACCCGAATACCGGCGCCCCGATCTACAATACATCAATCACCGCAAATCCGCAGCTTCAGGGGATGTTGACAGGATTGTTGGGGATGTCTGGGAACGTTGGCGGGATAAATACTAATGCTCTGAGCGGATTGTCTGGCCTTGGGGCACAATACCAGGGATTAAATGATTCTTTATCTGCCCTTCGATCATCGATTAGCCCGCAAGCGGCTCAGCAAGCCCAGCAACAAGGTCAAAACGCGGCATATGCTGCGCAGTCTCAATACCTAGATCCCCAATTTTCGCAATCGAAAACGGCTCTTGACGCCCAGCTCGCGAACCAAGGATTGACGCAAGGTTCAGAGGCATACAACAATGCTCAGAACAACTTTGCTCTCCAGAAGCAACGTGCCTATAGCGATGCAGCGAATCAATCGATTCTGACCGGCTCTCAGATTGGGACGCAGAATCTACAGAATCAGTTGGCGAACCTACAATCTCAGTCCGGGCTACTCGGAATGATGGGCCAGAACCTAGGACAGCAGGCCGGCCTATACGGTCAGCAAGTTGGGATTGGTCAGACTCCATTTTCCAACCTGCAAACGATCGCGCAGATGATCCCTGGTTATTCGGGAACCGGTCAATCCGCAGCCGCGCCGGCCGATATCGCTGGATATATGAACAATGCATACCAAGGACAACTCGCTAACCATAACGCCGATGTTTCAAGCTCAAATGCCACAACGAGTGCTCTCGGTGGTCTGGCAAGCGCCGCAGTTATCGGCGGCATGATGATGTTCTAATGAAAAATTCAGAAAAGCTGTTGAATGTCGTGCGCGATGTAATGGCTCAATGGCCATGCGCCGACTTGAATAATCGGAATGTCTTCCTGAGCAACCTCGTTTTCATGCATCGCATAATCATCGCCAGTGAGCCTTTGCTCGAGGAAGCGATGGCTCATGCCAAAGGCGCATTGCGCGCTTATCTTGCCAATCATCTCGAGGAAGAACGTCGCCATGATGAATGGCTGGCCGAAGATCTTGCTTCGATTGGAATTGATGTCGCAAATTGCCAATTCCCGTCAGAGGCAGTAGCGGCGGCGGGAGCGCAATATTACCTGATCCGGCATGTTGATCCGTGTGCGTTGCTCGGCTATATGGCCGTTCTTGAATGCTTCCCGATGCCGACGGATCGGCTAGAGAAACTCGAAGAAGTTCACGGCAAACAGCTTTGCCGGACCCTTCGGCACCATGCTGAACATGATGTTAGTCATGCTGCTGATCTCTTGGCGCAAGTCGATTTGCTCAATGATCGACAGTTCGCGCTCGTAGCACAAAACGCAGTCCAAACGGCCATCTACATAGGATCGGCCATTTCCAAGTTCGAGGTGCAATGATGGCCGGAGCAAGCCCGTTTGTGCTGCCTCAGTTCCAAGGCAGCCTCTATGATCTGCAGCGGCAGCAAGCGCTTGCCAATGCCCTAATGGAACGATCGCTGACGCCGCAGCAAGTTGCGCCCGGAGCTGCAGTAGGCCCGTACCAAGTGCAGGCCCGCATGTCGCCCTTGGTGCCGATTTCGCAGCTCGGACAAGCTCTTTTGTCCGCGAAAATGGGCAGTCAGGCGGGGCAAGGTCTCAATGATCTCGGACAGCAACAATGGGGCGCGTTGACAAGCATGCTCGGGGGGGGGGCTGGCATGCAATCCCCACAGCTCAACCCCGGTTCCGCAGACGCAAGCGGGGCCGGGGCTAACGCCGTTGCTGGGAATGTTGGGGGGGATGGGAGTACAGCCGCAAATGCAGGCGGACCAGCCGTCACTGGCAACGCTTCTGGGGTTGGCGGGGGCAATGGCGGGGTAGGTTCGTCACCGCTTAATCCGCTCGGCATGAATCCCGGCATGGCTGCGATGATGATGATGCAGTCGCCTGACAAGTATTGGGAGAGTCAGGCTGCAGCGTACAAGCCCGCGGATATCGTTCAGCAGATTCGCGCAGCCGGGATCGATCCAGCTAGTCCCCTTGGGCGTCAGATTGCGCAGAACATGCTGGCAAAGACGACTGCTCCCGACTATGCATCTTTCCGCCCGGGCGGTTATGCGCTCAACAAGACAACTGGCCAGATGGAACAGTTGCCTAACGTTCCGGAAGGATTCACTGCTCAACGCGGCGAGAATGGTCAATGGCAGATTGTTCCTGTGCAAGGCTCGCTCCGGGCGATGAGCGATTCTGCAGCAGCAAAAGCTGGTGGCGCAGCGCAATATGAACTCAAGGAAGTTTGGGATCCTAGCGCGAATGGCGGTCAAGGCGGCTACGTTCAGCAGAGCGTTTCCAATGTCGCGAATGCTGCGAATGGTGGGGGCATGCGGGGAGTTCCGAATAGCAGTCTGGCAGGGATTTTCGCTCAGCAAGAAACGAGCGGGGGAAAGACCGATCCGAACAATCCGTTTCAGATTCAGCGTCCGACGTTCGATCGTTTCGCGCAACCAGGCGAATCATGGAATAACGTTGCAGACCGCAACGCAGTTGCGCAGCGGATGCTCACGAAATTCAATCAAGATTATGGCGGCGATCTCGGTCGTATTGCTACAGCATATTTCTCTGGCGAGGGGAATGTTGCGCCGGCTGGCAGCCCGACTCCTTTCCTGCGTAATGTGTCCGATCGAAATGGGAAGTCCGTTGCTTCGTATGTGGGTGACATTCTAGGACGCGCAGGCGGTGGATCACCACAATCCGGCCCAATGGCTTCGCAACCTCAGGCAGGTTACACGAAAGGCCAAGAGGACCTGCAGGGCGATCTGACTAAGAAGTGGGGTTCGCTGAACGAGGCGAATTCTCAAGCACAGAACACGATTTCGTACCTGCAAAACATCCACGATCTGGCGTCTAAGGCAGCTCTAGGTCAGCAGTCGGACAAACTGAATTACATCAATGGATTGTTGTCGTTGGCTGGAAGCGAGAAAGCGACCAATATGGTCACCGCAAACAATTTGCTCGACAAGTACAGCAATCAGATCGTCGCTCGTCTCGGCACAGGTGGCCTTGGTACTGATTCTGCTCGAGCGATTCTGCAGTCGGCATATCCGAATGCCCACATGACGAAGGGCGCCATTGATGAGGCCGTGCAAAATCTCGTGGGTGCCAGTCAGATGACGCAGGCAAAAGCGCGTCTGTTGCAGGGCGATTACAATTCGCGCAATCCGCAAGCGTACAACCAGAAGGAAATGGTATTCGACCAAAACGCGGATCCGCGCATCTGGCAATACAAAAACATCTCAGACCCGAATGCCCGGAAAGCCTTCGCAAAAGAAGTGCTGCAGCAAGATCCTAATTTCGGTGCAAAGATCAAAGCTCTAGAGAGCATTGGAGCGCTGTAATGGCAAGCCTAGCCGATCAGTTCGCAGCAGATGCTGGTACAGCTAGCGGGAAAGGTGCCTCTCTTTCGGCGCAATTTGCCGCTGACGCAACAGCCGCCCCTGCTCCTGCCGCAACTCCCGCTCCGACTCAGCATGCGTCTATGCTGGAACAGTTGGGGCACCAGCTTGGCCTTACTGCGCGTGCTGGGGCTACCGGGATTACTGCGCTTCCAGCGATGATGGGCGATGCGCTGAACTCCGGTGTAAATCTCGGCATCCGCGGCATCAATGCAGTAGCAGACTCGCATATCCCGGAACTTCAAATGCCTTCGCAGGTGATCCAGCGAGGCATGAATTCGGTTGGCCTCCCACAACCGCAGAATCCTACTGAACGGATTGTGCAGAGTGCGGCGGCTGGAATGGCGAGTGTCCCTACGTCGATGGGGATGGGTGGCGTTTTGGCTAAATCCGCCAGCCCGGTAGCGACTGTAGTGGGGAATGGGCTGCGCACTGCTCCTGGCATGCAGATGTTGGGCGCAGCCGGGGCCGGGGCTGGTTCGCAAGGCGCGGCAGAACTGGGCTTGAATCCGTGGTGGCAGCTTGCAGGCGGTGTCCTTGGGGGCGCTGCTGGCGTGGCTGCTGGCTCTGGAATGACGGCGGCAGCTCGGGGTATCGGGAATGCAGTCGGTCGAGCCACTCGGCCACCAATGACTGCTCCTGCTGCGGCTGCCAAAGCAGATATCGGAGTGGATCGCGCGATCAGTGAATTGGGCCCCCAAGGAGGTGCTCAATTCGCCCCGAACGAGATCGATCAGCTCAAACAGGCAGTTGCGCAACAGATCCAGCAGTTCCCAGATGTTAGCCCTGCAGCAGCAGTCCGTGCGCAGGATTTTCGCAATCTCGGGATCCAGCCGACGCTAGGTCAGATTACGCGCGATCCGATGCAGTTTGCCCAAGAGGCAAATATTCGCGGCGTGCAGGGAGTGGGCGATCCACTCACACAACGTTTCAACGCGCAGAATGCTCAGTTGCAAAGCAATCTCTTCGGACTTGCCGGTCGCCCTGCAGATACCTTTGCCGCAGGGAGTCAGCTCCAGCAGACGTTGAAATCGATCGACGATCAGATGGCTGGTCAGGTGCGGTCCGCTTATGAGGCCGCACGGGCATCGAGCGGTAAGAATCTCGATGTCCCGCTGCAGGGGCTGGCTCAGGATTATGCGCAGGTATTGAACGATTTTGGCGATAAGGTTCCCAGCGGTGTGCGCAACAACTTCAACCAGCTTGGGCTGATGACCGGAACGCAGCAAAAGACATTCTCGATCGAGAACGCCGAGAATCTGCTGAAAGTCATCAATGCGAACCAGAGCAATGATCCTGCAACGAATGCGGCACTTGGGCGCCTGCGCACAAGCGTGAAAAGCGCAATTCTCAATGCTGATGATCAAGGCGGCGTTTATGCGGGAGCACGACAACTTGCAGCCCAACGCTTCGCATTACAGGACCAAGTACCAGCGTTAGAGGCGGCTGCTAACGGCTCGGTTGCCCCCGATGATTTCGTGCGCCGCTTCGTGACGAACGGGAAAACAAACGACGTTCTATCTCTTGCCAATCTGCTGCGCGAGCAAAATCGGCCGAGCACACTGCAGGAAATGCGCAACCAGGTCGGAGGCCAGCTTGCACAAGCGGGCTTTGGCGCCAATCCGGCAGGAGATGCAAAGTTCGGGCCGGTCGCCTATGCGAATGCTTTGCGCAACATGGGCGATACGAAACTCAGCGCTTTCTACACGCCAGAAGAAATCGCACAGTTGCATACGATAGGTCGCGTTGGCGGCTACATCAATAGTCACCCGGCAGCAGCTCCGGTCAACACATCGAATACCGCATCAGCCATCTTTGGCCTTATGGGTAAGGGTGTCGAGGCGGTTCCGTATGTAGGGAAGTTGATCCAAGGCGCTCAGAATCGTGCTTTCGTGCAACGTGCCTTGGCAGCATCTCTGGCAAATGCTCAGGGCGCGCCGACAGCTAGCTACCCGGCACCAGCCAATGCTTTAGCGGCGGCGCTGCTTCGCGCGCAAGCGCCGAATGGCGGAAACGGTTCCCCATAATACGTGATAGATCGCGATGGTTCCAAGAGGGGCCAACGCGATGATAGCTAGGTTGAGATTCATGTTTGAACCCTCAAAAGGTCGCCTCGAGCGGCCTTTTTCATTTGCAGGAGCCTAATTATGCCCCGGAACGGAAGCGGCACCTATTCTTTGCCGGCTGGGAACCCTGTAGTCACCGGTACGACCATTTCATCGTCTGGCTGGGCGAATCCGACCTTGGCCGATATCGCCGCAGCGATCACGGCATCAATCGCGGTAGATGGCCAGACGGTGCCTACGGCGAATCTGCCGATGGGGAACTTCCGTCACCTAAATGTCGCGAACGGCCAGAATACAAACGAATATGCAACCATAGGGCAGATTCAGGCTGCAGGTTTGGCGCTCTTGGGGGGGGCAACTGTTGGGCCTATGTCTTTAACTGGACTTACCGTAAGTGGTACATCGGCTACTATCGGCACCGGCCAAAATGCAGAAATTGATGCAATTTTAACTAATTCCAATACATCTGGGGCAATTTTCATTAATACATCAGGAGTAATGGGATTTTATGATAGAACTCGCGGCGCTATCAGATGGCAGTCAGATACTTTTGCAAATTTTTCTTCCACAGGAAATATAAGCAGCAGCGCTGCTATTTCTGCAAGTGGGAATATTTCAAGTGGCGGTAATATTACGGCCACAGGAAATATTACAGCTACAGGGACAATTAGCGGCTCAAACCTTACCGGCACGTCCGACGAACGCCTGAAAGAAGACTGGCAGCCGATGGATCGTGATTTCCTAATCCGAATGTCGAAAGTATTGCATGGAACTTTCTCGTGGAAGACTGATGGAACTCGGAGTGCAGGCGTCGGCGCCGCTTCTTTACGCGAAGCGTTCCCGGAAGCTGTTCATGAAGACGCGCGCGGGATGCTTTCGGCGGCCTACGGACATGCGGCGCTGGTAACGGTCATCGAACTCATTCCGATTGTTCTGCGGCTACTCGAAGCGCATGGAGAAACGCCATGACTCTGCCCGCATCTTTCCCGATGTCCATGTCGCAGATTGCCACTGAGCTAGGGCTATCTCTGCCGCTATCCATCAACCACGCATGGGTCATTGCACTCGCCGGCAAATCAGGACTTCCTGTCAGTTTCAGTGATCTGCTTGGCAAGACTGGACGATATGATGGCAATAATGCAGTAGGAGGTGTGAATCCTGCCAATATTTCACTAAATAATCCCTTCTTCGGCGGAACACTTTCTGCGATGAACCAAAGCACGACGAACGGCAATATGACTCTTTCCTTCTCGGTTGCTCCAAATTGGTCTGGAAATATTTTCGCTAAGAACAATACTACTGGCGCTAGCGCGATTCTCGCCATGCAGAACTCAACTACATGGTCTGTAAATGGCGCCAGCGGAAATATTTTGGCGCTTCGAGAAGGTTTCACCGACAGTTTCACCATTCTTCCATCCAACTAACGATAATCGGGGATCCCATGAACACTCACCAATCGATCATTTTATCGATGTTGCCGCCGTGGGTAGGAGTCGGATTGGCTCATTTGGTCGATACCATCACGTTGCAGAATATCGCCACAGTGGCGTCGATCGCATATTGCTGTGTCGGCGTCTTTGTCATGCTGAGGAAAAAATGAACTGGCTCGAGATGGCAATAGACCTTGCCAAACAATTCGAGGGGTGCGAGCTAAAAGCCTATCCCGATCCTGCTAAAGGCTGGCTCGTCCCGACGATTGGGTATGGCGCTACCGGCTATGGCATCAACCGCGACACGGTATGGACGCAGGATCAGGCCGACTCGGATCTCGTCAATCGGATGCGCACTATCGGCAGCCAACTCAATACGCTCGTGAAGGTACCAATGACGGATGAACAGAAGGGCGCGTTGGCTGATTTCGCCTACAACCTCGGACTGACGGCGCTTTCGAATTCGACGCTTCTGCGTCTCTTCAATTCTGGCGATGCACAAGCCGCTTCTGGTGAATTCGGAAAATGGATCCATGCCGGAGGCGTGACGCTTCCGGGTCTTGTGAAACGCCGTGATGCGGAACGCGCCTTGTTTTTGCTGGGGAGTTGATATGGACTGGTCTACCGTAAAAGGCGCAATCGGCACTATCGCGCCGTGGATTGCAGGAACCCTCGGGACGCCTGTTGCTGGCGTCGCTGTCAAAGCTCTTTGCGATGTTCTTGGTTTGTCGCCAGACAAGGCTAGTCCGGACAATGTGACCGCGGCTCTCGCGGGCGCCACTCCTGAACAACTTCTGGCGTTGAAGGCAGCGGATCAGAAGCATCAGGAATTCATGGCCCAACTCGGATACAGTCATATCGAATCCCTGCAAGAGATCGCGGCCAACGACCGCAGCAATGCGCGCAACCGAGAGATCCAGGTCAAGGACCGGACGCCCGCGCATCTTGCCTACATCATCATTGGCGGCTTTTTTGGCGTGGCGATCGCCCAGCTAGTTGCCCTGATGGGGTGGCCCGATGAAGCCGCCAAGATTCCACCTCAAGGCTGGGTGATCATCGGCAACATTAGTGGCTATCTCGCGGCCGAGGCCAAAGCAGCCGCCTCTTACTACTTCGGGTCGTCTAGCGGCAGCGATGAGAAAACGCGCCTTCTTGCGAAGGCTCAGCCCGTCGAGGATCCACAATGACCAAGATTGGCCGCTACCTCCTGAACTTCGCCATCTGGATCGATGAGGGCATTAACACCATCTTCGGCGGTTCCCCGAACGAGACAGTCAGTGAGCGCGCTGCAAAGGCTCGCAACGCTGGGCGCAAGTGGGGATGCGTTCTCTGCCGTGCGCTGAACTGGATCAACCCCGGTCATTGCGACAACGCTCTGGCATCGACCATCGGGGATGATGCGGTAATCGCAGATGGGAAGTGAATTCTTCCGAAACGCACTTGTATGTATTTGATTTTATTTGTGTACGACAGTGTGTTTTAGTAGTACTGAATTTGCCTTTAAGATATGTGGAATGATATAAAAATCATGTGGTTACGCCATTCCCGACGATATTCCTCTATGGGATCCGTTTCAGCACGCGCAAGGATTCGGGCGTGAAGGATTTTGCGGACCTGGCCGGCAAGACGGTCGCGACGACGGCCGGCACGTCGGACGAGCGCCTGCTGCGCAAGCTCAACGAAGAGAAAGGGATGAACATGACGATCATCAGCGCGAAGGATCACGCCGAAGCGTTCATGAACGTCACGACCGGGCGCGCGGTGGCGTTCGTGATGGACGAACCGCTGCTGTACGGCGAGATCGCGAAGGATCGCAACCCGGGCGCGTACGCGGTGACGGGCACGCCGCTCGTCCACGAAAACTACGCATGCATGATGCGCAGGGACGATCCGCCGTTCAAGCATGTCGTCGACGGCGTGATCGCGAAGATGCAGACGTCGGGCGCGGCCGAGAAGCTCTACAACCAGTGGTTTACGCGGCCGATTCCGCCGAAGGGCGTGAGCCTCGACTATCCGCTGTCGGCGGAGATGAAACAGTTGTTCAGGAATCCGACTGACCAGGCGCAGTATTGATCGCGATCTAGCAGTGTGGCATGGTCCGGTGCGTCGCTCTGCCGGTCCATGCAGTCGATGCGCGCCGCGTATGCCGGCTGACGAGTCGGCTTTCATCTCGGCTGCGTTGCAGAAATCGTTGCGTCCGCAATGGGCGCGCACACCTCGGCGGTGATCCCAGGGGATCGCCGCCTTCTCCCGCTCATTTCTCCCCGTCCTGAAACTCGCGTCCGGCACCGGACGACGGCGCATGCGTGCGCGGATGATTCGCGCACGGTGACGCCGTTTCTCGCGTAAACCCGGATTCAGTTATCAATTTTAACTGGTCAGAATCGGCCGAAATTGTTCAACAATTTTCGGTGAAAAATCTCGCAAAGCCGCATGTGGCGGTGCGCGGGAGGCGTTGTGACGTCTATGCGCAGGAGCCGAAAAACCTCAGGAGCCATGCCATGCCCGGTCAGTTCTCGTTTCGACGTTTTCTCGGCGGCGCGTTTGTGCCGCTGGCTTTCGCGTGCTCGCTCGCATCGGCGGCATCGCTGCAGACGGTGCGGCCCGGCACGCTCCTGGTCGGCTCCGACTTGACGTATCCGCCTTACGCGTACCTGGACGGCGGCAAGCCGGCCGGCTTCGACGCCGAGTTTTCGCGGCTGCTCGCGCGCCACCTGAAGCTTGAGCCTGTTTTCCTCGATACGCGCTTCCCCGACCTGATCCTCGGGATGAAGGCGCGCCGCTTCGACGTCGTCGCGTCGGCACTCTACGTGACGCCCGATCGCCTGAAGCAGGTCGATTTCGTGCCGTACCTGAAGACGGGCGCGTCGCTGCTCGTCGCGAAGGGCGGCGCATACCTGCCGAAAACGCCGCAGGACCTGTGCGGCAAGCGCGTCGGCACGATCAAGGGCGCGTCGTGGACGCCGAAGCTGCGCGTGGTCTCGCAGGACACCTGCAAGGCGGCCGGTCGCGGCGAGATTGCGATGCTCGAGTTTCCGACCTCGCCGGAAGCGACGTCCGCGCTGATGTCGAGGGCCGTCGACGTGCAGATCGAGGATGCGGCCGTCGCGCAGGGCATTCCGAAGCAGACGAACGGCCGTGTCGAACTCAGCTCGACGACGCTGCTGTACCCGATCGTCATCGGCCTCGGCGTGACGAAGGATGACGCGGGTCTGCTGCGCGCGCTGGAGGGGGCGCTGGACGAGGCGAAGCACAGCGGCGAGTACGACAGTCTCGTGAAGAAGTACGGGTTGCAGGTGCCGACCGATGCCGACGTCGCGAACGCGCTCGGCACGGCGAAGTAGTCGCGAAGCGGCAACCGCGCGCCGGGCCGGCGCGCTCGCCCGCCCGGACGCGCGACCCGCGCCGGGCGCTTGCATCACCTATCGGCGGTTGAGGAGTCTTCGATGCAGTTCGATTGGCACTACGCGTTACAACTCTTGTGGGACAGGGATTTCTGGCGCGCCTGCGTCGTCGTCGTGAAGCTCAGCGTATCCGCCTGGTTACTCGGTGTGTTGCTCGGCTTTCCGGTGGCGCTCGCGAGGCAGTCGCACCGAACTGGTCTGAAACGCGCCGCGAGCGTGTATATCTGGTTCTTCCGCAGCCTGCCGCTGCTCGTGCTGCTTGTGTTCATCTACAACCTGCCGCAGGTGTTTCCCGCCACCAGCGCGGTGCTGTCCGATCCATTCACGGCCGGCTTGATCGCGATGGTGTTGAGCGAGACCGCCTATTTCGCGGAGATCCATCGCGGCGGGATCCTGTCCGTACCGCGCGGGCAGCTCGAAGCCGGCCGCGCGCTCGGCATCCGTTTCACGGGTATCCAGCGGATGATCGTGATGCCGCAGGCGATTCGTGTCGCGCTGCCCGCGCTCGCGAACGAATTCATCACGATCGTGAAGCTGACCTCGCTCGTGTCGGTGATCTCGCTCGCCGAGATCCTGCTCGTCGGGCAGCGGCTGTACACGCAGAACTTCCTCGTGTTCGAAACGATGCTGGCAGTCGCGTTCTATTACGTGCTGATCGTCACGGTGTTCAGCCGACTGCTCGGGTATCTCGAACGGCACCTCGACGTCAGCCGCCGCACGCCGGCCCAGGCGGGCCCCGCGACCATCGCACTGCCGCTGTCGACGCCGGCCGTCGCGCCGCGAAAGCGCGCGAGTGCCGAATTCGCATTGCGGCTGAAAGGCATCCAGCAGCGCTACGGTCGTCACGAAGTGCTGAAGGATATCCATCTCGATGTCGCGCCGGGGCAGGTCGTATCGATCATCGGCCCGTCGGGTTCGGGCAAGACGTCGCTGATCCGCACCGTCAACGGCCTCGCGCCGGTGAACGCGGGCGAGATCGATCTGTACGGCGAGCCATTCATTCGTGCGTCGGGCGCGCATCCGCCGCGCGTGCCGCACGACCGGATCCTCGACATCGGCATGGTGTTCCAGAGCTTCAACCTGTTCCCGCATCGCACGGCGTTGCAGAACGTGATGATGGCGCCGTGCTATCACCGGCAGGCGGATACGGAGGCGATCCGGCTGCAGGCACTGTCGCTGCTGTCGAAAGTCGGGATGCTCGACCATGCGAACAAGTACCCGCATCAGCTGTCGGGCGGCCAGCAGCAGCGTGTGGCAATCGCGCGGGCGCTCGCCACGCGGCCGTCGATCATGCTGTTCGACGAGCCGACGTCGGCGCTCGATCCGGAGCTCGTCGGCGAAGTATTGAAAGTGGTCGAGACGCTCGCGAAGGAGGGGATGACGATGATCATCGTGACGCACGAGATGAACTTTGCGTTCAGGGTATCCGACCGGATCGTCTTCATGGAGAACGGCCGGATCCTGTACGACGTGCCGCCCGAGCGGATTCGTGCCAGCGCCGATGCGCGCGTGAAGGACTTTCTGCGGCACGTCCATTTCGCATGAACCGCAACGAGCGATCGGCGAGGAGGAACGACAATGGACGCTTCTGATTAACGGCATCCCGACGCGAACGGGCAGGCGTGCGTCGAGCGGTTGCGTACCAGCCTCGCGCGTGCCGATGCACATCCTGACGACATCGGGACGGCATGGCTCGCGCGGCGCGACAAAGCGGCGCTGGACGACGCGCGTGCAACGGATGCATCGGCACGCCGCGATGCGAACGCCGTGCCGCTGGCCGGCGCGGTGCTGACGGTCAAGGCGTGTTTCGATTGCGAAGGCTGGGTCACGCACGCCGGCTCACTTGTCCTGGCCGGCGACCCGCCTGCGCGAACCGATGCCGCGCTCGTGGCAGCGCTGCGCCGCGCCGGCGCTGTGCGAATTGCGCAAACCGCGATGACCGAGTTCGCGTACGGCGCGCTCGGCGTGAACCGCGCATACGGTACACCCGCGACGCCGCTCGATGCGCGACGCGAGCGCGTGGCCGGCGGATCGAGTTCGGGCGCGGCGGTGTCGGTGGCGCTCGGCGCGGCCGATCTGTCGATCGGCTCGGACACGAGCGGTTCGGCGCGCATTCCGGCCGCGTTCTGCGGCGTGGCTGGCTTCAAGCCGTCGCGCGGCCGCTATCCCGATGCGGGCATGCGTTTCCTGTCGACGACGTTCGACGTGCCGGGGATCCTGGCCGCGACGGCTCGCATGTGCCGGCGGGTCGATGCGGTGCTGCATGGCCGCACCGCCGGCCGGCCCGTACCGGCGAGCATCAGGGACCTGCATTTCATCGTCCCCGAGCGCTTCGCGACGGACGACGTCGACCCGGCAGTCGGACAGGCATTCGACACGTGGCTGTCGCGGCTATCCGCACAGGGCGCGCGCATCGAGCGCAAGCGGCTCGATTGTGCGGTCGAGGCCGGCGCCGCCGCGCGGGCGGGAGGCGTCATCGCGGCTGAAGCGTTCATGCTGCATCGCACGCTGCTGGAAACGGCCGCGGATCGCTACGATCCGCTCGTCGGACCGCGCATCGCGGCTGGTGAGTACGTGCGCGCTCACGACTACGCGGCCGCGCTGTTGCGCCTGGCGGCGCTGGCCGATGCGTACCACGCGGAACTCGGCGATGCGCATGCGGTACTGACGCCGACGGTGCCGATGCTGCCGCCGCGCCTTGTCGATCTGGCGGACGAGGCCATATATCTCGCGGCGAACGCACGCGCATTCCGTCTGACCGAATTTGCGAATCGGCTAGACCTGCCGAGCATCAGTGTGCCGGGCGACTGTCGACAGAAGCAGCCGATAGGCCTGTTGCTGACAGGCCGCCGCGGCGACGACGCGTGGCTGCTCGATGTGGCGGTGTTGGTCGAACGGGCAATGGCCGACTCCGAATGAAACGATTTCCGTCGGCAGGCATAGTCTTGCCATCTTTCATCGTCATTATTCAGAGGTGCTCATGATTGTCGTAAGATCGGCCGATATCGCCCATACCGAACGCCACGCGCACGGCCCGGGCTGGGACAGCAAGCGCATGATCGTCAAGCAGGACGGCGTCGGCTATTCCGTTCACGAGACGCGCGTGCAGGAAGGTGCGGAGTTGCATCTGCACTACAAGCATCACTTCGAAACCAACTACTGCGTGGCGGGCGAAGGGGAAGTCGTCGAAACGGCGACCGGCAAGGTGCACCGGATCACGCCCGGCACGATCTACGCGCTGAACCGGAACGACGCGCACATCCTGCGGGCGACGCGCGGCGATCTGCATCTCGTGTGCGTGTTCAATCCGCCGCTGACGGGGCGCGAGACGCATCGCGACGACGGCAGCTACGCGCTGCCGGCGGGCGAGGAAGCGTGACGGCGTTAGATGCCGGATTCGTGCGTGCCGCGTCGCGCGGCACGCATGCGGGAAGCAGGGCGCCGGCTCAGGCCGCGTCGCGCTGGCTGCGCCGGATCGCGTCGAGCAGCATCCGCTCGGAATCGTCGAGATAGCGTGCGAGCGCGGTGACGGCTTCGCTGCGACGGTTCTGCGTGAGCAGTTCGTAGATCCGGTATTCGCGCTGGATCCAGTCGGCCGTCTGCACGCGCTTCTCGTCGGGATCGGACGCGAATACGAGGCGCAGCTGTGCCGAGATGGTCCGGAAGAACTCGTCGAGCAGCGCCGACTTCTGCAGTGCGACGATATGCTGGTGAAACCTCAGGCTGTGCGTGCCGACGGCCTGCCAGTTCTCTTTGGCGAGTTCGCGCTCGGCGGCGCCGATGGCCGTCTGCATTTTCTCGAGCAGCGCCGGCTGTGCGAGTTCGGCCGTGTTCAGCGCATGCAGTTCGAGCGTGCGGCGCGCGACATAGAGATCGCGCACGTCCTGGCGATTGAGCGTGCGTACGACGACACCCTTGTGCCGCACGAACGTGACGAGCCCTTCGCGGCCGAGCTGGTGCAGGACTTCGCGAAGCGAGTTGCGCGACGTATCGTATTCGGCCGCGAGGTCCATCTCGACCAGCGCCGTGCCGGGCGGCAGCTTGCCGCTGATGATGTGTTCGCGCAGTTGATGGCTGATCCGGTCGGCGACCGATTGTCCCCGCGCTTTTTCGCTTGCCATGCTGTCCGTTTGCTCCTCTCCTGATCGTATGCCGGCGGCGTCGCCGGCCGGCGGCGTTGCGTCATTCTACGGGCTGTGTCACACGGTCTTGCCGTGCTGCCAGTCTGCCTGGGGCGGCTGCATCCCGTGCAGGCCCTTGTACGGCGCGACGGGAGGCGACGACCATCCTTCCAGCAGGCCCGGATCGAGCCGATATACCTCGACGCCGAGCGGCCGGCAAACGTCGATCGGGTCGCGCGCATCGGGGCCCCACATCGGCACCGACAGGTCGCCGCCCGGACATGTGGACATCGCGCACAGCAGGTCGATCTCGGCGAAGAACTCGAGATAGTCGCCCGCCTGCGCGGGGCAGGCCTTCATGAAGTATTTGTCGTCGTCGTTCAGGCCCGTGCACTGGAACACGTTCAGCACGTCGTGGACGTCGAATTCAGTCAGCCCGTACGGCGCGACCGCGCGCACGAGATTCGAGTGGCAGTGGAAATGGAAATCCTCGCCGGTCAGCAACTTGTTGACGTACGGATCGCAGCGCGTGCCGAGCAGGTCGTGCACGCGGCCGCCGTCGTCGTCGACGCCATAGCCGGCAAGCGTGTCGTCGGTGATCGTGACCATCGGGCGCAGGTAGGGCAGCGTCGACCAGATGCGGTCGAACGTCGTCACGTGCGCCGCCTGCAGCTGGCGCGTGCGCGACGCCCACATGCGCTCGCGAGGATTGTGCAGGTTCCACATGTTGAAGTCGGCGACCTGCGGACCTTCCAGCGTGACGATGCGGAATACGTGACCGGCAGGCACCGTCCACGCGAAGCCGCTGCGAATCGGCACGACGTGCGATTCGATGCGTTGCCGCGCGTCCTTGCGTTGCGCGATCGCGGAGTAAAAGGACCGGTCGACGTTCAGGACGGAGCCTTTGGTGACCTGATAGGCGGCGGGATAGTTCGACATGACGCGGTGCTCTCGGGGAAATTTGCAGACGTGGATATCCGGCCGAAATCCTTGTCGGTGGCCGGTCAGGCGTCAACGAGCATGTTGGATTGTTCAACAATTAGTGGCGCTGCGGGGAGTATAGGGCGAAGGCGGGGAGGCGTGTCAATGGGTGGAAAGTACGGGGGCGGCGGACGAATGCGCAGGCGGCTCGGCGAGTGTGTCCGGGCATGCCCCGATGGACGTTCAACCTCGCCCGCGCCATGGGAATCGCATCGGTCGCCGTAACAACAGGCACAATATGCGACCCGGCACGCTGCGCACGCGTGTTCACAATGCGAACACACGGGTCGCGCCGCGTCGTCGCCGCCCGAATCCTTCCCAGTCGTCATGAACGCCACGCTCATTTCCGCGCGCGAGTCGAATTCGCCGCGCTTCCTGCTGTTCCTGATCTGCCTGTTCGCGTCCGCGGGCCAACTCGCGATCGACATCTACGTGCCCGCGCTGCCCGACATGGCGCGTTCGTTCGCGACGACGCCGCAGGCGATCCAGTCGAGTGTGTCCGGCTACATGGCGGCCTACGCGCTCGGCCAGCTCATCTTCGGCCCGATCGCCGACGCGTACGGGCGCAAGCGTGTGCTCGCGTTCGGGCTCGTGATCTACACGATCGGCTGCCTGCTGTCGCTCGGCGCGCAGAACCTGGAGACGTTCGTGCTGGCGCGCTGCCTGCAGGGCTTCGGGATCGCTACCACCAACCTGCTCGCGAAGGCGATCATCACCGATTCGTTCTCCGGCCAGGCGCTGATGCACGCGTTCACGTACATGTCGATCGCATGGGGGCTCGCACCGATCGTCGCGCCGGTGATCGGTGCGCACCTGCAGGAATGGTTCGGCTGGCGCGCCTGCCTCGTGTTCCTGCTCGTCTACTCGCTGGTGATGTGGGCGCTGCTGTGGCGCTATCGGGAAACCTTGCCGAAACCGGTGCATCTCGAGCCGCGTACGCTGATGGCGAACGCGGGCAAGGTGCTGGCGAGTCCGGTGTTCCAGAGCTGTTTCCTCGCGCAGGGGCTGTGCTACAGCATCCTGCTCGTGTTCAACATCGTCGGGCCGTTCATGGTGCAGACCACGCTGCACAAGCCGCCGACGTTCTTCGGCTATCTCGCGCTCGGGATCGGCCTGATGTATTTCCTCGGTGGGCTGTCGAACCGGATTCACGGGCGCGGGCTGCCGAGCGCCGAGCAGCGGCTGCGCATCGGCGCGCGCGTGATGGCGGGTGCGTCGGTCGCGATGCTGGTGCTGGCGCTGACCGTCGGCCTGCGCGTGTGGACGCTCGCGACGCCGGTGCTCGTGATGGGCTTCTGCGCGGGCGCGATGTATCCGACGCTGATGGCCAAGGGCAATTCGCTGTTTCCGCATATCGCCGGCCTGACGAGCGCGATCCTCGGGTGCGCGCTGCTGCTCGTGTCGTCCGCGATGATGGGGCTGGCCGGCTTCGTGTCGATCCACGTGCTGACGCCGCTCGCGGTGTTTTTCGTCGCGCTGTCGTTCATCGTCGTATGGATGGTGACGAAGCTGCTGCGGTATCTGACGCAGCAGCAGGCCGCGACCGTCGTGTGCGGGAGCAGTGAGGCCGCGTAAGCCGCCTACAGCGGATGCGCGGCTCCGGCCTGCGTCAATAGCGAAACGGCGACCGGATCCGGCAATCCATTCGAATCGATCGCGCCCGCTTTCGCCAGCGCACCGAGATCGCTGTCGACACCCGGTTGCCCGACCACGAACGACGTGGTCAGGAACGCCGGCGTCGTCAGCGTGACCGCATACCGCTGCTGCAGGTTCGTCACGACGGCCGCTTGCGCGGCCTGCACGGCGTTCGGGCTGCCCATCACCTGCTGGAAGTGCAGATTGCCCTGGAAATTGCCGATCAGCCCGGCCGTGTTCGTGCCCAGCTGTGCCGCGAGATAGACCAGCATCAGCTCGGTTTCGGGCGTCGTGTTGAAGGTGCCGCCCGCGTACGCGAGCGAATGCAGGCTCGTGCCGCCCGACGTCACGGTGATGACGCACGGCAGCGCGGCGTTGACCGTCACACGGTAGTTGCCGCCGCCGTCCGTCAGCGTCGTCGCCGAGCCTGTCGCGCAACTGACCGCTACCGACGCGCTCGCGAGCGCGCCGCCCGTGGCGGCCGTGCCGGACAGCGAGACGGTTTGCGTGTCGTTGTTGTTGAAGCAGACATCCACGCCGAAGCAGGCGTCGCCGTTGCAGGCCTGGAGCGTCGCGAGCGCTGCGACGCAGAGCGCGCCCAGCGCGGGGCGGGTGAAGCGCGTATGGCGAATGTTCATGGTCGCGGGTGTCCGGGAGAAGGAAGCAACCGGTGCGCCCGGGGAAGCGGCGCTGTTCATATTCTAGATTCCCGATCCGCGTACTGCCTGCCCGTTTGCCTGCCCAGCCGGAAACCTTTCAGTTCCCTTCGCAATTGGTTATGCTGCGGGACGACTAAAAACGACGAGAGAACGCGCCGTTGCTGAGGGAGCAGGCGTGCCGTTTCCGACATGAACTTGAAACGACAGACGGGGCGGCCGCGCCCGGCGGGTTGCGAGGGCGATCCGGCATCGCGGGCAGGCACGACCCGACACGACGGACGCCCCACGCGCACGCGCAGCACGATCGCCTTTACCGGGATAGGGAAAGCGGTGACTGCCGTGCTGACGGGCGCAATACTCCTTTACAGTTTGGCGTTCGCCGCGCCGGCCGGCGGCGTAGATGGCGCCATTGCGTCGGCAGCCGGCGCATCGTCCGCGTCGGCGCCATCGGCCTGCACGCACGCGGCTGTAGCAGCGGCTACTTATCCTGTCGCCACTGATCCCGAAGCGGCGCCGCCGCTGAAAGGCCGAGTGACGGACATGACCGGCGCGCTGAGCGCCGCATGCGCGGCCGAACTGACCGAGCGCCTCGCTGATCTCGAGCGCCGGCTCGGCGTACAGATGGCGGTGCTGCTGGTCGGCTCGACGGGCCACGCGACGATCGAGCAGTTCGCGACTGCGGTGTTCGAACAATGGCGTCTAGGCGAGAGCAAGATAGACAACGGCCTGCTGCTCGTCGCGGCGCTCAACGACCATACCGTGCGGATCGAAGTCGGCTATGGGCTTGAAGGCGCAATTCCGGATATTGTCGCGGGCCGGATCATCCGCGAACGGATCGTGCCGGCGTTTCGCGAGAACCGGATCGAGGCCGGCGTGAACGATGCAGTCGCTGCGCTCACGCTCGAGATGACGCCGCCGGAGATGGCTACGTCGACCGACGCGCGGCGGGATGACGAGGTGGCCGACCTCGCGTCCCGCGACAGCCGGGCGGGCGATGAGCGGCGGATGTCGAACGGATTGCTCGAGAAGCCGCCGGTCGAGTACGGCAGTTTCACGTTCTGGCTCCTGCTCGGGCTGGCCAACGTCGCATTGGGTGCCGTGACCGCGTGGCGCAAGCTGCGCTGGCAGGTGATGCTCCCGGCAAGCTATCTCGTCACGACGATCGTGCCGATCGTGATGCTGCCGGTCGGCGCGATCTTCGACGGCAATCTCGAGGCGATCCTGGCGGCCCTGGCATTGGTTCCGACGAGCGTGGGCGTCGGGGCATGGCTGCTCGGCATCGGTGTCGTCCGGTCCGCACCCATCCGCAAGTACGCGGCGATCATCGGCGGCACGCTGCTGGCGTTGATCGCGATCGGGCACTGGATGGGCTATTCGCCCGGCGAAGTCCTGGTGACGGTATTTTGCGTGTTGACGCTGATCCTCGGAATCATCGACAAGCTCACGGGCGGAAGCTCGTCGTCTTCGTCCTCGTCGTCATCCGGTTTCAAATGGCCGTCGTCAGGCTCGCGCGCGGACTCCGATTCGTCGAGTTCCGATTCGTTCAGCGGCGGCGGTGGGTCGAGCGGCGGCGGGGGCGCATCGGGTCGCTGGTAACCACCAGGCGCCATACGCAGCGCACCTGCGCAAACAACGTTTCTTTTCACTACCGCTCCGCCCGGAGCGCTCAACCGGAAGTCTTCAACAATGAAATGGTTTCGAATCCTGCTCGTGTGCTGCTTACTGGCTCCGCTCGCGGGGTGCGGCTATAACGCGATCCAGTCGTCCGACGAGGACATCAATGCGGCGTGGTCCGAAGTGCTGAACCAGTACCAGCGCCGCGCCGATCTCGTGCCGAATCTCGCCGCGTCGGTGAAGGGCTATGCGTCGCACGAGGAGCGCGTGCTGACCGAGGTGGCCTCGGCCCGTGCGCGCGTCGGCAGCGTGCAGATGACGCCGGAGATGGCGAAGGATCCGGCCGCGCTCGCGGCGTTCGATCAACGGCAGGGCGAACTGTCGGGCGCGCTGAGCCGGCTGATGGTGGTGTCCGAACGCTACCCGGAGCTGAAGGCCAACGAAGCGTTCCGCGACCTGCAGACGCAGCTCGAAGGCACGGAAAACCGCATCGCGGTCGCGCGCGGCCGCTACATCAAGACGGTGCAGCACTACAACGTGCAGATCCGCCAGTTCCCGGGCGTCGTGATCGCGAAGATCTTCGGCTACCAGCCTCGCCCGAACTTCAGCGTTGCGAACGAAGCGTCGATCTCGACAGCTCCGGCACTCGACTTCTCCGCGCAGCCGCAGAAGGCGAACGCGGCCGGCCAGTAGGCAGCCGGCTCACGCGCTCAAGGCTTGCGCGCAGCCGTCTTCGCGAACGCGCCGCGCACCTCGAAGCCGATCGCATCCGCGACGTTGCCGCGCGCGTCGACGAGTTCGAGCCGATGCCGGCCCGGCCACGGCATCCACGCGACGCGGTCGGCATGCCCGATCACCTTGTCGTCGAGCCGCCACGCGAACCGCGCGGCGCGCCCGGCCGAGCGTTCGAACCAGATCCGCTGGTTCTTCGGCGGAATGTCCGGGTCGATCGCGAAGATCGTGCCGTCGGTCGGCGCGCCGATCGTCAGCGGCGCGCGCGCACCGTCCTTGCCCGGCGTGACGGGCGCGGCGAGCCGGATCGTGTCGACCGCCGTCCCCGCGATGAACCACTCGCTGCGCGCCGGCTCGATGTCGCGCTCGAACGTGATGCGGCGCGTCTCGACGCCCACCGGCGCGCGCGGCGCGCGGCTCGGCAGATCGCGGTGCAGGTAGCCGACGACGGCCGACCACACGGGCGACGCGCCCGTGACGCCCGACACGTCCCACATCGGCGAGCCGTCCGCGTTGCCGACCCACACGCCGACCGTATAGCGCGACGTGAAGCCGACGGTCCAGTTGTCGCGCATGTCCTTGCTCGTACCGGTCTTGACCGCCGAGAAGAAGCGCGTCGCGAGCGGGTTGTCGAAGCCGAACGTGCGTACGCGCGCATTGTTGTCGGAGAGGATGTCGGTAACGACGAAGCTGGCCGCCTCGCTGAACACGCGCGTGCCGCTGTCCGCATGCGCGGGCGCGCCGGACGCCGGCGCGGGCAGGTCGGCGACCTTGCGCGCGACGCCGCCGTTCGCGAGTGCGCGATACGCGTTCGTCAGCGACAGCAGCGTGACGTCGGCACTCCCGAGCGCGAGGCTGAAGCCGTAGTAGTCGCCTTCCTGCGCGAGCGGCAGGCCGAGCGCGGTCAGCGTGCGCGCGAAGCGGTGCGGCGTGACGAGCACGAGCGTGCGCACGGCCGGCACGTTCAGCGAACCGCCGAGCGCGCTGCGCACGCTCACCCAGCCCTTGAAATCCTTGTCGTAGTTCTGCGGAATGTACAGGCCGCCGCCGGCGGCGAGGTTGATCGGCGCGTCGTCGAGCAGCGACGCGGCCGTCAGCCGCTTTTCGTCGAGCGCCTGCGCATAGAGGAACGGCTTGAGCGTCGAGCCGGCCTGGCGCGGCGCGAGCACGGCATCGACGTCGCGTGCGCTCGACAACGCGCCCGACGATCCGACCCATGCGCGAATCTCGCCGGTCGCGTTGTCGATCACGACGACCGCGCCGTCCTGCACGTTGCGCCGGTGCGCGGGCGCGTTGAGTTCGGTCAGCGCGCGCATCAGCGTGTCGCGCGCAAAGCGTTGCAACGGCGCATCGAGCGTCGTGCGGACCTGCGCGCCGGCCGCCGGCCTGACCTCGGCCGCGATGCGCCGCGCGAAGTGCGGGGCGAGGGCCGCACCGTCGTCGCGCATGGCGTTGGTTGGACGCGCTGTGACGAACTGCACGTAGCCGTCGAGCGACGCGCACCCCTGCTCGGCATGCATGTCGCGCAGGATCCGGCACGCGCGCTCGGCGACCTTCGCGGCCGTCGCGTTGGGCGCGCGCACGAGTGCGGCCGCGATCGCGGCTTCGCGCGCGTCGAGGCCCGACGGCGCCTTGCCGAACAGTACCTGCGACAGTGCGCCGAGCCCGACCGTCTCGCCGCGGAACGGCACGAGATTCAGGTACGCCTCGAGGATCTGGTCCTTGCGCCAGCCGCGTTCGAGCAGCAGCGCGTTCATCGCCTGCGTGGCCTTCTGCGGCAGCGAGCGCTGGCCCGAGCGGCGCGGCGAATCGCTGAGCAGCCCGGCGAGCTGCATCGTCACGGTCGACGCGCCGCGCGTGCGCTCGTTCCACAGGTTGCCCCACGCGGCGCCGGCGATCCCGCGCCAGTCGACGCCGCTGTGTTCGTAGAAGCGCTTGTCTTCGGAGACGACGATCGCCTCGCGGAACGCGGGCGACACGTCCGCGAGCGACACCCAGTCGCCGCGCCGTTCGGTGAGGTCGACGCGCGTGCGCTGCAGCGGCGTGCCGTCGCGCGCGAGCAGCACCCAGTCGGAACTGCGCCAGTCGCGGCGCACGTCGTCGTAACCGGGCAGCGCATGCGCGACGAGCGGCGCGGCCAGCACGATGGCGACGAATATGCGGCCGGCCAAACGCGCCGGCCGCGGCAAAACCCGATCGATCATCACGCGCTCACTGCTTGGCCGCGTCGGCCGGCTTCACGGTCATCGGCGGGTTCGGCCACAGGCCGTACACGGATGGCGCGTACAGCGCCTCGACGCGCGTCGGCGGCAATCCGAATGTGCCGACGTTGTTCAGCCGCACCGTGTACTCGACCGAGAATTTGCCCTTCGGCAGATAGTCGTAGTACGCGCGGTAGCCGTCGAAGTCGCGCTCGATGAACGCCGGCCACGCGCCGTCGGGCGTCTTCTCGCCCTGCGTCGCCGCTTCGGAGTCGCGGCCGAGGCCCGAACCGAGGATCGTCGCGCCGGACGGGATCGGATCGTTGACGACGACCCACGTCATGTCGCTCTGCGCATCGATGTCGAGATGCACGCGCACGACGTCGCCGCGCGTCAGCACGCCCTTGACGGCGGGCGACACCGGCGTGACGGTTTTCGTGATCCGGTAGCCGGCGGCGAACGGCGAGCGCAGCGGCACGGCCGCGAGGCTCTCGACCGTCGCCCACGGGCGCCCGGTGCCTTCCTGCGTGACGGACAGCGTGGCCGGCGCCTGCGACGCGCGCGGCCACGGCATCAGCACGCTGCGCGCGGCGGCGGCGCGGGTCGCGGCGGTGGCCGACGCCGGCGTGTCGGCCGGGGCCGGCGCCTGCGACCACGAGATCGCGCGCTCGTTGCCGCCGAGCGCGACCTTCGTCGCGCCGGAGACGGGCGTGCTCTCGTAGGTGCGCGAGAAGCGTTCGACCGCGAGCAGCCCGAGCGCGTTCGACGTCGTCGTCTGCCACGCGCCCTGGCGCTGCAGCGCGAGCAGGCCGGCCGTGACGCGCGGCATCTCGTCCTTCCACGCCGGGTCGCCCGCGAATTCCATCGCGAGCCGCGCGGCGTTGGTCTCGTTGCTCGTCATCAGCCACCACAGGTCGTCGTCGCGCGCGGTCGAGAACACGAGCTGCGTGCCTTGGTACGTGAGGCGCGCGCGCAGGATCTGTTCGACCTGCGCGCGTTTCTCGTCGCGCTGCGGGATGTCCTTCACGCGCGTCAGGATCGCGTGATAGTCGATCACCGCCGACGTCGGCCACTGGTTCGGTGCGATCTCGATCGAACCGAGCATGCGGCCTTGCGCGGCACCGTAGCGCGACAGCGCCTCGATCGCGGCGAGCTTGCGCAGGTCGCGATCCTGGCGCGGCGCCCACGCGTTGCGCTCGATGCGGCCGTCGACGAAGCGCGCGAGCCCGGCTTCGAGCTGCGTGCGCAGGTCTTCCGGCAGCGCGAAGCGCGGGTCGGCGCGGCTCGCCTCGTCGGACAGCACGAGCAGGTACGACGACAGCGTCGGGCTGCCGTAGTGAGAATCGTCGGACGACGGCGGGAAGTAGCTCGCGAGCCCGTCGCTGTCGAGATAGACGGGCATGCGCGCGACCAGCGCCTGCCATTGCGCGGGGTCGCGCAGGCCGATCGCGCGCGACGCCTGCTGTTCGAGGCAGCGGTACGGATAGCGCTCGAACCAGCGGCGCACGCCGGGCAGGCCGTCGGCAAGCTTCGACTGCAGCGACACGGCGATGCCGCCGCGCGGCGCGCCCTGTGCGTTGCTCACGGCGCCGGCCGGTGCCGACACGGGCACCGTCAGCGTGCCGTCGACCTGCGCGAGCGTCGCCTGCTGCACGGTTACCGGCAGTGCAGGGACGACCTTCTGCGCGACCGCCAGCGCGTCGGACGCGCGCTTGCCGCCTTGCTCGGCCGCTTCGATGCGCCAGTTCAGCGCGCCGGCCGCGTCGAGCGCCTGCTCGGGCACGGTGATCGTCCACGCGACCTCGGTTGCCGTATTGGCCGCGAGCGACACGGTTTGCGGCGCGACGTCGAGGCCCGTCACGCGCGGCGTCACGACGACCTGCATCGCGCGGTCGGTCGTGTTGCGCAGCGTGACCTGTGCGCGGAACGCGTCGCCTTCGCGCACGAGCGGCGGCAGGCCGGAGATCAGTTGCAGATCCTGCGTGCTGCGGATCGACGTGCTGCCCGTGCCGAAACGGTCGGGGCCGACCGCCGCGATCGCGACGATCCTGAAGCGCGTGAGCGCGTCGTTCAGCGGCACCTCGACGGTCGCGCTGCCGTTCGCGTCGAGCGTCACGCGCGGATTCCACAGCAGCAGCGTGTCGAACAGCTCGCGCGTCGGCGCGCTGCCGCCGCCGCCGCCGGCCGGCACGGCCTTGCGGCCGAAGTGGCGGCGGCCGACAATCTCCATCTGCGCGGTGGCCGTCTCGACGCCGTACGCGCGCCGTCGCAGCATCGCGTCGAGCAGGTCCCAGCTGTTGTTCGGCATCAGTTCGAGCAGCGCCTCGTCGACGGCCGCGACCGCGATCTGCGTGCCGGCCGGCGCGGGCTGGCCGTTCGGCAGCGTGACCTTCACGTGCGCCTGCGCCTTGCCGCGCACCGTGTAGCGCGTCGCGTCGGTCGTCACGGTCACGCCGAGACGGTGGACGCCCGTGCCGACCTTGATCTCGCCGAGGCCGTAGCGGAACGCGGGCTTCGACAGGTCGACGAACGCGGTCGGCGCTTCATAGTGGCGGCCTTCGCGCCAGAACGCGCGCGCCCATTCGACCGGTGCTTTCCAGCCCCACGTGAAGAACGAGTACCACGGCACTTCGCGAATCCGGCCGCGCAGCGCGAGCACGGACACGTAGACGTTCGGCCCCCACGATTCGCCGACCTTCAGGTCGACGGTCGGGTTCTTGCCGTTCAGCTCGACGATGTGCGTTTCCATCACGCCGCCGCGTTCGACCGCGACGAGCGCGGTCGCGTAGCGGAACGGCATGCGCACCTGGAAGCGGGCCGTTTCGCCCGGTTCGTACGAGGTCTTCTCCGGAATCACGTCGATCCGGTCGGTGTTGTCGCCGCCGAACCAGAGTTCGTCCTCGCGCGTGACCCAGACCGACGTCGATGCGTTCGACGTGCGGCCGTCGCCGTCCTTCGCGACCGCGATCAGCTGCACGTTGCCGGCCTGTTCGAGCGTCGCGTCGCAGGCCATGCGGCCCTTGTCGTCGGTCTTGCCCGAGCACAGCACGCCGAGGTCGCGCGTGTCGCTCTTGTTGTCGTACGCATAGAAGCCGCCGACCATCCGCTTGCGCGACGACGTCGTGATGTGCGCGACACCCTTGATCTCGATCGGCACCGATGCGCGCGGCTTGCCCTGCAGGTCGACCGCGAGCGCCTGCACGGGCACGCGCTGGCCGACCGACACCCAGCGGCCGGCCTTGATGCCGGCCACCACCGCGGCCGGCCACAGGATCGTGTCGCCGCGGATCGTCTGCACTTCGCCGTTCGGGTCGGAGAACGTCGCTTCGAGCGCGATGCGCTTCGGCGCGTCGACGTCGGGCAGGCCCTTGAGCGTGACCGAGCCCGCGCCGTTGCGGTCGAGCGTCAGCGGCAGCTTGTCGGCGATCAGCTTCGTCGCGTCGGGATCGTGGTTCGACGACGCGTTGTCGCCGTCCTGCGAATCGTCGTCGGCGTTGCCGTCGCTCGTGTCGGGGCGATACGGCGTGAAGCTGAAGTCCTCGAAGCGATCCGCGAATGGAGGCGACGCCCACTTCATCAGCGCCGACACCTGCACCGGCAGGTTCGATGCGCCGCCGCCCGACACGTAGTCGATCTGCACCGCGAGAGGCGCTTCCTTCACCGCGACGAGCGGGCTCTTCTGCGCATCGCGCGCGCCGATCGATCCCTTCAGCACCGGCAGGCGGAACGCCTCGACGCGGAAGCTGCCGCTGTAGTAAGTGGCGGTCGGCGCGTCTTCCGGGCCGGCTGCAAGTTCGACGCTGTATTCGCCGAGCTTCGCGGCCGGCGGCAGCGTGAACTGCGTGTCCGCGCTGTGATCGGCGGCCCACGTGAGCGGCAGCTTGTACGTCTGGCCCGTGCCGAGATGGCGGATCGTCACGCGCGTCGGGTATTGCGACGGGAACGCGAGGCTCTGCAGCGTCTCGGTACGGATGAAATGCTTCATCGACACGGTTTCGCCTGCGCGCAGCAGCGTGCGGTCGAACACCGTGTGCGCGCGCATGGTCGGTGCGCTGTCGGTGTCGGTCGGCACGTTGAAGCGCCAGGATTCGATCCCGCGGTTCCAGCCCGAGCTGACGAACGCCATGTCGGGGCCCGTCTTCGGATCGTCGACGCGCGCCGACACGAAGTAGTCGTCGAAACGCTCGGACGAGCGGCATTCGTGCTTCGGTTCGAACGGCCCGTCGATCTTCAGCAGGCCCTGCGCATCGGTCTTGCCCGCGGCGATTTCATCGCCGTTGCAGTCCGACACGCGAATCTGCGCGTTCGGCACGGGCTTGCCCTTGTCGAGCGTCGTGACCCACACGAGGTTGTTCTCGCGGCCCTGTTTCAGGTGCACGCCGAGGTTCGTGACGAGCACGGTGGTGCGCACATACATGCTCGACGGCTTCGCGAGCAGCGAGCGGCCGAGCGCGGGCGACGCGAGTTCGAGCACGTAGAAGCCGGGCTTGTCGATCGGCACGCCGACGATCTCGAACGGGCGCAGCGTCTTCGGGTCGGCCTGCGGCAGTGTCAGCGCCTGCGCGCCGGGCTCGCCCTTGAGCAGCGACAGCGAGCGTACGTCGATGCGGCGGTCCTTCGGCGCGGGCTGCTTTTCGCCGGCCTGGAGCGGCACGAAGACGGGGTGCTGGCCCTTGCGTTGGAGCAGGCCGGGAATCTGGCTGTCGATCGAGCCGGCCGTCATCGACCAGTTGTCGAAGCGCTCGACGGTGCGCATCCACTGACGGATCGCGGTGTCGTTCTCGACCTTCAGGTTCGCGAACTGCGCGCCGCCCGCGTTGAGGCCGGCGATATGCAGGTCGGCCTCGACGTTGCGCAGCGTGACGGGCACGAGCGCGGGCGTATCGGGTTCGGCGAAGCGCTCGACGATCCCGAAGGTGCCCGACGAGAATTTCGCGAGCGGCGGCATCGGCGCGGTGCGCGTTGCCAGCGGGAACAGGTCGGCGTTGGACAGCGAGCGGTCGGTCACGTCGCGCAGGCCCGACGGCAGTTCGATCGTCAGCGCGGCCTGCGCGGGCAAAGGCGGGTTGAACGTGACGGTCGTCACTTCCTCGCTGTGGTCGTCGGCCGCGAAGGTCGGCGACAGCGAACCGTCGGAGCCGCGCAGCTTGATCGCCTCGGCGTTCTTGCGCGAGATCGGCGCGTTGAACGACAGCGTGAGCGGGCGCAGCGGCGTGCAGGGCGCCTTCGCGTTCTCGCGTTCGCACGAGAAGCTCGCGGCGAACGGCGCGCGCACGGTGAAATCGAAGCGCCGTTCGGTTTCGTTCGCGATGCCGCTCGGGCTCGCGACGCCCTTGCCGTACACGAGCTGCATCTTTGCGCTCGCCGGCAGCGCCTGCGAGCACGACAGCGTCAATACGCGCGCGGCGTCCTTCTTCAGCCCGAAATGGTCGAGCAGTGCGTTGCGCGTATCGTCGTCGGCGGCCGTGACGGGAATGCGGTTGCCGATGCCGGCCGCTTCGCACCAGATGTTCGCGAGCGCCGAGCGCGGTTCGGCCGGGCCGTTCAGCTTCATCACGAAGACCTGCCGTTCCTCGATCTCCCGCGAGCCGGGGCGCACGTTCACCGGGAACGGGCCGCCCGTCTGGAACGTGAAGCGGCGCGGGCCGCTGGCCGCATTGCCGGCGACCGAGCGCAGCGTGTCGTTGAGCGCGACCGAGCAGCGCACCCCGGGCGGCAGGTCGTTTTCGAAATCGTAAACCCAGGTCTTGTCGTCGAGCCAGTGACCCTGGCCGCGCGCGGCGGTCGAGTCGTTGCAGGTCACGCGCGCGGGATTCGGCGCGGACGCCGAGCCGAACGCGACCATCGGTTCGTCGAACTTGACGACGGTCTGCCGGACTTCGGTGACGGTGCCTTGCGGCGACACGCTCACCGTGCGCGCCGCGAGCGCATGCAGCGACAGGGCCGCGGCGCCGCCGAGCGCCGCGACGGCGCCGATGCGCCAGAGCAGCCGTGTGGTGTGGTTGGTTCGAATCGTGTTGTTCTGTTTGTCGTGCTGCTTCATCGCTCGATTGCCCTCGGAGGGAAGCTTTCTGTTTGATTGCACGGGATTCTAACCGACCGTCGTGCGCACGCATCGTCGCGCGCTGCCGCAGTGTGTCGCCGGCATGCGACACCGGTGCGTCCGTCGCAGATTTGTCGCGTCGACGACACAAAAATGCAGCGAAATGTCGATTGTCTCGGATTGCGGAACATTTAATGGACTATAAAAAGATTGTTCGATCCGATTTGTGCGCGTACATTTCAGGTCCGCGCCGAAGTTTGAGAAATATCAAGCGTGGTTTTCCCGAATCCGGCGTTCGAGAGAAGGAAACATGCACAACGACAACACTCCCCATTCGCGTCGCGATGGCGACGCAGCTGCAACCGGCATCACGCGGCGTCAATGGCTGCAGGGCGCACTGGCGCTGACGGCGGCGGGCCTCACGGGCTCGCTGGCGTTGCGGGCCCTGGCCGATGCGCCCGGCACCGCGCCGCTCGATACGTTCATGACGCTTTCCGAAGCATTGACCGGCAAGAAGGGGCTGAGCCGCGTGCTCGGCCAGCGCTTCCTGCAGGCATTGCAGAAGGGCTCGTTCAAGACGGCCGACAGCCTGCCGCAACTCGCCGGCGCACTCGCGTCCGGCTCGCTGAATCCCGATCAGGAAGCGCTCGCGCTCAAGATTCTTGAAGCGTGGTATCTCGGCATCGTCGACAACGTCGTGATTACCTACGAAGAAGCATTAATGTTCAGCGTCGTATCCGATACGCTCGTGATCCCTTCGTATTGCCCCAACAAACCCGGCTTCTGGGCCGAAAAACCGATCGAGAGGCAAGCCTGATGGCCGATACCGATACGCAAAAGGCCGACGTCGTCGTCGTCGGTTCGGGTGTCGCAGGCGCGATCGTCGCACACCAGCTCGCGATGGCGGGCAAGTCGGTGATCCTGCTGGAAGCCGGCCCGCGCATGCCGCGCTGGGAAATCGTCGAGCGCTTTCGGAATCAGACCGACAAGACCGATTTCATGGCGCCGTACCCGTCGAGCCCGTGGGCGCCGCATCCGGAATACGGCCCGCCGAACGACTACCTGGTCCTGAAGGGCGAGCACAAGTTCAACTCGCAGTACATCCGCGCGGTGGGCGGCACGACGTGGCACTGGGCGGCGTCCGCGTGGCGCTTCATCCCGAACGACTTCAAGATGAAGACCGTGTACGGCGTCGGCCGCGACTGGCCGATCCAGTACGACGACCTCGAGCATTACTACCAGCGCGCCGAGGAAGAGCTCGGCGTGTGGGGCCCGGGCCCCGAGGAAGACCTGTACTCGCCGCGCAAGCAGCCGTACCCGATGCCGCCGCTGCCGTTGTCGTTCAACGAGCAGACGATCAAGAGCGCGCTCAACGGTTATGACCCGAAGTTCCACGTGGTGACCGAGCCGGTCGCGCGCAACAGCCGTCCGTACGACGGCCGGCCAACCTGTTGCGGGAACAACAACTGCATGCCGATCTGCCCGATCGGCGCGATGTACAACGGGATCGTGCACGTCGAGAAGGCCGAGCAGGCCGGCGCGAAGCTGATCGAGAACGCGGTCGTCTACAAGCTGGAAACCGGCCCGAACAAGCGCATCGTCGCGGCGATCTACAAGGACAAGTCCGGCGCCGACCATCGCGTCGAAGGCAAGTACTTCGTGGTTGCGGCGAACGGCATCGAGACGCCGAAGATCCTGCTGATGTCGGCGAACCGCGATTTCCCGAACGGCGTCGCGAACAGCTCCGACATGGTCGGCCGCAACCTGATGGACCACCCGGGCACCGGCGTGTCGTTCTACGCGAACGAGAAGCTGTGGCCGGGCCGCGGCCCGCAGGAGATGACGTCGCTGATCGGTTTCCGCGACGGCCCGTTCCGTGCGACCGAAGCCGCGAAGAAGATCCACCTGTCGAACATGTCGCGCATCAACCAGGAGACGCAGAAGATCTTCAAGGGCGGCAAGCTGATGAAGCCCGAGGAGCTCGACGCGCAGATCCGCGACCGTTCCGCGCGCTACGTGCAGTTCGACTGCTTCCACGAAATCCTGCCGCAACCCGAGAACCGCATCGTGCCGAGCAAGACGGCCACCGACGCGATCGGTATCCCGCGCCCCGAAATCACGTACGCGATCGACGACTACGTGAAGCGCGGCGCCGTGCACACGCGCGAGGTCTATGCGACGGCCGCGAAGGTGCTGGGCGGCACCGAAGTCGTCTTCAACGACGAGTTCGCGCCGAACAACCACATCACGGGCGCGACGATCATGGGCGCGGATGCACGCGACTCGGTCGTCGACAAGGACTGCCGCACGTTCGACCATCCGAACCTGTTCATCTCGAGCAGCTCGACGATGCCGACCGTCGGTACGGTGAACGTGACGCTGACGATCGCTGCGCTCGCGCTGCGGATGTCGGACACGCTGAAGAAGGAAGTCTGACCGTGCGGAAATCTACTCTCACCTTCCTCGTCGCCGGCTGCCTCGCGCTGCCGGGCCTCGCGCGCGCGGCCGACGCGGCCGATCCGGCGCAGGTCAAGCGCGGCGAATACCTCGCGATCGCGGGCGACTGCATGGCGTGCCACACCGCGAAGGGCGGCAAGCCGTTCGCGGGCGGCCTCGGCATGCCGATCCCGATGCTCGGCAAGATCTACACGAGCAACATCACGCCCGATCCCGATACGGGCATCGGCAACTGGACGTTCGACGACTTCGAGCGCGCGGTGCGTCACGGCGTCTCGAAGAACGGCGACAACCTGTACCCGGCGATGCCGTACGTGTCGTACGCGAAGATCAACGACGACGACGTGCAGGCGCTGTACGCGTACTTCATGCACGGCGTCGAACCGGTCAAGCAGGCGCCGCCGAAGAACGAGATCCCCGCGCTGCTGAGCATGCGCTGGCCGCTGAAGATCTGGAACTGGCTGTTCCTGAAGGATGGCGTGTACCAGCCGAAGCCGGCGCAGAGCGCCGAGTGGAACCGCGGCGCGTACCTCGTGCAGGGCCTCGCGCACTGCAGCACGTGCCACACGCCGCGCGGCATCGCGATGCAGGAGAAGTCGCTCGACGAGACGGGCGGCAGCTTCCTGTCGGGCTCGGTGCTCGCGGGCTGGGACGGCTACAACATCACGTCCGACCCGAACGCGGGGATCGGCGGCTGGACGCAGCAGCAGCTCGTGCAGTACCTGCGCACCGGCAGCGTGCCGGGCGTCGCGCAGGCGGCCGGCCCGATGGCCGAGGCGATCGAGCACAGCTTCTCGAAGATGACGGAATCCGACATCGGCGCGATCTCGACGTACATCCGCACGGTGCCGGCCGTCGCCAGCGGCGACGCGAAGCAGTCGCGCTCGTCGTGGGGCAAGCCGGCCGAGGACGGCCTGAAGCTGCGCGGCGTCGCGCTCGCGTCGTCGGGCATCGATCCGGCGCGGCTGTATCTCGGCAACTGCGCGACCTGCCACCAGATGCAGGGCAAGGGCACGCCGGACGGGTATTACCCGCCGTTGTTCCACAACTCGACGGTCGGCGCACCGAATCCGACCAACCTCGTGCAGGTGATCCTGAACGGCGTGCAGCGCAAGGCCGGCAGCGAGGACGTCGGCATGCCGGCGTTCCGCCACGAGCTGTCGGATGCGCAGATCGCCGCGCTCACGAACTACCTGACCGGGCAGTTCGGCAATCCGGCCGCGAAGGTGACCGAGCAGGACGTCGCGAAGCTGCGTTGACGCGGCGGGCGGCGAAGCAGCAGGGCAACATCGCGACATCGCAACATCGAAGAAGAGAGCAGCATCGAACAAGAGGAGGAGCACAGCACATCGGGCCGAGCCCGATGCCGGTTGTTGCAGAGCGGGGCGGGCGGCGCAGGCGGCCGCCCGTCCCGGTTCATTGGCAATCCGGTGCGCGTGCCGCGCATCGTTTTCGTTGATCGACACCATGACACCGAATCAACCGTTTCTCGCGTCCCAGCGCGATGTGCTGCTGCTGCTTTCCCGGATCCTGCTCGTGATCCTGTTCGTGATGTTCGGCTGGAAGAAGATCGTCGACTTTCCCGGTACCATCGCGTTCATGGGTTCGGAAGGCGCGCCCGCGCCGATCGTGTCCGCGGCGATCTCCGTCGCGATGGAGCTGTTCGCCGGGGTCGCGATCCTGGTCGGCTTCCAGACGCGGCCGCTCGCGCTGCTGCTTGCGCTGTATACGATCGGCACCGGCCTCATCGGCCATCATTACTGGACGATGACGGGCGGCGAGCAGATCAACAACATGATTCATTTCTACAAGAACATCGCGATCTCGGGCGGCCTGCTCGCGCTCTGCGCGGCCGGCCCCGGACGTTTTTCGATCGATCGCGGATGACCGGGCGCGCGCATGGGGCGCGCGTCGGATGGTCGAGACTCCGAGGGGGCATCATTTTGCGACTCAAACATTTCGCATGGCTGATCGCGGCCGCCACGCCGGCGGCCGCATTCGCACAAACGAGCGTGACGCTGTACGGCCGTGTCGACGGCGGCGTCGAATACCTGAACCACATCGCGACGCCGAACGGCAGCAAGTCGCGCTGGAGTGCGGAAAGCGGCGACTGGGGCACCAGCATGTTCGGGCTGAAGGGCATCGAGGATCTCGGCGGCGGGCTGTCGACGGTCTTCAACCTCGAAACCGCGTTCCAGGTGATGAACGGCCAGACGGGCGGCGGGCGCATGTGGTCGCGGCGCGCGTATGTCGGCCTGAAGAGCGACACGTGGGGCCAGCTGCAGGCCGGCCGCAACCTGTTCATCGACAGCGATGGCGTGTGGGAATTCGATCCGTTCGTGCAGCAGGCGTTTTCGTCGGCGTCGCTCGTGCGCGGCCGCAACTGGCAGCAAAGCAGCAACAACATCGAATATCACAGCCCGGTGATCGGCGGCTTCGACGTGCAGGCGCAATATGCGTTCGGCAACCAGTCGCGCGGCTTCAACTACGGCGCGGCCGACGATTTCGGCCGCTCGGACGGGATCATGATCTCGTACCATTCGCCGGTGCTCGACGTGCGCGGCATCTACGACGAACTGCGCGACAACAACGGCAAGTTCAGCAATATCTTCACCGCGTCGCGCGAGTACTTCATCGGCGCGAACGTGAAGGTGTCGAAGTTCAAGATCCAGGGCGCGTATACGCACTACCAGGCGCCGGACAGCCCGGCCGGCGTCGCCGATCGCGCGGATCACTACTGGCTCGGCGCGACCTACACCGCGACGCCTCAATGGGCCGTGACGGGCGGCGGGTATTACGTGAAGGTCGGCGACGGCGGCGGCGATGCGTCGCACGATCCGTCGGGCCACGCGATCATGTATGTGCTCGGCACCACGTACAACCTGTCGAAGCGCACGTTCCTGTACGGCACGGTCGCGTATGCGCGCAACGGCGGGAATTCGAACTTCTCGCTGCTCGCGACGCCGCGGGATGCGACGTCGGGTACGAGCCCGCTGACGGGCGAGTCGCAGACGGGCGCGTATGTGGGGATGATGCATACGTTCTGAGCGGGGCGACTACGGACTTGCACACAACGCACGGGCCGTGACCCGTGCGTTGTCGCGTTTACGGAGCGCGATCGGTGTCGTTCAGAACACGCACGCCTCGGTCGTCGTCAGCATCGCGAACGGCCCGTCGAGCGTTGTGTTGTGATGCGCGACGATCTGCTCGGCCCGCAGCGCGGGCGTGTCCATGCAGGTGTGCGCATCGGCGACGAGCACCGCGCGAAAGCCGAGATCGGCGGCGGCGCGGCAGGTCGTATCGACGCAGTACTGCGTCTTCATGCCGGTGACGACGAGTTCGCCGATACCGGCCGCGCGCAGCCATTCGGCGAGCCGCGTGCCCGCGAAGCAGTTCGGCCGGGTCTTGTCGAACACGGTGTCGCGCGCGGGATCAATCGCAAGTTCCGGCAGCAGCGCGGCGAGCGGCGAATCGGGCGCGATCGGCGTGCCGGCGGCTCCGGTGTGACGCACGGCGAACACCGGCGCACCGCCTTCGTGCGCGAGGCCGATCAACCGGTTGATGTTCGCGAGCACACGTTCGCCGTCGTGCGGACGATCGGGACCGTGAAACAGCCCGACCTGCATGTCGACAACGAGTAGCGCGCGTTTGGGGGAAGGGGCTTCGGACATTGCATTTCTCCTGAGTGGCCGATACGGACGGAGAAACGACAAGACCCCGTCCGGAACCGGCGGGGCCTGTGAGGAATCGGTGCGCTACGACCTTGCGCGCACTCGCCGCACGAGCCCGCCGAAGGCGGTCGTGCGCGTGGTGGTCGAATGAGTGGTCGTGGCGTGGCGCATGGAACGATCATGCCCGATGCGCGCGCACCACGTCAATCGCGTGCCGCGCATCGGCCGCCTCTCAATCGAGCGACTTCCCGGCCTTCTCATCCATGCATCGCACCGCGAGCAGCGTCAGCACGCCGCACCCGATCGCATACCACGCAGGCGCGTTCGGATTGCCGGTCGCCGCGATCAGCCAGGTAACGAAGAACTGTGCGAAGCCGCCGAAGATCGCGACACCGACGCTGTACACGAGCGCGCCGCCGGTCGCGCGCACCGCACGCGGGAACAGTTCTCCGAGCATCGCGCCGGTCGCGCCGATATTGATCGCATGCACGATCGACAGCGCCGCGATGATCGACAGCAGCGACGCGGCGCCGGGCCAGCGGTTCAGCGCGATGAACGCCGGGTAGATCGCGGCCATCAGCACGATGCGCGTCCACCAGACGATCCGGTTGCGCCCGTAGACGTCGGACAGGTGGCCGCCGATCGGCGTCACGAGCATCAGGATCGCGCCGGCGACGCAGCCGGCCGTCATCGACAGCCAGGTCGGCAGGTGCAGCACCTGCACGCCGTAGATCGCCATGTAGAACACGATGATGTAGTGGATCGACGTGCCGCCGATCGTCACGCCGAGGCCCGCGAACACGGCCTTGCCGTGATGGCGCAGCACGTCGGCGAGCGGCAGCGACGCGACCGGTTCGTCGTGCGCGGCAGCGGGTGCGGCAGCCGGCACTTCCTCGACGGTCTTGCGCAGCCAATAGCCGATCGGCACGAACAGCGTGCCGATGATGAACGGCACGCGCCAGCCCCAGCTTTCGAGCTGTGCGGCATTCAGCGTCGACGTCAGCGCGACGCCGGTGAGCGCGCCCGCGAGCGCGGCGAGCCCCTGGCTCGCGAACTGGAACGATGCGTAGAAGCCGCGACGATGCTGCGGCGCCTGTTCGAGCAGCAGTGTCGTCGACGCGCCGACTTCGCCGCCCGATGCGAACCCCTGCAGCAGGCGCGCGAGCACCAGCAGCAGCGGCGCGGCGAGACCGATCTGCGCGAAGGTCGGCGCGACCGCGATCGCCGCGGTGCCGAGCGCCATCAGCAGCAGCGTGAGGATCATCGCTTTCTTGCGGCCGGCGCGGTCGGCGTACATGCCGATCACGAGCCCGCCGAGCGGACGCGTGACGAAGCCGACGCCGAAGCTCGCGACCGCGAGCATCAATTGCCCGAACGACGAATGCACGGGAAAGAACAGCTTGCCGATCAGGATGGCGAAGAAGCTGTAGACCGTGAAGTCATAGAACTCGAGCGCGTTGCCGACGGCGGCGGCCGCGATCAGCCGGCGTTTCTTCGCGGCGGCACGTGCATCGGCCGGCGTGCCGGCAAACGGAAGGGCGGACGTTTCCATGGGGTTCCCCCGATAAGCGCGAAACTGCGTGGTGAAGGGCCGTCAGGCCGCGAGCCAGGCTTCGGCGATGCGAACCCAGTAGCTCGCGCCGATCGCGAGAATGTCGTCGTTGAAGTCGTAGCCGGGGTTGTGCACCATGCAACCGCCCTTGCTGCCGATCCCGTTGCCGATGAACGCGTAGCAGCCGGGGCGCGCCTCGAGCATGAACGCGAAATCCTCGCTGCCCATCAGCGGCGCGGCGTCGGTTTCGACCCGCTCGGCGCCGAGCATCCGGCGCGCGATGTCGGCCGCGAATGCGGTCGGCTCCGCGTGATTGACGAGCACCGGGTAGCCGTAGTCGTAATCGACTTCCGCGGTGACGCCGAAGCTTTCCGCCTGGCCTTTCACGAGCGCTTCGATGCGGCGCGCGAGCAGCGCGCGCACGTCGGCGTTCAGCGCGCGCACCGACAGCTTCATCACGACGGTTTCGGGAATGATGTTGAACGTCTCGCCGGCCTGCACGCTGCCGACCGTGATCACGGCCGCATGCTGCGCGTCGACCTCGCGCGCGACGATCGTCTGCAGCGCGACCATGATGCTGCCCGCGGCCGACATCGGATCGCGCGCGAAATGCGGCATCGCGCCGTGCCCGCCGACGCCGCGCAGCGTGATCGTCACGCGGTCGGCCGACGCCATCGCGGCGCCGGTGCGGAAGGCCATGTCGCCGGCCGCGCGGCCCGGCATGTTGTGGATCGCGAAGATCGCGTCGCACGGGAAGCGGTCGAACAGGCCGTCGTCCATCATCGCCTTCGCGCCGCCGAAGTTTTCCTCGGCCGGCTGGAAGATCAGGTTCAGCGTGCCGGAGAACTGGCGCGTCGCCGCGAGGTGGCGCGCCGCGCACAACAGCATTGCGGTGTGGCCGTCGTGGCCGCAAGCGTGCATCTTGTTCGCATGGCGGCTCGCGTACGGCAGGCCCGTGGCTTCCGCGAGCGGCAGCGCGTCCATGTCGGCGCGCAGGCCGACCGTGCGCGTGCCTTGTCCTTCGCGCAGCACGCCGACGACGCCCGTTTTGCCGATGCCGCGATGCACTTCGTAACCCCAGCCGGTGAGCAGCTCGGCGACGAGATCGCTCGTGAGCGTCTCTTCGAACGCGAGTTCGGGATGAGCGTGGATGCGGCGGCGCACCTCGACCAGCTCGGGGGCGATCGCGGCGATGCCGGGGATGACGGGGTTCACGGCTTGCAACATGGTGTCTCCTGTGGGGCCGGTGGGGCGTTTGACGCGCATATGACGTGCAAGCATATAAATTTCTTTTGCGCACCAGAAGCTGCTAAATTGCTTTGGTGCTCACCACCGGTTGCCGCTCGGGAATACCCTGAACCGGCACGCACGGCCACGCACAGGGTTTCCACGGATCACGCATCGCCGCCATGAAATACCATCAGTTGAAAGCGTTCGTCACCGTCGCGGAAGAGGGGAGCATCCGCGCGGCCGCGCGGCGCCTGAACGTGTCTCCGGCGGCGCTGACGAAGGCGGTCAAGGAACTGGAGATCGCGCTCGGCGTGTCGCTCGTCGTGCGCACCGCGCGCGGCGTGCAACTCACCGCATTCGGCCAGCAATTGCAGGTGCGCGCGCGGCTGATCGTCGCCGAAATGCAGCGCGCTCGCGACGACATCGAGCAGGCGCAGGGGGCGACGACGGGCTCCGTCGCGGCGGCGATCACGCCGGCCGCCGCGGTGACGATCCTGCCTGATGCGTTTCGCGCGTTCCGGCGCCGCTTTCCGGTGGCGCGCGTCAACCTGATCGAAGGGTTTCCGGGCGTGGCGTTGCCGCGCCTGCACGACGGCTCGCTCGATTTTGCGGTGGCTGTCGTCGTGCCCGAATTGCTGGCGGCCGAGTTCGATCATGCGGAGCTTTATGCGAGCCGTTCGCTGATCGTCGCGCGCAACGAGCATCCGCTCGCGTCGGCCACGTCGCTCGCCGATCTCGTCGAGGCCGACTGGCTGATGAATCCGTCGCCGGAAAGCTCGACGCAGGCGCTGTTCAATTCGTTCGTCGCGCATGGGTTGCCGGTGCCGGCGCGCATCGTCGAATGCCCGAGCTTCGGGCTCGCGCACAGCCTGATGACGGGTTGCGACCTGATCGCGTCGATGCCCGAGCAGCTGCTTCAGGGCGAGTGGGCACGCGATCGGTTGACGGTGCTGCCGATTCGCGAGCGTTTGCCGGCCGTGTCGGTGCAGGTCGTCACGCGCCGCGACAGCCCGCTGACGCCGGCCGCGGCGATGCTGCTCGATTGCCTGCGCGATTCGGCGCGACGCAAGGGGCTGCGGTGAGCCGGTATCTCGGGCAGCGACCGTCATTGCATAGTCATCCTGACGATCCGGTGCGCCGCGCTGTCGTCGTTTGAAGGGCACCACGCTTGCCCGGCGGGCGCGCAGTTCCGGCGCATGCCGCGCGAGCCGGTATCATAGCGGCCGGCCCGCCGCTCCGGCCGGCTTCCAACAACATCGCCATCCGGCATCCAGCAAGCAGAGGCATCACATGACCAGTGCAACCCAATTCGACAACGTATCGGTCGTCAAGCGCGCGAACGTCTATTTCGACGGCAAGTGCGTGTCGCATACCGTGCTCTTCCCGGACGGCACGCGCAAGACGCTCGGCGTGATCCTGCCGTGCGCGCTCAACTTCGGTACGGACGCGCCCGAATTGATGGAAGTGCAGGCCGGCAAGTGCCGCGTGAAGCTCGACGGCAGCAGCGAATGGCAGACCTACGGCGCCGGCGAATCGTTCTCGGTGCCGGGCAAGAGCCGCTTCGACATCGAAGTGCTCGAGACGCTCGACTACGTCTGCAGCTACCTGTAAGCGCGGGCGACACAAAAAGAAAAGCCCCGCCGAAGCGGGGCTTGTCGCAAGCGGATGGCGCAAGGCCATCCGGAGCGCCTGTTCTCGTCTCGTTACAGGCAGGCGTTGATGTCGCCGGCCGACGACGCATCGCCGCCGCGGAAACCGACCCAGGTCTTCCCGTTTGCGGCGTTGGCCGGGCGCACCACGGCAGCGGCGCCGTTCGGCGGTTGCTGGCCCGGTGCATAAACTGCCATCGCGAGGCCGTTCGCCAGTTCATACTGCGACGTCACCTGTTGCTGCGACTTGTCGGCCCAGGTCTTCGCGATGCACTGCGCCACCTGGTCAGCGGGTTTCTGGCTTTGTCCCACGTTCTGCAGGGCAGAATCGGCTGCATGAGCAGAAAATGCCACGGTCAATGCGATGAGCGGTAAGTATTTCACGTTCACGTTATCTCCCTCGAGTCGTGATTGATTGAGTGGGATGCGCAGCAGTACTGCGTACTAATGAGATCGCAGCGGACAAGCACGGTTCCGGCTATTCCGAAACAAGTTGTTAACGCGCTTGCCAAACGGCAGCTACGGTGCTGTGCACTCTGCTGCGGCGCGGCATGCATCGTGTGCGGCCCGTCGATGGACGGGCGATGCTGCAACGACGTCATGCGTTGCCCGGTCGGCGCGCTGCCCGGTCGTGTGGTGACGTGACGGTCGCGGCGAGCGGCATGTGTCTGCATGCCGTGCCGCGACTCTTTATCTGATCGCGAAGTGGAATGGCTGATTATGGTGGCCCCGTCGCATGGGTACCATGATGACAAACTTTCGTCGGTTGGATTGTTAACCAACTTTAAACGCGGGAAGCAAGCGCTTTCCAATGGAACATGAGCCTGGGCGAGGGCGCGTTGCACGCCCTCGCATGCTGGACGCGTCAGCCGGCCTTGCGCGTGCCGATGTCGCGCAGGTTGGCCGGGACGATCGGACGGAAGCGCTCGCGCTTCTGTTCGTCGTCGAAGTGCTGGAGCGCGGGCTTGATCAGGTCGCTGCGCGACACGATGCCCGTGATGCGCAGCGATTGCTCGTCGTCTACGACCGGCAGGCGTTCGAAGCCGAGCATCGCGAGGCGCGATGCGACGACGCGGCACGTTTCGTGCGCAAGCGCGACGGCGGGCACGCGGTTGGCGAACGCGGCCGAGATCGGCGTGTCGACCGCGGCGTGTGCGCGCTGCGCGTCGAGCGTCGCGCGATCGACGAGGCCGAGCAGGCGGCCGTTCTGCACGACCGGGTACGCGCGATGCGTCTGCTTCGCACCGAAGTACTGCGTGTCGACCGCATCGAGCGTCGCCGCGCCGTCGATCGCGACGAGCCGGTCGGCGGACGTCATCACTTCGCCGATATCATGCCGCTCGAGCGGATCGACGCCGTATTCGCGGTAGATGTGATAGCCGCGGCGCGCGATCTTTTCCGTCATGATCGAGCGCTTCATCACGACGGTCGCGAAGCCGTGCGCGACGAGCGTCGCCGCGAGCAGCGGCAGCAGCGCGTTGGCGTCGTGCGTGAGGCCGAACGCGAACACGATCGCGGTCAGCGGTGCGCCCAGCGTCGCACCGAGTGTCGCAGCCATGCACACGAGCGGCCACAGTGCCGGGTCGCCGCCAGGCAGCACCGGCGACAGCACGGTGCCGAGGCCGGCGCCGAGCATCAGCAGCGGGGCGAGCACACCGCCCGACGTACCCGAGCCGAGTGCGATCACCCACATCACGGCCTTCACGATCAGCAGCGCGAGCGCGATCTTCAGCGCGATGTGCTGGTGCAGCAGGTCGCCGATCACGTCGTAGCCGACGCCGAGCGCGCGCGGTTCGAGCCAGCCGCCGATGCCGATCACGATCGCGCCGAGTGCTGGCCACCACATCCAGTGCACGGGCAGCTTCGCGAAGGTGTCCTCGACGCGGTACAGCGCGGCCGACAGGCCGCAGGCGAGCATGCCCGACAGCAGGCCCGCGACGATGCACGACAGCAGCGCGACCGGTGTCGGCGCGGCCGTGGCGAGCGGAAACAGTGGATCGACGCCGAAGAACAGCGCGCGTGCGAAACCGGCCACCGCGCACGCGAGCGCAACCGGCAGGAAACTGCGCGGACGCCATTCGAACAGCAGCAGCTCGACCGCGAGCAGCACGGCGGCGACCGGCGTGCCGAACACGGCCGTCATGCCGGCGGCCGCACCGGCGACGAGCAGCGTCTTGCGCTCGGCCGCGGTCACGTGCACGCACTGCGCGATCAGCGAGCCGAGCGCGCCGCCCGTCATGATGATCGGGCCTTCGGCGCCGAACGGGCCGCCGCTGCCGATCACGACGCCGGACGACAGCGGCTTGAGGATCGCGACCTTCGGCGACATGCGGCTCTTGCCGAACAGGATCGCCTCGATCGCTTCCGGAATGCCGTGGCCGCGAATCTTTTCCGAACCGAAGCGCGCCATCATCCCGACGATCAACCCGCCGATCACCGGCACGACGATCACCCATGCGCCGAGCGCGTTGTTCGCCGGAGAGCGGTCGGCGAACGAGAACTGCTGGAAGAAGAACAGGTTCGTGAACAGGCGGATCAGACTCAACAGCACGAACGCGGCGAGCGTGCTGAGCAGGCCGATCCCGGCGGCAAGCAACGCGATCCTGGGCAGGCGTTCGTTGGTCGAGAAATCGCGTTTGTGCGGTGCGTTCATCGGAGTGGTAAAAGCGAGGGTCAGTAATCGATCTGGGGAACCTGGAACGTGCCCTTGAGCGACTTCAGCTCGGCGCGATGCATCGCCGCGAGGCGGGCGAGCAGCGTCTCGCCGGCTTGTTCGAGATGGACCTCGACTTGCCGGCGGTCGGCTTCGCTCGTCTTGCGCTTCACGAGCCCGAGCGCTTCGCAGCGCGTCACCAGCGCGACGACGCCGTGATGCTGCGCCTGCAGGCGTTCCGCGAGCTCGCCGATGGTTGCCCATTCGCGATGCGGATAACCCTTGATGTGCAGCAGCAGCAGGTATTGCAGCGGCGTCACGCCTTCGCTTTGCGCGGCGCGTTCGGAGAAGCGCTCGAAGCGGCGCATCTGGTAGCGGAACTCGGACAGTTGCTGGAAATCGCTTTTGTTCAGTGCGCGTCTGGTATCGTTCATCGAGGGCTGGCAGTCGGTTTCGGAACCGGAGAATATATCACGACATGATATAAATGGCCGAGCTAAAGCGAAATTAATGCATTCCTCGTTGCGTCGTTGCGTTGCGCTTGCGTCAAGCAGCCTCGAGCATCTGCGTCTGCCGGTAGAGGCCCGTGACGAGATCCGTCTGCGTAATGATCCCGACGAGCCGGCGCGACGCATCGACGACCGGAATATGGTGATGGCCCGAATGCGTGAACAGCGGCACGAGCACGGTGATCGGCATCGTTTCCGGCACGAACGCAACGTCGCGCGTCATCACCGACGCGACGCTCGCGGGCTGGCCGCCGAACGATTGCGGCAGCCGTGCGGACAGGCGTTGCCACAGCGGGGTTGGGCGGCACAACTGGCGCGTGAGGTCGGCGCGCGTGACGATGCCAATCAGGCGGCCCCCGCCGTCGACGACGGGCAGCGCCTTCACGCGGTGACGGTCGAGCAGCGTGAGCGCAGCCTTGACCGACGTCGACGGCGCGACCTCGATTGCGTTCTTCGTCATCAGGTCGGCGCACTTGAACTGGCCGAACGTGCGCGTATAGGCCTGCATCTCGGTTTCGCGCAGCAGCGTTTCAAGATCGTCCGGATCGACGTCGAGCCATTCGCCGCGACGCTTCAGCACCGCGTCGAGGTCGCCGCGCGTGAAGCCGCCGCGCGCCGGTGCGGCGCCGCCTGTCTGCGGTTTCGCTTCGGCGCGCGCGCCGCCATGCGGGTAGCGATGCCCGGTCAGCGCGTGATACGCGAGCGCGGCCGACAGCAGGATCGCCGATTGCAGTGCGATCGGCTCCAGCACGAAACTGAATCCGAGCGAATGGATTGCCGGGCCGCCGACCACGGCCGTGAGCGCGACGGCGCCCGACGGCGGGTGCACGCAGCGCAGCGCGAACATGCCGCCGATCGCGCATGCGATCGCGACCGCGGCGGCCGTAATCGGATCGGCGATCCATTGCGCGCACGCGACCCCGACCGTCGCCGCGACGAGATTGCCGCCGATGATCGACCACGGTTGCGCGAGCGGACTCGCCGGCACCGCGAACAGCAGCACGGCCGATGCCCCCATCGGCGCGACGAGCAGCGGCACGAGGCCCGGTACGCCGGGCAGCCACCGCATCGTGACGCCGACCGTCGCGATGCCGACGAGCGCGCCCGCGCACGAACGCAGTCGCTCGCGCCAGCCGAGCGACATCGGATGGGGAATGAAACTGTGCAGCCATTGGCGCAACGTGCGGCGCGACGAAGATGAGCCTGACGACATGGACGGGTAAGCGGTAAAAATGACAGCGCGGGTACGTGCGGCGACAAGGGCGGAATTGTATCGTGTTGTGATGTAAATTGTCGCGCTCCATCAAGCCGTTACACGCGCACGACGCATGCGCCTTGCATGAACCTTTCATCAGACGAAAGTTTGGGCTGCTGGCAATAGCGCAAATTTGTCTGCGGCGGCGTACAATTCCGGCCACTGAATCCCTGACATACCAGAACCACGTACGCGATGCCCGCTCTCCCGCCTTTCTCCCGGCACGGTGATCATCGATTCGGCATGGTTCGCGGCCGCACTCCGTTCCCCACCTGACGCGAGCGCCGTCGACGCCTCCCCACTGACTCTCCCCAAGCCAATTCAATGGACATGCTCGAAAACATGCGCCTGTTCGTGCGCGTTGTCGAAGCCGGCAGTTTTACGGCGGTCGCGAAGGAAATCGACGCGACCACCGCGCAGGTGTCGCGCGCGGTATCGAACCTCGAAGCGCACGTACAGACGCGCCTGCTGCATCGCACGACGCGCCATCTCGGCCTTACCGAAAGCGGCGAACGTTATTTCGAGCGCGCGAAATCGATCCTCGCGGAAATCGACTACGCGAACGCGGAGGCGCGTAACGCACTGCTGCGGCCGAGCGGCAAGATGCGCATCCATGCGATGACGGGGCTCGGGCAGAGTCATGTCGTGTCGTCGATCGTCCGCTACCAGGAGGACAACCCCGACGTGTCGGTCGAGTTGACGCTCGCGCAGCGGATGCCGAATCTCGTCGAGGAAGGCTACGACGTGTCGATCGTGACGGCGTCGCAGTTGCCCGATTCGGGTTACGTCGCGCAGACCTGCGGCACGAGTTGCAGCGTGCTCGTCGCGTCGCGCGAATACCTGGCGCGGCACGGCACGCCGCAGTCGCCCGACGATTTGCCGAACCACGTGTGCCTGCGCCTCGATACGCCGGCATCGCCGGCCGGCGAATGGCGGCTCGAGCGCAACGATGGCGAGGAGACTGTCTACGCGCTGCAGCCGGCGCCGTTCCAGGTCAACGTGCCGGACGCGCTGTGCGTCGCGGTGCGCGCCGGGCGCGGGATCGCGTGCGTCGCACTGTATACGGTGCTCGACGACATCCGCGCAGGGCGGCTGATCCGCGTGCTGCCCGCGTACCGGCTGCAGACGGTGAGCGTGTACGCCGTCTACGCGACGCGCCGTTATCTCGACGCGAAGATCCGCACGTTCCTCGATCACCTGCGCACGACGCTCACGCCAGCGCTGGAGAACGACCTGCGCGAACTCGACCGTCTGACGGTCGAGCAGATGCCGGGCGGCCGCAAGCGCGCGTGACGGCGCGGCCCGCCGACCGAACCGCGTGCGCCGTGGCGACGCTCATGCGCCCGGAGGCGTGATGCGGATCCGCTCGAACCCGCCCGCGAGCCACGGCGAGCCACGTATACGCAGCGATGCCGATCAGCCCGTGCGCGGCGACGAACCGCAATGCGCCGACGAGTCATGAAGGTCTCGGTCGTCGTGCACGGCGCGGGCCGCGCATCAGGTGCAACCGAGCATGGAAATCGTATCGATATCGGTCTAACCTCGAAAGACCATCGATCGATACAAAATCTGGATGATTGAACTGCACCAGCTTCGCTGCTTCGTCGCGGTGGCCGAGGAGCTTCATTTCGGCCGCGCGGCCAGACGGCTCTTCATGACGCAACCGCCGCTCAGCCGGCAGATCCAGTTGCTCGAGCACGCGCTCGGCATCGCGCTGCTCGAACGCAGCAGTCGGCAGGTGAGCCTGACCGCGGCCGGCGAACGCTTCCTGCGCGACGCGCGGCACATCCTCGAATTCTCCGCGCGGGCCGAGCAGGCCGCGCAGCGCGTCGCGCACGGCGGGGCCGGCCGCATCACGCTCGGCTTCACGGCCGTCAGCGCGTACCGGATGATCCCGATGCTGCTGGCGCACGCCGCGCACGCGCTGCCGGACGTCGACGTCGAATTGCGCGAGATGGTGTCGACCGTGCAGATCGACGCGCTCGCGTCGCGGATGCTCGACGCGGGTTTCGTGCGCCAGCGCGCCGCGCGCCAGCCGCTCGAATACCGGCTCGTGCAGCGCGAACCGATGCTGGTCGCGGTCGCGCAAGGCGCGCCGCTCGCCGCGTGCGAGCGCATCGGCCCCGACGATCTCGACCGGCAGCCGTTCATCGCGTATTCGCCGAACGAGGGGAAGTATTTCCACGACATGATCTCCGGCCTGTTCGCGAACGCAGGCAGGCTGCCGAACTACCTGCATTACGTCGGGCAGACGCATACGATCCTCGGCCTCGTGCGTGCGGGGCTCGGCGCGGCGCTCGTACCGGCGTCGGCGCGCGAGCTGCATGTGGACGGCGTGGTGTTCCGGCCGCTTGCGGGCGTCGACGTGGCGGCCGAGTTGTATCTCGCGTGGCGGGCGGACAACGACAACCCGGCGTTGCCCGTGTTCAACGCGATGGTCGAGCGGTTTCTCGCACAGGAGCAGGGCGGCGCGGCGGCATAGCACGTTCGTGCCGTGTCACAAGCTTTCAATCCGGAAGCTTGCGGTGCTGCAATGGCAAGCAATCCTGATCGAGCGCGGCCGGCTGGCGTCGTGCGAATCCTTACCGTCACGAAAGCTGCCTCGATGCCAGCGTTTCAACGGCAGAACCAGGCGGTTTGCTGCACCGCGACAACCGCTTGACGCTGCATGCCGGTCGGCGCACGATACGCCAGTGCATTTGGAGCGGGACGCGCCGGCCGCGCGGTTCCTGCACCCGCGATACGCAAAAAAGAACAACGATGAGCCTTTACGCACTCGTACCGGAATCCCGGCGCCGCTTCTGTCGGCCCGCTGGAACAGCGATTCTCCCGACGCCCGTCGCGTCACGTATCCGTCATCCCGTTTCGTACCGTGCGTCGGTACACTTCCCCGTCCGCGCGCTGGCCGCGTCGATGAGCGGTGCCGCCCGCACCATCGGGCCGCAGCCTGCCGCTCCCGATCTCCGCATCCTGAACGGCGTCTATACCGGCGTCTCGTGACGCCCGCCGGCGGCTGTCCTTGCATTGCGCCGCCGGTTTCCCGATCGTCCGGCGGCACCGGAGTCCGAAGCATTTCGAGTGAGCTTGAAGAAGCAAACGCACGCAGTTCCGTTCGAGATTCAAGGAGAAGAACTCATGTCGCAGCTTTCGAATGAAGCAAACGGCAGTTCGGGGAGTGGCAAGGCAAAACTGATCAAGTGGGCGATCATCATCGCCGGCGTCGCGATTGCGGCACCGGCCGCGCTATTCGTACTGAAGGGGATGGTCGCGCTGATCACGGCGGCCGTCATCGGCCTCGGCGCGATCTATTTCGCGCCGGTCGTCGCGATGAAGTTCGCGAACCAGAAGGTGAAGATGATCGTCGAGGAGGCGCAGTCGAATCCGATCGAGACGCTGATCAACCAGCTCGCGGAAAAGCGCCAGGCGGCTCAGAAATTCGCGGACAGCATCACCGCGTTCCGCACCGAGGTGAAGAACTTCGAGAACAAGACGGAACTGTTCGAGAAGCAGTATCCGGACGATGCGCCGCGCTTCCGGTCGCAGCTCGACACGATGAAGCAGCTGCTCGCGTTTCGCGAAGGCCGCTACAAGCAGGTGCAGGCCGAGCTGAAGAATTTCGCGACGGCGATCGACCGCGCGAAGGCGATGTGGGACATGTCGCAGGCCGCGCAGCAGATGAACAAACTCGCGGGCCGGCAGACGGCCGACACGTTCGAGCAGATCAAGACCGACGTGGCCGTCGATTCGGTGATGCGCTCGGTCAACAAGGCGTTCTCCGAAATGGAGACGTCGCTGATGGATAACCCCGAGGTCAAGCAGGCGCAGCAGCAGGCGTTGAACGGCGGCCACGTGCCCGTTCCCGGCCCCGATGCGGCGAATCCCGCTGTGCTGCCGTCGAAACAACAATAACTTCCTGCAGGCACGCAACCATGAAAAAACTTCTCGGCGCAATCGCGTTTCTGGTGGTGCTCGTCGGCGTATGGATCGTGCATCAGGGCGGCCTGTCGACACTGATTCCCGCGCATGACGCGGCCCCGGCCTCGACGTCCGCACAGGCGGGCGACACTGGCCGGCCCGCGCAGCCGTCGCCGTCGGCCAACGTGCTGCCGGCCGGCTTCACGCCGCAGGCCAGCACGCTGAAATCGATTGCCGAAAACGGCATCGTGCGGATCTCGGTGCAGAACCCGAGCGAGCCGTTCTTCGGCGAGGACAAGGGCGCGCCGCACGGCTTCAACGTCGAATTCGCGCGGCTGCTGTTCGCGGATCCGTCGTTCTCGCACGGCGGCAAACCGGTTGCCGTCGATACGCGTCACGAGGTCGACACGTACCCGGGCGTGCCGAAGCAACTGCTCGACACGGACGCGAAGGGGAACCACGTCGTCGACGTGGCGATGGACGGGCTGACGTTCCCGGACAACACGCCGGCCGGCGTCGTCTATTCGGTGCCGTACGTCGACGATTTCGGCTACTCGCTGATCGTGCGGCAAGGGTCGGCGATCCGTTCGACCGACGATCTCGCGGGAAAGACGGTCGGCATCCTGAAGGGCGACCCGGACGTGCGCGCGTTTGCCACGCGCCAGTATCCGAACGTCCGGTTCGTCGAGGTCGACGATTCCGATCCGGCGTTCATCGCGAAGAGCATCGATGGTCATGCGGTCGACGCGTTCATCTACGACTATCCGTTCGCGGTCAGTTCGATCAAGAACACCGACCTGAAGTTCGCGGCGACCAAGCTCGACGGCTCGAACATCGCGTACAAGATCGGCGTGCGCGCCGACGACCAGGATCTGCTGATCTACCTGAACGCCGCGATCGCGAAGCTCAAGCAGTCGCCGCAGTATCTCGACCTGCTGCGCAAGTACTTCGTCAGCGACCAGGCGGTGACGACCGCGGCCGCGTCGGGCGAACACACGTATGTGGTAAAGGCGGGCGACACGCTGAACCTGATCGCGGCGAGCAAGCTCGGCAGCGGCCAGCGTTATCGCGAGATCCAGCGCCGCAACAACCTCGCCAATCCGAACCTGATCCTGGCGGGCCAGCACCTCGTGATTCCGGTCCGGTAGCGGCGGCGTGACGTGAACGAAGGTCGGTGAAGGGAAGTAAAAAGACGCGCGGCCCGGCGGAGGCGATCCGCCGGGCCGCGCGCATGTTGGCGTCAGTGAGTGATCGACAGGAACAGGTACGCGGCGAACAGCGACAGGTGCACGACGCCGTGCAGCACCGTCGTGCGCCCCTGGCTGAGCGTCAGCGTGCTGACCAGCAAGGTGAGCGCCAGCAGCACGGTTTCCATCGCGCCGATGCCGAGCGTGAGCGGCTGACCGACCCAGATGAACACGGCCGCGACGGTCGGAATCGTCAACCCGATGCTCGCGAGCGCCGAGCCGAGCGCGAGGTTCATGCTGGTCTGCAGGCGGTTCGCGCGCGCGGCGGTGACGGCCGCGAGCCCTTCCGGCAGCAGCACGAGCGCGGCGATCACGATGCCGACCGCGGCTTCGGGCGCGCCGAGCTTCAGCACGGCGTGCTCGACGGCTGGCGACAGCAGCTTCGCGAGCAGCACGACCGCGACGAGGCTCGCGAACAGCAGCACCATGCTTATCGCCGCGGTGCGGTTGCTCGGCGGCGCCGCGTGCACCGTTTCGTTCGCGCTGTCGTGATCGGCGAGGAAGTAGTCGCGGTGGCGCACGGTCTGCACGAACACGAACACGCCGTACAGCACGAGCGACGACACGCCGGCGAACGCCAGCTGCGATTTCGAGAACTGCGGGCCCGGCACCGCGTTCAGGTAATTCGGCATCACGAGCGACAGCACCGACAGCGAAGCCAGCACCGCGAGCGCCTTGCTCGCGCCGCGCCCCTGGAAGTCCTGTTCGCCGTGCTTCCACGCACCGACCAGCAGGCAGATGCCGACGATGCCGTTGCAGATGATCATCACCGCCGCGAACACGGTGTCGCGCGCGAGGCCAGATTTCTCCGGGCCCGCGCCGAGCATCACCGACACGATCAGCGCGACTTCGATGACGGTCACGGCAACCGCGAGCACGAGCGTGCCGAACGGTTCGCCGACGCGGTGCGCGACGACTTCCGCATGGTGGACGGCGGCGAACACGGCGCCGGCCAGTGCGGCGGCGAACAGCGCGATGACGAGGCCTTCGGCCGGCACGGCGCGCGACAGCGCGAGTACCAGCCATGCGGCAAGCGGGGCCCAGAGGGTCCAGCGCGGGAGCTGGTTGGACGAGAGCGGCATGCAGGGTTTCCTTATGCGAGTGGCGGCGCGCGACGCGCCGTCACGGGGTGACGAAGCCCGGCCGTACTATCCGCCGAACGAGGATGATGAAACCGAAGGGGGGCCGCGCGTAATGGCGCTGCCTCGAGTTCGCCGCGATGAGGCGGCGAGGGGCGCGGGCGGGCTGGAGCCCGTCGCTGGGTGAAACGGTTCGATGCGGCTGGCCGCCGATGGCGGGGTGAATAATCGTGACGGCGCGCCGGCCGGACGCTCGGTTCCGACCCCGGAAGGGCACCGGACGATGGACATCGGTGGCGGCGTGACACGCGGTTTCCCCCTGAAATCCGTCGAGTTGTCGAATTTTATCAGGCGTTTGGGGGCCGCAATCTCATATTCGAACGCTTTCATTGACCTTTCGGTTTACAAAAAGTGCCCCAATTCTTCAATTTTTTGTCTTTGCGGTTTCCGTAACGGTCTCTTGCACGACAAATTCGGGCTCGCCCTGACATAAATCTACCGACCGGTCGGTTTATAATCGCTCGCACTTCCACTTCATGACGGATCGCAAGCGATGGCTGTTTCCTCTGCACATTCGGTGAACTCGGGCGCGCTGGCGCCGTCGGCCATCGTCGGCGTGATCGGCGCCGGCGTGATCGGCGCCGGCGCGATGGGCGCGGGCATTGCACAGGTTGCGGCGGCGGCCGGCCATCCGGTGCTGCTGTACGACCTGAACGAAGCGGCCTGCGACAACGCGCTGGCCGGCATCCGCGCACAGTTCGCGCGGCTCGCGGAGAAGGGCCGGCTCGAACCGGCGCAGGCCGACGCGGCCGGCGACCGGATCCGCGCGGTGCGCGCGCTGGCCGATCTGGCGGGCGCCGCGCTGATCGTCGAGGCGGCGGCCGAACGGCTCGACGTGAAGCGCGACATTTTCGCGACGCTCGAGCGCCATGTCGACGACGCGTGCCTGCTGGCGACCAACACGTCGTCGATCTCGATCACGTCGATTGCGGCCGGGCTGCGCGTACCGCAGCGCGTCGCCGGCCTGCATTTCTTCAACCCGGCGCCGCTGATGGCGCTCGTCGAGGTGGTCAGCGGGCTTGCCACCGCGCCCGACGTTGCGCAGGTCCTGTATGCGACCGCGGCCGCGTGGGGCAAACAACCCGTGATGGCGAAATCGACGCCGGGCTTCATCGTGAACCGCGTCGCGCGGCCGTATTACGCGGAGGCGTTGCGCGTGCTGAACGAGCAGGGCGGCGCGCCGGCATCGATCGACGCGGTGATGCGCGAGGCCGGCGGCTTCCGGATGGGGCCGTTCGAGCTGATGGACCTGATCGGCCAGGACGTGAACTTCGCGGTGACCGAATCGGTGTTCCGCGCGTATTTCAACGACCCGCGCTACACGCCGTCGCTGATCCAGCAGGAACTCGTGAACGCAGGCTTCCTCGGGCGCAAGTCGGGGCGCGGCTTCTATTCATATGCGGACGGCGCGACGCCGCCCGCGCCCGATCTTGAACCGCAGTGCGATGCGCCGGCGGATGTCACGCTGTACGCGCAGGACGGCCCGGCCGCCGCGCTGCACGCGCGCTTCACCGAACGCGTCGCGCTCGCCCGGCAGGCCGCTGCGCATCCGGACGACCTGCTCGCGACGGCCGGCCGCGCATCGATCGCGCTGACCGACGGCCGCCCGGCCACCGCGCGCGCCGCGCAAACGGGCGTGGCCGATCTCGTGCTCGTCGACCTCGCGCGCGATTACGCGCAGGCCGGGCTCGTCGCGCTGACGCGTGCGCTCCAGTGCGGCGATGCGGCCTTTGCGGACGCGGTCGGCTTGTTCCAGCAGGTGGGCTTTCGCGTCGTCGGCGTGGCCGACGTGCCGGGGATGATCGCGATGCGCACCGTCGCGATGCTCGCGAACGAGGCGGCCGACATGGTGAACCAGGGCGTGTGTTCGCCCGCCGATCTCGATCTCGCGATGGAGAAGGGCGTGAACTACCCGTGCGGCCCGCTCGCGTGGGCCGATGCGATCGGCATTGGCCGCGTGTTTCGCGTGCTGTCGAACCTCGCGGCGAGCTATGGCGAGGACCGCTATCGCGTGTCGCCGCGCATCGCCGCGCTGCATGCGGCCGGCCGCACGTTCCGGTCGTAGCCGCCGGCCCCGGTCACCCCGATTACCCCGAACACGATAACGACATCACTCCATTGGAGGAGCACCCCGATGACTCACCCGACGCATCCCGCCGCCGCCCTCGAGCCGATCGAGACCGCCAGCCGCGACGAACTGCAGGCGCTGCAGCTCGAGCGCCTCAAGTGGTCGTTGCGCCACGCGTACGACAACGTCCCGCACTATCGGCGCACGTTCGATGCGGCGGGCGTGCATCCGGACGACCTGAAGACGCTCGCCGATCTCGCGAAATTCCCGTTCTCGACGAAGAACGACCTGCGCGACAACTATCCGTTCGGGCTCTTCGCGGTGCCGCGCGAGCAGGTCGTGCGCGTGCACGCGTCGAGCGGCACGACGGGCAAGCCGACCGTGGTCGGCTACACGGCACGCGACATCGACACGTGGGCGAACGTGACCGCGCGTTCGATCCGCGCGGCCGGCGGCCGCCCGGGCGACACGCTGCACAACGCGTTCGGCTATGGCCTCTTCACGGGCGGCCTCGGGATTCATTACGGTGCGGAGCGGCTCGGCTGCATGGTCGTGCCGATGTCGGGCGGGCAGACCGAGAAGCAGGTGCAACTGATCCGCGATTTCGAGCCGAAGATCATCCTCGTCACGCCGTCGTACATGCTGAACCTGATCGACGAGATGGTGCGGCAGGGGATGGACCCGACCGAGTCGTCGCTGAAGATCGGCATCTTCGGCGCCGAGCCGTGGACGCAGGCGTTGCGCGAGGAAGTGGAGACGCGCGTGGGCATCGACGCGCTCGACATCTACGGGCTGTCGGAAGTGATGGGCCCGGGCGTCGCGTGCGAATGCGTCGAGACGAAGGACGGCCCGGTGATCTGGGAAGACCACTTCTATCCGGAGATCGTCGATCCCGTCACGGGCGAAGTGCTGCCCGACGGCAGCCACGGCGAGCTCGTGTTCACGTCGCTGACGAAGGAGGCGATGCCGGTGATCCGCTACCGCACGCGCGATCTCACCGCGCTGCTGCCGCCGACCGCGCGCGCGATGCGCCGCCTCGCGAAAATCACCGGCCGTTCCGACGACATGCTGATCGTGCGCGGCGTGAACGTGTTCCCGAGCCAGATCGAGGAGATCGTCGTCGCGTTGCCGGCGCTGTCGGGCCAGTTTCAGATCACGCTGTCGCGCGACGGTCACATGGACCGGCTCGAGCTCGCGGTCGAACTGCGCTCCGAGGCTGCGGCGTCCGTTACGGAAAGCGATCGCGCGGCGCTCGCGCGCGAGCTGCAGCACCGGATCAAGACGATGGTCGGCGTGTCGTCCGGCGTGACGGTGCTCGCGGCGGGCGGCATTCCCGCGACCGCGACCGGCAAGGCCCGGCGCGTGATCGACCGCCGCCAAGCCGCGTGATTCCGATGTTTGCCGTTCTACCCGAGGAAACCTGTTCGATGGATGGATTGAAGACCCTGGCCGTCGCGGTCAATGCGCGCGGCATTGCGACCGTGGCGCTGCAGCGCGGCGACGTGCTCAACGCATTCGACGAGACGATGATTGCCGAGCTGACCGACGCATTCACGGCGCTCGGCCGGCGTGACGACGTGCGCGCGATCGTGCTGCGCTCGGACGGCCGCGCGTTCTGCGCGGGCGCCGACCTGCAATGGATGCAGCGCGCAAGCGCGAACGACGCGGCGGCGAACCTGCGCGATGCCGAGCGGTTCTCCGCGATGATGCGCGCGATCCGGCAGTGCCCGAAGCCGACGGTGGCACGCGTGCAGGGGCACGCGTTCGGCGGCGGCGTGGGCCTGTGCGCGGCCTGCGACATCGTGATCGCGAGCGACCATGCGCGCTTTTCGGTGAGCGAGGCGCGTTTCGGAATCCTGCCGGCCGTGATCGGCCCGTATCTGGTCGAGGCGGTCGGCCAGCGCCAGGCGCGCCGGCTCGCGCTGACCGCGACGCAGCTCGCCGCCGGCGAGGCCGTCGCGATCGGCCTGATCCACCAGGCCGTGCCGCTCGACGCGCTCGACGAAGCGCTGGACCGGACGCTCGCGGAACTCGCTCGCAACGGCCCGAACGCGCTGATGGAAATCAAGCGCTTCTTCGACGCGATCGGCGAGTATCCGCCGTCGGACGAGCGCGCGGCGTTCACTGCGCAGACGATCTCCCGCATGCGGGCGACGCCGGAGGCGAAGGAGGGTTTCGCCGCGTTCTTCGCAAAGCGGCCGCCGGCGTGGGAAGCGGGCGCCGAGTAAGGAAAAACCGCGACGATCGTCGGCTAAGCGCGCCCGGCCGCATTTTGCGTCTCGGGCGCGGGCGCTTGCTCTACAATGCGTGACCCCCGGCACGCTGCCGGCCCAGCCCCGACCGATTCTTCGCCCGATGATCGTCAACCGCCTTATCTCCGAGATCCTGTTCGGCTTCACCGGCCTGATCGGCATCATCAATCCGATCGGCATCGCATTCCTGTTTCTCGAACGGACCGAGGCGCTCACCGAGCACGAGCGCGACCTGCTCGCGAGGAAGGTCGCGTTCAACGCGTTCGTCGTGCTGATGGTCGCGTTCTTCGCCGGCACGCCCGTGCTGCATTTCTTCGGCATCTCGATGGAAGCGTTGCGGATCGGCGGCGGTTTCGCGGTCGCCGTGGCCGGCTGGCAGATGCTGAACGAACCCGACGGGCCGGGCGGCGGCGACACGCCGGTCAAGCCGATCGACGCGAACGCGATCATGACGCGCGCGTTCTTCCCGTTGACGGTGCCGCTGACGGTCGGCCCCGGCTCGATCGCGACCGCGATCGCGCTGAATGCGAACCGCACGCACAAGCTGTCGGAGTTCATGCTGTCGAGCATCGTGTCGATCGCCGTCTCCATGCTGGTCGCGGTCGTGATCTGGCAGGTCTACAGCCGCTCCGCGCTGCTCGCGCGCTACCTCGGCAGCGAGGGGACCAAGGTCGCGAAGCGCGTGTCGGCGTTCCTGCTGCTGTGCATCGGCGTGCAGATCATGCTGACCGGCTTCTCCGCGTTCCTGCAGCCGATCGCCGACCAGGTCAAGTAACCGGCCCGTCCTTTCCCGCGTTGAGACCGGGCGCCCGAGGCGCTCGGCGTGTCGGCGTGCGCGCCCTGCGCGTTTGCGCGGCGCGGGATAACATGCGACGTCTGGCGGATGCGCGGCGCACCGTTCGCGCCCTGCGCGCCGAACGGCGGTGCGCATCCGGCCGCAAGCTCAACTTCAATGACGAGGCGTGCGATGGAATACGTGAAATTCGGGTCGACCGGGCTGGAAGTATCGAAACTGGTGCTGGGCTGCATGACGTTCGGCGAGCCGTCGCGCGGCACGCACCCGTGGACGCTGCCGGAAGCGGAGAGCCGCCCGATCATCCAGCGGGCGGTCGAAGCCGGCATCAATTTCTTCGATACCGCGAACATGTATTCGGACGGCACGTCGGAGGAGATCGTCGGCCGCGCGCTGCGCGATTTCACGAAGCGCGACGACATCGTGATCGCGACCAAGGTGTTCTACCGGATGCGGCCGGGGCCGAACGGCGCGGGCCTGTCGCGCAAGGCGATCATGACCGACATCGACCAGAGCCTGAAGCGGCTCGGCACCGATTATGTCGACCTGTACCAGATTCATCGCTGGGATTACGGCACGCCGATCGAGGAGACGCTCGAGGCGCTGCACGACGTCGTGAAGGCCGGCAAGGCGCGCTATATCGGTGCGTCGTCGATGTTCGCGTGGCAGTTCGCGAAGGCGCTGTACACGTCGAAGCAGAACGGCTGGACCCGCTTCGTCAGCATGCAGAACCACCTGAACCTGCTGTATCGCGAGGAAGAGCGGGAAATGCTGCCGCTGTGCGAAGCCGAGGGCATCGCGGTGATTCCGTGGAGCCCGCTCGCGCGTGGCCGGCTGACGCGCAACTGGGACGAATCGTCGGAACGGCAGCAGAAGGACGACGTTGGCCAGCGGCTGTACGACGCGACGGCCGATGCGGACAAGGCGGTCGTCGACGCCGTCGCCGCGATCGCCGCCGCGCGCAACGTGCCGCGCGCACAGGTCGCGCTCGCATGGGTCGTGCAAAAGCGCGGCGTCACCGCGCCGATCGTCGGCATCTCGAAGCCGCAGCAACTGGACGATGCGCTCGGCGCGCTCGCGTTGAAACTGACCGACGACGAAATCGCCACGCTCGAAGGCCCGTACGTTCCGCACGCGGTTGCCGGGTTCAACTGAAACTGAGCGCGGTATCTCGCCGGGCGGTGCCGCGAGCCGGGGTCAGCGGGCGGCGTCGAGCATCGGGTAGGTGAACAGCCCGAAGTGGACGACGTTCAGCCCCGCATGCGCGAGCGCGGAGGCGAGCAGTCCGCCGCGCCGCCACGCGAGGCCGTAGCCGATGCCGGCCACCGTGCCGAGCACGATCCATTGCCAGCCGCCGGCCGCGTGCGCGGCGCCGAACAGCACCGCGCCGATCGCGAGCGCGGCCCACGGGCCCCATGTGAACGCGTGGAGCGCGCGCGTCAGCCCGCCTTGCACGTAGCCGCGGAACAGCGCTTCCTCGGCGAGCGTCACGAGCAGCAGGTTGTTCACGAGCCATAGCCAGCCCGACGCGGGCCATTTGGGTGCCCAGCCGACCATCCCGAACGCGAGCGCGCCGGCCAGGCACGCAGCGGCCGTCGCGACAGCCGCCACCGCGCCCGTGCGCAGCGCGCGCGACAGCGCGACGTCGGGTGCGACCCACGGCAGCACCCACAGCAGCCACAGGCCGATCAGCGGCTTGTCGAGATTCAGGTACATCGTGAACGGCACGGCGTCCGGCGTGAAGCGCGTCGGGGCGATCACGAGCGGATTGTGGAAACCGGGGACCAGGTGCAGGCTCAGCGCGATCGCGAGCGCGGCAAACACCGCGTGCGCGGCGATCCGCACCGCGAGCGGGCGTGCGGGCGACACGCCCCATGCGGCCGCGGCCAGCAGCGCGAGCGGCGCCAGCGCGACCGGCTCGAGCTTGCCGAACGCCAGCGCGCCGGCATAGCCGAGCGCGGCCAGGATGAGGCTCAGGCCGTGCTGCGGGCGATGCCACACGAGTGCGGCGGCCGCGAACAGGGCGAGCCAGATCGTGGCGCACGGAAGGAGCGAAAGGGACATGACAGGAAACGCATAGGTCGGACAAGACGCCGCGCATCATACAGCAGGCGCGGCGACATGCCGCCGCGCCGGCGCCGGCCGGGCGGCCGTCAGCGGCCGGCGACCTCGGTGACGCCGTCGCGGGTCGGGATGTCGACGCTGTTGCGTACGCGCATCCGCCGCCGGTACCAGAACGTCCACATCAGCAGACAGCCGAACACGGTGTAGCCCATGATCGGCGACACGACCAGCACGCGCTCGACGGGCCAGGTCACGACCATCCAGCAGCGCAGCAGCATCTCCAGCGTCATGAAGGCGCCCCACACGAAGGTCATCCGGCGGAGCATCTGCCGCAGCCCCGGCTGTGCGGCCCAGACCGATTCGAAGTGCGCGGCGCCGCCGGCCATTTCCCGCGCCACGGTGGCGCGGGCGAGATAGAAGATCAGCGGACGTTCGCGGAACAGGGACAGCAGGAACACGATGCCGATCGTGCCCGACGCGAGCGATTCGCGCATCAGCAGCGTGCGCGGGCTGCCGCCGAACGCCATTCCGGCGATCGACAGCGCGATGCCGAGCAGCACGACGGCCGCCACCGCATCGACGCGGCGCGAGCGGACGAATTCGACGATCGACCAGATGATGGGCGGAACCGCCGACGCGTACAGTGCGCCGGTTTCGCCGAAATACGGATGCGCGACCCGGTACGCGACCCAGGGCAGCAGCAGGTTGACGAAGAGTTCGAGAATCAGGCCGGCTCGCGGTTTCACGGTACGCAATTCCACGCAGGTTGGGGCGAACGCGCGACGGGCGTGGTTGCCCGCGGTTGCCCTGAAAAGGGTTCGGTCCAGTATATCGAAGAATCGCGCCGGGCTGCGGTGCCGCAACGGCCGTTTGCGGCCGGCTGCGTGATCCGGGAGGCCGGGTCGCGCCGTGCAGCGGAGGATCGCGTCGCGCCACGTTTCTGTCGACACCGGGGCGCTTGTTCGGCGGGGGCGCATTGCGGCTGATGGTTTGGATTGCGAATGCTTTTAATCTTCGTGTCCGAACGAAAAGCAGCACGAGGTCCGCTTCGGATGACGACGGCAGGGAACAGGGCGCCGGAGGGGAATCGTCGGCAATCGGATGCGTCGCCCGGGCGCGTGGCGATGCTTGCGGGTGGAACAACAGCACGCGTGCCGCGGCACGAATCGTCGCCGCGGCCGCGGCCGCGTGCGCCGTCAGGCGACGTCTGGCTGGACGATGATCTTCACGTTCCGGTCCTTGTGGTTGACCAGTTCCTCGAAGCCGTGCGCGACGATGTCGCCGAGCGCGATGCGTCCGGTGATGAGCGGCTGCACGTCGATGCGGCCGTCGGCAATGAAGCGGATCACGTCCGCGAATTCGCCGTTGTACGCGAGCGAGCCGATCACTTCCTTCTCGGTCGACACGATGTCGAAGAAGTTGAACGACGTCGGTTCCTCGAAGATGCCGACCATCACCGACTTGCCGGCCTTGCGGATCACGTCGATCGCCAGCTTCGCGGTGGCCGTGTGCCCGATGCACTCGAACGACACGTCGGCGCCGTAGCCGCCCGTCAGCGCCTTGACTTCCGCGATCGCGTCGGACGTCTTCGGATCGATGACGACGCTCGCGCCGACCTCCAGCGCCTTCTGCTTGCGCGCGGCCGACATTTCGAGCGCGATCACGCGCCCGGCGCCCGCGGCCTTCGCACACATGATCGTGCACAGGCCGATCGTGCCCGCGCCGACCACGACGACGGTCTGCCCGACGATGCTGCCGGCCTTCTTCACCGCGTGCAGCCCGACCGCGAGCGGTTCGATCAGCGCGCCGGCTTCGGTCGGGAAGTTGTCGGGCAGCTTGTACAGCAGCTCGGCAGGCACGTTCACGTATTCGGCGAACGCGCCGTTGTTCATCAGCCCGGTAAACGCGAGGTTTTCGCAGATGTTGTACAGCCCGTGCCTGCAATACCAGCATGTGCCGCAATGCTGGCACGCGTCGGCCGTCACGCGGTCGCCGACCGCGAAGCCCGTCACGCCCGCGCCGAGTTCGGCGATCTCGCCGCTGAACTCGTGGCCGAGGATGCACTGGCCCTTCAGTCCCGTCAGCGGATGCGGCGCATCGACCGGGATGAACACGGGGCCCGCGACGTATTCGTGCAGGTCGGAGCCGCAGATGCCGCACCAGTGCACACGAATCGTGACCCAGCCTGCCGGCGGGCGCTCCGGAACGGGAACCTCTTCGACGCGGATGTCGTGGCGGCCGCGCCAGACGGCGGCTTTCATGCTGCGGGCGGTAGTCGGTGCCGGTGTACTCACGTTGCTGTCTCCGTCAGGTTGTCGTCGGGCGTGAGGCGTCGCTGCCGGTGCGCCCGTCGCGCGATTGCGCGATCGAACGGTATGCAGGAACGGGGCCAGCGTGAATCGGGGCGGTGCGGGGTGGTCGGACAGGGGCGGAAGCGTGCGACGCACCATTGCGCGACACGTTTGCCGGAAGCGATATGACGAGAATCGTGCGTGAAGTTTGCTGCGATTGCGCAGTCGCGGGTCGGGTGAGACGCCGGGACGTTCGTCTCAGCGAAATGAGACGAATCGCGAGACGAACGGGGATGGCTGGCGTGGGGCGAAGCGCGCTCAGGCGACGACTTCGTCCACCGCGACCGGTGCGAGCGGCGTGAATCCGGCGGCGCGGTACAGCGGCTGACCGGCCTCGGTCGACACGAGCCATACACGCTGCGCACCACGCTGCCGCGCATGCGCGACGATCGCGGCGAGCAGTTGCGTCGCGAGGCCACGGCGCCGGTATGCGTCCGCCGTCGCGACCCGGTCGACGGCGATATCGCGCGCCGACGCGAAGCCGTAGCGCGCGGTGGCCGCGATTTGCCCGTCCAACCGGTGCGCGAACAGGAACGCGGCCGGATTCCGCTGGAACGGCGGGAATGACGCGCTCGCATTGAACGCCGCGATGTCGTCCGGCGTGTGACAGGCGAGTGCTTCCGCGAGTGCGTCGTCGCTGGACAGCGCGCCGATATCGGCGGCCATGAAATGCTCGTCCGACAGCCGGCGCGTCCTGCCTTGCAGCGCAAGCGGCAACGGCGCGGCGCCATAGCGCGTGATCCATGCGCCGACGGCAAACGGGCCGTCGCTGCGCGCGGGCGCACCCTCGATCATGAAATGCTCGAAAGGCCGGCCCATGCCGGCGTCGAACCGCACGACCTGGCCGTCCGGGCTGTCGTGCAGCGGCGCGTCGCGGCGGTTGCGCGCGGCGCAGTACCCGGCGATGAAGGTGCGCACGGCGGCCTTGCGGTGGGGGAAGGTCGACCAGACCAAGTCGAGCGGAAGCGTGGCATCGGGAGCGGGCGAGGCGGTCGGCATGCGTATGTGCGCATCATTGTCGGGCGAAGCCGACAGCTTAGATCAGGATGCCGTCGCTGTCGCGCCGGCCCATTACAGCGATCGGCGAAACGCATCGTTGCGCAACTTTCCCTTTACTTGAAGTTAACTTCAATTTGTATCATGTGCGCCAGTCCGATCGCGGCCGCGCGGGACATCCCGTTGCGCGCGGCGGCCCCAACGGAGGTGGAGATGACCGAATCGCCTGTCGCGGCCAACGCCGCCACGCTGCCTGCGCGCAGTTACCGGGCCGCCGTCGCGAACGTCGTGCTGGCGAGCATCGTGTCGGCGTTGCACGTCGGCAAGGCGACGATCGCATTGCCGTCGCTTCAGCACGAGTTCGGCGGCTCGCTCGCATCGCTGAGCGGGATCATGTCGGTGTTTCCGTTCGTCGGCGTGTTCAGCGGGATCGCGGCCGGCCTGCTGGTGCGCCGCTGGGGCGACCGGCTGCTGCTGATGGCGGGCCTCGTCATCCTCGGCGCGTCGAGTGTAGCCGGCGCGTGGGCGGGCAGCTTCGCGTTGCTGCTGACGACGCGCTTCGCCGAGGGGCTCGGTTTCGTGATCGTGGTCGTGGCCGCGCCGGCCGTGCTGAACCGCGTGACGCCGCCCGGGCGTCGCAACGTCGTGTTCGGCCTCTGGAGCACCTTCATGCCGGCCGGCATGGCGCTGTCGATGCTCGTCGGGCCGTTGCTCGGGGGTTGGCGCAACGGTTGGCTCGCGGCCGCGGCACTGACGCTCGTCGCGGCCGTCGCGGTGCCCGTCACGACGTCCGCCGACTCGCCGTCGCGGCAGGCCGCTTCGACGCGCATCGGGCCGGCGCTGCGCGCCGTGCTCGCGTCGCGCTCGACGACGCTGCTCGCGCTGGGCTTCGCGACCTACAACGTGCAGTTCTTCGCGGTGGTGACGTTCCTGCCGGTCTTCCTGATGCAACGCCTCGGCGTCGCGGTCGGCGCGGCGGGGCTGATCAGCGCGGCGATCGTCGCTTCGTGCGTGATCGGCAACCTGACGGCCGGTTGGCTGCTGTCGCGCGGCGCGCGGCCGGGGATCGTGATGGCCGCGACGTCGGTCGCGATCGGCACGGCCGGCGCCGGGCTCTTCAGCGCGGCGACACCCGCGCCGTTTGCGGTCGCACTGGGTTTCGTTTTCTCGGCAATGGCGGGGATGCTGCCCGCGACGATCCTCGCATACGCGCCGGGCTCCGCGCCGTCGCCATCGCTCGCGCCGCTCGGCATCGGCTGGGTCGTGCAGGGCAACTATCTCGGACAGGTGATCGGGCCGCTGGCGATCGGCGCGATCGTCGGCGCGTTCGGCTGGTCGGGCGGTATCGCGCTGATGCTCGCGGCCGCCGTCGCCGGCGCGGCGATCGGCCTGTCGCTGCTGCGCGAACCGATGGGCCGGCGCTGAGCGCGGCGCCGGTGCCGTTCAACCTGCACGTCAACCCGTCAAGCATGCCGAACACCATGGAAAGCCGGATTTGCGAAGAAGACCTGTCGAGCGAAGCGCCGTCATCTGGCGAACACGATGCGATGCCACCGCACGGTGGCGGCGTCGCGCATCCGCTCGTGACGATCGGCCGCGCGCCGGTTCCGGAGCAAGCGTCGGCCGCGGTGTCGCCGTTGCGCCCGCAACTGTTCGTCACGGTGCTGGAGGCCGGCGACGACGGGTTGCTGATTCGCTGGGTCGAGAGCGGCCGTTGCCATTACGGCGAGCAGCGTTGGCGCCTGCGCGTCGCGTTGCAGCCGGGCCGCTGTGCGATCTCGGGGCGGCCGATCGAGCCCGGTGAGCCGGTGTTCCGGCCGGTGCGGCGGCCCGTGCCCGCGAACGGCGACGAGATGATCTGCCCGGCGTCGGTGCCGTGCGCGGCCGGCGCGGCGCGCGCGGACGTTGCGCCCGAGGACGACGCTTCAAGGGATCCGGCCGACGTTCTCGACTGAACGCCGGCCGGCCGCTGAGCCGCGTTACTTCTTCAGATCGTGCCGGTACTGGATGAACCCGGCATTGTTCGCGAGCCTGTCGTACAGCGCGCGCGCGGTCGTGTTGGTTTCATGCGTGAGCCAGTACACGCGGCTCGCGCCGGCTTCGCGGGCGCGTTCGTACACGGCCTCGATCAGCGCGCCGCCCGCGCCTTGCCCGCGTGCGTCGGGCGCCGTGTACAGGTCCTGCAGGTAGCAGTACGGCCCTTCGGTCCAGCACGAGCGGTGGTAGATCGAATGCACGATCCCGACCAGCGCACCCGATGCGTCGAATGCGCCGAGCACGAACATCGGCTCGGCGGGATCCATCAGGCGCGCCCACGTCGTCGCGAACACGGCATCGCTCAGCGCGGTGTCGTAGAACTTCTGATAACCCTGCCACAGCGGGCGCCACGCAGCTTCGTCGGCGGCGACGAGCGGACGCACCGTGACGCGCGTCGCGTCGTTCGCGCGGGCGGCTGCGTCGCGCGCGTTCGCCTGCGCGTGGCGGATCGCGGTGAGCGACTGGCGTTGCTCGCCGTGTGCATCGAAGTTCTCCGGCGCGAGCCACGCGTCGAACGCGGCGCGCACGGCCGGCCATTCGCCGTCGACGATCGAATACCACGCGGTGTCGCGACTGCGGCCCTTGTAGACGATCGCCTGCCGGAACGTGCCTTCGTAGCGGAAGCCGAGCCGCGCGGCCGCCTTGCGCGACGGCGCGTTCAGGTCGTCGCACTTCCATTCGTAGCGCCGGTAGCCGAGCGTGTCGAACGCGTACTTCATCAGCAGGTACTGCGCTTCGGTCGACACGGGCGTGCGCTTGAGCCGCGGCGAGAACGTGACGGAGCCGACCTCGATCACGCCGTTGGCCGGATCGATGCGCATCAGCGCGAGCGTGCCGACCGCGCGGCCCGTGGCAACGTCGATCACCGTGTAGTGCAGCGGATCGGCGCTCGCCTGCGCGCCGCGCGCGTAGTCGCGGTAGCCCGACTCGTCGGCGTACGGCCCGTGCGCGAGATAGGTCCAGTCGCTGCCGTCGGGCGCCTGCGCATAGGCGGCGTACAGATCGGCCGCGTGGCGCTCGGCGTCGAGCGGTTCGAGCCGGCAGTAGCGGCCCTCGAGCGCGATGCGCTCGGGGCGCGGGCGCGCGGACCAGTCGGGAACGGGGTGGCCGATGGGTTGCTGGAAGGCGTTGGTGAGCGTGGACAAGGTCGATCTCGCTTCGGTTGGCGGCCGGCGACATGCCGGCATGCAGACGATCGTAGTCGCGGCGAGGTACCATGAAAAGCGCCACAGGCCGGAAAATTTATGGTGCCACGGTCCGTGCGCCACGTTCCGACACTTTCACGCTGCGATGTTCCGGTGACGACTGCCTTTCCTTCCGGCGACTCTCCGTTGCTGCCGCTCGACGCGCCGCTGGCGCGCACGCCGGGCGCGCCCTCGCTGCAGCGCCAGTTGCTGCGCCGCGTGCGCGACGCGATTCTCGGCGGCGCGATGCCCGCCGGCACGCGGCTGCCCGGCACGCGCGCGCTGGCCGAGACGCTCGGCGTGTCGCGCAACACGACGGCCGCCGTCTACGAGCAGCTCGTCGCCGAAGGCTTCCTGCAGTCCGACCGCCGCGGCACGCGCGTCGTCGGGCTGTCGCGGCCGGCGCCGCCGCACCGGCGTGCCGCGCCGCCGGCCGTCGCGCAGCGGCTCGGCCGGATTCGCCCGAGCCTCGTCGGCAGCGGCGAATCGGAGGGCTTCCGGCCGGGCGTTCCCGCGCTGTCACATTTCCCGGTGGATGCGTGGCGGCACGCGATCGACCGCGCGCTGCGCCGTGCCGCCCGCGACCTGCTCGCCTATGGCGATCCGCTCGGCGAACCCGCGCTGCGCGAATCGATCGCGCGGCACCTGGCCGTGACGCGCGGCGTGCGCTGCGATCCCGAGCAGATCGTGATCACCGAAGGCGCGCAGGGCGCGATTGCGCTGTGCGCGCAGTTGCTGACGAACCCGGGCGAGACGGTGTGGGTCGAGGAGCCCGGCTATCGCGGCGCGCGCACCGCGATGCAGGCGGCCGACCTCGATGTCGTGCCGATGCCGGTCGACGCGGAAGGGCTGCGCGCGGAAGAGGACGACTGGCGCGAGCGGACGCCGCGCCTCGTCTATACGACGCCGTCGAACCAGTTTCCGACCGGCGCCGTGCTGTCGATCTCGCGGCGGCTCGCGCTGATCGATGCCGCGCGCCGGCATCGTGCGTGGATCATCGAGGACGATTACGACAGCGAATTCCGTCACACCGGCGAGCCGATCGGTGCGATGCACGGGCTCGCGCCCGATTCGCCCGTGGTCTATCTCGGCTCGTTCAGCAAGACGATGTTTCCGGCGCTGCGGATCGGCTTTCTGGTGCTGCCCGAGGCGCTGCTGGCCGCCGTGCGGACGGTGTTGCCGGAGATGCTGCGCGGCGGGACGCGCCATGTGCAGCTCGCGCTGGCCGATTTCATCGAGACCGGCGAATACGGCCGCCATCTGGGGCGGATGCGCCGGCTGTATCGCGACCGGCGGCGGTTGCTGCTCGCCGCGCTCGACGGCAGCCTGAGCGTGCCGCATCAGGTCGAGGGCGGGCCATGCGGATTGCATCTCGCGCTGCGGCTGCCGGCGCGCTATCGCGACCGCGCGATCGTGGATGCGGCGCGCGCGCATGGCATCGGCCCGTTTCCGCTGTCGGGTTTTTCGATTCATGCGGAGTCGGCGGCCAACGGGCTCGTGCTCGGCTTCGGTAATACGTCGGCCGATGCATTCGAGCCGATGTTGCGGACGTTGTCGGCGATTGCGGAGCGGGTCGGCGGAGGTTGAACGGTCGCCGGACTTGTGCGGATTGACGAATCGCGCACTTTGTTCGAAACGAACGCCGTCGCGGCTCCGCGGCCGCTGAATCACCCGGCATGCGGGTTTCGATTCGTATGTTTCATCGGGCCGCGTGGACTATAAATGGATGCGTGTACCGGTGCTTGTCGGGTGCCTGCGCGTCTCGCGCAAGTCGGCGCCGCGACTGCCGGGGGAGGTGCACCGTGGTTCGCCAGACGCTTGCTCGCGCCGTGCTTCGCACCGCGTTGATCGGGGGCGTATTTGCCGGTTTCTTGCTACCGCCGCCAGCCGCCATTGCGGGGACGCTCGCACCGCCCGTCAAACCTGCCATGAAGGAAAGGCCGGCCGCCGCGCCTTACGCGATGCCGGTCGATTTTCCGGCGATCGTCGATCGTTACGGCCCGGCGGTCGTGACCATCATGACCGCCGCGCCCGACCAGCAAACCGGCGGGCCGTCCTTCGCGATCCTCGATACCGACGATCCGCTCGCCGCGTTCTTCCGGCGCGGCGCGCCGGCGCCCGCGCCCGCGCCCGCGCAGGGCGCGCAGGCGCCGGTGCCCGACACGGCACTGCGCGCGGTGTCGGGCTCTGGCTCGGGATTCATCGTCAGTGCCGACGGCCTGATCCTCACGTCCGCGCACGTGGTCGACGATGCGACCGACGTGACGGTGCGGCTCACCGACCGCCGCGAATTCAAGGCGACGGTGCTGACCGTCGATCCGCAAAGCGACGTCGCCGTGTTGCGTGTCAACGCTACGAAGCTGCCGTTCGTGCGTATCGGCGATTCGGCGAAGGTGCGTGCGGGCGAACCCGTGATGACGATCGGCGCGCCGGACGGATCGGGCAACACGGTCACGGCCGGCATCGTCAGCGCGACGTCGCACCGGCTGCCGGACGGCAGCGCGTTTCCGTTCTTCGAAACCGATATCGCGCCGAATCCCGACAACTCGGGCGGCCCCGTGTTCAATCGCGCGGGCGACGTGATCGGCATCGCGGTGCAGGTCTATACGGGCACCGACCGCTACGCGAGCATGACGTTTGCGATCCCGATCGCGTTCGCGGCAAAGGTGCGGGCGCAGCTACAGACGCAGATGCAGGCGCAACAGGCTCAGGCGCCGGCGCAGGGTGCGCCGTCCGTCAACGCGTTCGGCGTCGATGTGCAGGATGTCGGCATCGGGCTGGCCGCGGCGTTTGGGCTGCCGCGTCCGGCGGGCGCGCTCGTCAACGGCGTCGCGCCCGGTTCGCCGGCCGCCGCGGCCGGCGTGAGGCCCGGCGACGTGATCGTGAAACTGGGCGACAAGGCGATCGGCCGCTCGGCCGAACTGAACGACCTGGCCGCCGCGCTGTCACCCGGCGAGAAGGCGTCGCTGCGGGTGATTCGCAAGCGTGCGCCGGTGATGCTGACGATCACGGGCGCCGACGACTCGGCCGGCAGCGCGGGCACGACAGTCGGCATGGTTGCGCCGAAGGCCGCTGCACGGCCGGGGCCGGCGGCGGGCGAAGGCGGCGATCGCCTGGGGCTGACGATGCATGCGCTGAGCGACGACGAGCGCCGCTCGACGGGGCTCGCGGTCGGGATGATGGTGGACGCGGTGCACGGCCCGGCAGCGAGGGCGGGCATCCAGCCGGGCGATGTCGTGCTCGAGATCAACGACGCGCTGCTCGAGACGCCGGACGACGTGCAGTCGCTCGAAGCGAACGGCAGCGTGATCGCGCTGCTGATCCAGCGCAACAACGCGCGGAAGTTCGTGTCGGTGCGTGTGCGTTAGGGCGTTGACGTGGCTGGCGTCGTCCGCCTGCCATCGTCCGGTATCGCCGGCAGTCGGCCAGGCATTCAGGAGCCGTTCCGCATGAAAGCGGCATTCTTCATCGTAGTCGTACGCAGGTGCAGGGGCCGGTAGCGGCACTGCGCGGGCACCTATGCGCCCCCCGACTTGTTCGGGGGGGGCTTCGTGGAGTTCAGTGGATGTCGCTTGACGACCCCGAGCCGACGTTCACACATCTCGGAAGCGGACGCTCATGGGCGTATTTTCACTGCCCTCGAAGCGCATTACGCCTGATGATATCGCTAACGCCTGCGCCTACCGTGCAGCATCCGTTGGATGGGAGAATTAGCCACCAGTCTTCCCGATGATCTGATCCCGGTATTCACGCCATTTCGCCAGCCCAGCGGCAGGGAACTCCGACTGGTCGAGGAAGCTTCCGTCGGTCAGGTCTATAGCTTGACAACTTATGCGTTCGCAAAGATTGAGAATTCCGACGACGACGGCATCGCTGGCTCGCACATGTAAGCCTAAGCTTTGTACTGGATCGTCTTTGCCCACATTGAACTCGATCGAGCCGAACTCATTGTCATAAATACCCCAGACAGGATCACTCCAATCCGTTCCCGGAAAAATTTCTGACACTGCCGCTTGCACTTCGGAAAGCGAACCAAGAGAAAGTGGCTGTTCGTCGTGCGCAATCTCCTCTATGGTTTTGTATCGCCGAGTGAATTTGTAAAGCGAAACGTCCCAGCTCATATCAGGAGATCCTCTAACATTCGCGATTGGTGACCGATCTAGCGATGGAACTTGCAGCAAGCAGCAGTTCCGCGAGTGACGTAGATTGTCGGCGATCTACGTCTTGATGTCGAACGGCTGCTCCTGGCCGAACAGAGTCTCATAGGTTGCTCATTCGTTAAGCTCAATGCGATATCGAAGAGTCTCAGCGAATCCGTAGGCTGCCGCTTTCGTGAAGCGCTCGATCAATACACCATTGCACGCCGAGATTACCTTCCGTGAGGCGATGTTCTCTGGATCAACTGTTAGCTCGACGTAGGGAAGCCCTTGTACCTTTGCTTCGTCCAGCATCAAATTGAGAGCTTGCTTGGCGTAGCCGTTGCCTCTCTTCCACGGCACCACTGAGAAGCCAATATGTCCGAGTACGTATTGTGGCAATTCGGCGGTTCCGGGCTGCCAACGAAATCCGATTGCGCCGCTGAAATCGCCGTCCCAAATCCAGCGGACAATGCTCGGGAGCCGCGCGACGGTTGAGCCATCGGGTAAAGGAATCGGACCGCCCGACGCAGTTGGATCGTCTAGTCCGTCCACGAATCGTTCAGCGTCAACATCAATAGCATGCAATTGTTCGCGTGCAGCGATCTCCTTACGGACGTTGTCAGGCGACCATCCGGCCTCAAGCGCTGAAACGTAGCTCGGCAGCAAAGCGGTTGTAGGTTTCAACAGTTTGATGGCGTTCATGCTGATCGGTGCGCGTCTGGGAGCGATGGTTGTCAACAGTTTAAGCGGCTGCGAGTGTCTCAAAATGGCCGATCTTTGCCCGATGCCTCGAACGCCCGGATTCCCCAAGCCCACAACCGAAGGCGACCCACAAGGGACCGTCGAGATTGCGGAAAGCGGACGTTCGTGCCATCGCTTGACTACGTGTAGGCGGCGATATGGAACTTACGACTGTCCCGAGCCGCAAGCCGCGTCGGCATTGGAGCTCGCTACACAAGCCCTTGAGCGGTCATCGCTAACAATAGTCGTTCAGCACCGATGCCGAAACCGGCCCCCTCCTGATATGCGCCGCCACCAACCACTTGCTGTTGTGCTCCTAGTTCGGTACAGCGCATTTCGAAGCCCCGGCCGTTCAGATAGTAGCTGAGGCCTCTGCGGGCCGAATCATCGATTTCATAGCGAAGACCGAGTGAATCGAAAAAGCCGATCGCTACCTCCTGGCTGCGTTTGACCGCCGATTCAGGGTTGGGGCATAGATACTCAAATCCTAGTTGGGAGAATTCGCGGTAACGCCCGGCTTGAGGTCGTTCATAGCGGTAGCATCGAGCGATATAAAACAACATCCGCTCCTGTTGGCGGCCCAGCAGCTCGCGGCATCGCTCCTGGAACAGTGCCGTTGCCTCAGGAATCAGGCAGCAAGCGCGTCCCTTCTTATCAGGAAAGGCCCACATCTGGTCAATGATCTCGCTGCCCCCGGCTTTTTGAATAAATGTATCTTGTGACCACAACGCCGGGACAATCGCCTCCTCTGCTCCAACGTTAATGAAGATAGCTCCGGAACTGGGTTTCCAGAGCGCGAATTTGCGCGGCGTCCTTGCCGACGATGAAGCGTGTTCCGCGAATCATGGTCATGAGAGTCCTCCTCGGGGTAAAAAATAAAAAAGGCGCCGTAGGCGCCTTGGTCGTTTGTACTGGAAGGGGGAGCTGCAATCCCGGACCTGCTATGCACGTAACGAACCACGGCGCATCGGATGACGACCGTGATGATGACGAGAGTGGTTCGGGATGTTACGGAGTTCCATGCCGGTCATATTGGCACACTAATTTTGATTTGTGAACCGATCGAGATGTCTCGGAGGCCACGACGTGATCTCAAGGACCGAAACGAGTCACACGGCTAAAGATCGTCGACGATCTATCCTCTGTTGCCGACTGACCGCTCCTGGCCGAACGCCGACGGTCTTTCTCGCGCTCCCCGGAAATCCGCTAAGAACTTTTTTGCATTGCGCGCGGCCTTGCGGCTCGTGCGCGGAGGACATTCGCTTGCAACCGAACCTGCCCATCGACTCCACTGCGGCGTCGCCTCGACACGCGACGCTGATCCTGCTGTGCGCGTTCTCGGTGCTGCCGTTGAGCCTGTTCCTGCCTTCGCTGCCGGCGATCGCGCGCGACCTGCGCGCCGACTATGCGCTCGTCGCGCTGTCGCTCGGTGGATACGCGGCGGTGGCGGCATCGCTCGAGTTCGTGATGGGGCCGCTGTCGGACCGGTTCGGGCGAAGGCCGATCGTGCTGACGAGCGTCGGCGTGTTCGCGCTCGGCTCGCTCGGCTGCGCGATGGCGACCGATATCCGCGTGTTTCTCGCGTGCCGGCTGATGCAGGCGGCGATCACGTCGGTCTATCCGGTGTCGATGGCGACGATCCGCGACACCGGCGGCGGCAGCCGCGCGGCGAGCCGGATCGGCTATGCGGCGATGGCGGCCGCGTTCGCGCCGATGCTCGGCCCGACGCTCGGCGGCGTACTCGATCAGACGGTGGGCTGGCGCGCGAGCTTCTGGTTGCTTGGCGCGGCCGGCATCGCGCTGTTCGGCTGGTGCGCGTTCGATCTCGTCGAAACGCACACGAACCGGTCGTCTAGTCTAGGGCGGCAGCTTCGCGCGTATCCGGCGCTGCTCCGCGCCCGCCGTTTCTGGGCCTATGCGCTTTGCATGGCGTTTTCGACGGGCTCGTTCTACGCGTTCCTGGCCGGCGCGCCGCTCGCCGCAAAAACGCTGTTCGGCATCTCGCCGGCGGAGATCGGTTTCTACATGGGGACGATCACCGCCGGTTTCGTGTGCGGCAGCTTTCTGGCCGCGCGTTTCGCGCGCCGCTACGCGCTGGCGACGACGATCCTGTGCGGTCGTGTCGTCGCGTGCGCGGGACCGTTGATCGGCCTCGCGCTGGTGTTCGGCGGCGCGATGCACGCGCTCGCGTGGTTCGGGCCGTGCGTGCTGGTCGGCATCGGCAACGGGCTGACCAATCCCGGCGCGCATGCCGGTGCCGTGTCGGTGCGGCCGGAGCTGGCGGGCAGCGCGTCGGGGCTGGCCGGTGCGATGACGATCGCCGGCGGCGCCGCGCTGTCGTCGCTGACGGGTGCGGTGCTGACCGCCGGCAACGCGGGCTATGCGCCGTTCGCGATGATGCTGCTGTCGGCGGCGCTCGCGCTCGCGGCTGCCGTCTGCGTGCGGGTGTTCGACGCGCGGGACGCCGCGCAGTGAACGCGGGTGCGGCCCGCTACCGTGCCGCGCGCGATTGGCGGACAATTCATCGAACGCCGGGAGACGACGAACCATCCGCGAGGCGTATTCCCCGGCGAGTGCGAAGGGCGACTGGGCGAGGATGCGATGATCGACTTTTCTGATTTCCAGCGGGAAATTGCCGACGCCGCGAGGGCGACGTTCAAGGCGCTGCGGGCGTTGCACCCGGACGAGCATTTCTACGCGTTCGCGCTTTATACGGACAGCGGCGCGATGACGGTGGTGCCGGCGGCCAATTCGGTCGAAGGGCTGAGCCGGGTCCGCGCGCAACAGGCGGTCGCGGACCCGGATCCGTGGTACGTGTGGGGCTTTTCCGAATGGGCGTACGCGGCGGCGGAAGCGTCGCCGTTCAACGTGATCTGCGGCAAGCTGGCCGACGAAGTGCTGAGCCCGACGTTTGTCCGGTCGAGGTTCGCGGAGTTCTCCCGGCAACTCCACGCCGACATGATCGAGGCGTTGCGGCTGCTCGATCGCGACGGCCTGTTCGGCACGGGCGAAGCGAGGGAAGCCATCACGCTGTTCGTGTCGATCAGCGACGACGACGCAGCCGAGGCACTGGAAAACGAATCGGCGAAAGCGCTGAATCCGCCGGCCGTCGCCGACAAATTCCTGCGCCGCTACGACTGAGCAACCGGAATGCCGTTGCGGCCGGCCAGAGCCGCAGCGCGCAACGCGCAACGCACGGCGGGCGCCGCATCCGCCCGCGTGCGTGCCTCTTTGATCCGTTACGGCTTCGCGCCGACGACGAACTCGAATGCCGCGACGCCGTCGACGCCGCCCGTCACGCGGTCGCCCGGCTGCAGCGCGCCGACGCCGGCCGGCGTGCCGGTGAAGATCAGGTCGCCGGCCTTCAGTTCGACCGAACGCGACACGTACGCGATGACGTCGGGCACGGCCCAGATCATGTCGGCGAGATCGCCTTGCTGGCGCGTTTCGCCGTTGACCGCGAGCCAGATGCGGCCGGCGGCCGGGTGGCCGGTGGCCGTCGCCGCGCGCAGCGCGGTCACGGGGCCCGACGCGTCGAAGCCCTTCGCCCAGTCCCACGGACGGCTCAGCTTTTTCGCTTCGGCCTGCAGGTCGCGGCGCGTGAGGTCGACGCCGACGCCGTAGCCCCACACGTGCGACAGTGCGTCGGCCGGGTCGATCGACCGGCCGTCCTTGCCGATCGCGACGACCAGTTCGATTTCGTGATGGAGGTCGCTCGTCAGCGGCGGATACGGGACGGTGCCGCTTGCCGGGACGATCGCGTCGGCCGGCTTCGTGAAGAAGAACGGCGGCTCGCGGTCGGGATCGGCGCCCATTTCGCGTGCGTGGTCGGCGTAGTTGCGGCCGACGCAGAACACGCGGCGCACCGGAAAGCGCGCGGAGGACTGTTCGACTTCGACGGAAGGACGCTCGGAAGCGTCGATGACATAGGCGGACATCGGATGGCCTCGTTCGGTGGGTAGACGGATGCCGGCGCCCGTGCGGCGCACGGGCCGGCATGCGTGCAACGATACCCGACGCGCGTGCGGCCGGATGCGACGCAACTGCGTTTTACCGGGACAAAACTACGCGTCGGCGGCGGCGGGTGCGTCGTCGCCGTCCGGCAACGCGGCGTTTGCGTCGCGGTACGCCTTCGGCGACACGCCGACCCGCGCGCGGAAGCGCCGCGCGAAATACCCTTCGTCGCGAAAGCCGACCGAGCGCGCGATGTCCGCGATGCGCCGGCTCGTGTGGGCCAGCAGCGATTGCGCGAGCGCGATCCGGCGCTCGGTTACGAGATCGGTGAAGGTGCTGCCGGTTTCCTTGCGGACCAGGTGCGCGAGGTAGTTCGGCGACAGGAATGCGGCCTCGGCGGTCGCGGTGAGCGTCAGGTCCTCGCGGGTCAGGTTCGCACGCACGTGCCGCAGCACGCGCGCGAGCGCATCGCGCCGGCCCGCGCGCTGGGCGCCGCGCTGCGCGAGCTTGTCGAGCGCGCCCGCGTACTGCGTGCAGACGAGGCCGATCAGTTGCAGCAGGTAGCCGCGCAGCAGCGTGGTCGAGCCGAAGGTGCGCACGCGATCGGTGTCGAGCATGCACAGCGCGAGGCGCCGCGCTTCGTCGTACGTGTCGCCGGTCAGGATGAAGTCGAGATGCTCCTGGAAGCGGAACGGCGTCAGCTCGGGAAAGCGGTGCGCGGGCACGTCCTCGAGATCGAGCGGATCGACGTCGAGATCGGCGCGCAGGAACGCCTGGCTGAAGTTGATGACGATGAAGTGCGCGCCTTCCGGATGCGGGATCAGGTGCTCGCGATGCGGCAGCACGAACGCGAGCGCGCCGCGCGGAAACGGCCGCGTGACGCCGCCGATCCGCTGCTCGGTGTCGCCGCCGAGGTTGAACTGGATCTGGAAATACGCGTGCCGGTGCGGCTCGGTGATCGCCTGGCGCGACGCCTGGTCGCGGATGTAGAAATCGAGCCGGTCGCTGCGTTCGGGCATCCCGTACAGGCGCGGCGGGGCGGTGGATGGCATGAAGGATTCTGCGGTTCGTGACGCGGTTGAGCCGCGATGGTACAGCGAACCGGGCGCGGCGGGGATGGGCGGGGATGTGCCGGGCCGCGCGATCAACCCGCAACCAGCGGCGCGACCCGGCGGCGCAGTTCGGGCACGACGTCGGCGTCGAACCACGGATGGTGCTTGAACCACGCCTGGTTGCGCGGCGACGGATGCGGCAGCGGCAGCACGCCGGGGCCGTAGTCGCACCATGCGTGCACGGTGTCGGTCAGCGTTGCCTTGCGCGACTCGCGCAGGAAATGCCGCTGCGCGTACTGGCCGATCAGCAGCGTCAGCCGGACCGACGGCAACTCGGCAACCAGCCGGTCGATCCACAGTTGCGCGCATTCGGGGCGCGGCGGGTTGTCGCCGCTCGCGCCGCGGCCCGGATAGCAGAACCCCATCGGCACGATCGCGAAGCGCGTCTCGTCGTAGAAGGTCTCGGCATCGACGTCGAGCCAGCCGCGCAGCCGCTTGCCGCTCGCGTCGTTCCACGGGATGCCGCTCGCATGGACGCGCGCACCCGGCGCCTGCCCGACGATCAGGATCCGCGCGTCGCGATGCGCGCGCACGACCGGCCGCGGACCGAGCGGCAGGTCGGCTTCGCATGCGCGGCACGCGCGGATTTCGGTGAGCAGCGCGTCGAGCGGCGCGCGCGTTCGTTTCGACATCGAATCGGATCGGGGACGGAGTGGCAATGCGGTGTCGTCCGTGTGGCGCATGCCGGAAGCCGCCGGGTGGGCCCGGATCGGCGTGGCGCGGCCCTGGAGCGCGCGCCAACTGCATCATGCGGCGCGTATCACGCCCGCGACGGGCCCGCTGCGCCGCCTTCGGCGACCGCAGCATCATACAGCGCGGACTGAGCGATCGCCGCGGCGATCGCCACATCGTCGCGCGGGCCGTCGAGCATGCCCCAGCGCCGGTATTGGGCCAGGAACCACCGGCCGTCGAGCGGATCGGGCCGGTTCACGGCGCCGCCGTCGTGGAAGCGGATCGGCAGCGGCGGCTCGGCGAACGGCCCCGCGCCGTAGTCGCCGAGCAGGCGCGGTGCGATCAGCCGGGCCGGTACGCCGATCGCGTCGGGCGACGCGAGCCAGTCGGCCGCCTCGACCCGGTGCGCGGCGCTGTCGAGCCACGCGCACGCGTCGATCAGCGTGCGGATCAGCGCGCGTGCGGTTGCCGGATACAGCGAGACGAAGTCGCGTCGGGCCGCGAGCACCTTCTCCGGATGATCGGGCCAGATCTCGCTCGTGACCGCGACGGTGCGGCCTGCGTGGCACGCTTCGGCGACCGCATGCCACGGCTCGCCCGCGCAGAAGCCGTCGAGCTCGCCGTTCGCGAGCGCGGCGACCATCTCGGGCGGCGGGATCACGACGCTGCGCACGTCGCGCAGCGGATCGACGCCGTGCGATGCGAGCCAGTGGTTCAGCCACATCGCGTGCGTGCCGGTCGGGAACGTCTGCGCGAGCAGCGGCTTGCGGCCGAGCGTCGCGAGCGCGTCGCGCACGCTGCCGCTCTCGCGGTACGCGTCGGCGAGGCCGCGCGAGAACGAGATGGCCTGGCCGTTGCGGTTCAGCACCATCAGCGCGGCCATGTCCGCCTGCGGGCCGCCGATGCCGAGCTGCAGCCCGCAGACGAGCCCGTACAGCGCATGCGCGGCGTCGAGCTCGCCGCTCAGCAGCTTGTCGCGCACGGCGGCCCACGACGGCTGGCGGTTCAGTTCGAGCGTCAGGCCGTGCGGCGCACCGAGGTTCAGGCGCTGCGCGACGATCAGCGGGGCCGCGTCGCTCAGCGCGACGAACCCGAGGCGAAGATGCGCGCGTTCCGGCGCGGCGGGAGGCGAAGTATTCATGGCGGTCATGGCTGGGGTGACGCGTCGAGCAATTGCCGCGCGACGTCGACGATGCGCAGGCCCTGATCCATCGCGCGCTTGCGCAGCGCCGCATACGCATCGTGCTCGGACAGCCTGCGCTGGTCCATCAGCACGCGTTTCGCGCGGTCGATCAGCTTGCGCTCCGCGAGTTCGCGCTCGACGTCGGCGAGCCGGCGGCGCAGCGCATCGTCGTGCGAGAAGCGCGCGAGCGCGACTTCGAGAATCGGCGCGAGGCGCTCGGCCGACAATCCTTCGACGAGATACGCGCTGACGCCCGCGCCGACCGCCGCGCGGATCAGCGCCTGGTCGCCGTCGTGGCTGAACATCAGCACGGGACGCGGCGCGGTCGCGTTCATCACCGCGAGCTGCTCGAGCGTGTCGCGCGACGGCGAATCGGTATCGATGATCACGACGTCGGGGCGCTGTTCCTCGACGGCCGCCGGCAGGCGCGCGGGCGTCGCGACGTCGTTCAGCATCTCGTAGCCGAGGCGCGCGAGCGCGTCGCCGAGCTCGCCGATCGGCTTGTCGGTGTCGGTGACGAGCAGCACGCGCAGGCGGGTGGGCAGGGCGGACGAACTCATGAGGCGAGCGGCAGCGGCGGAAGGTCGGCGCGACGCGCTAACGGCATGTGACGGCCGAGTCGGGACGCGGTTCCGATACCGCGCGTGTGCGACCGGCGGCCGGCGCGAACGCGGCCAATGGATTCGGAAGAGGCAGGCGGCCGGCGCCGCGCGATGCAGCGCATGCTACGCAGCCCGGGCCAGCGCGGCGTCCCGCGCGGCATCCCGCGCGGCATCCTCGTGCTGCACGGCCGCCTCGCCGATCGCGCCGCCGACGAGGATCACGGCGGGGCTGCCGAGCCGCGCTTCGTCGATGCCGCGCGCAAGGCCGCCGAGCGTGCCGGTCCAGCGCCGTTCGTCGGGCGTGCCGGCCCATTGCACGGCCGCGGCCGGCGTCGACGCCGGCAACGCGGCGAGCAGGCCCGCCGCAATGCTGTCGACGCGGCTCATCCCCATGTAGATCGCGAGCGTGGTGCCGGTCGCCGCGAGCCGCGACCAGTCGGGTTCGCCGTGATCCTGGCGGTGCGCGGTGACGAACGTGACGCCCTGGCAGTGCTCGCGGTGCGTGAGCGAGATGCCGAGGCTCGCGGCGGCCGCGAATCCCGACGAGATGCCGTTGACGATCTCCACGGGAATCGCGGCGGCGCGCAGCGTCGCGAGCTCTTCGCCGGCCCGCCCGAACAGCAGCGCGTCGCCGCCCTTCACGCGCACCACGTGCGCGCCGCGCAGCGCGTAGCGGCGCATCAGCCGCTCGATGAACGCCTGCGGCGTGGAGCGGCAGCCGCCGCGCTTGCCGACGCGGATCACGCGCGCCTGCGGTGCGAGTTCGGCGATGCCGGGCGCGACGAGATCGTCGAGCAGCAGCACGTCGGCGGCGGCCAGTGCTTTGACGGCCTTCAGCGTGAGGAGATCGAGGTCGCCGGGGCCGGCGCCCAGCAAGGTGACTTTGCCTGTCGTCATGTCGTGTTCCAGTGCCGCGTGCGTGCGGCCGTCGATAGCGCGTTGTCTGCGCGGCGGCGGCGGGCGGTAGAAACATACCGGCATCCGGCCGTGCCGCGCACGGGAGGGACGCCGTTGTCCTGACGGGCCCGCCGTGATCGACGGGCATGGTTTTGCGGGAACTGCCCACCGGCGCCGTTGCCGGTGTGATGCATGAGCTTCAGCAATATCCGGGCCAACCGGCGCGATGCGCGGCGAGAGCGCGGCGCGACGGCCGCGTGCATGAATGCGCACGCAGCGCGCGGAGAGACGCGATGCCGCGCCGGCGTGCATCGTGCCCCGTCAGCGCGCACCGCGATGTCGCACGGCGACAGTGCTGCAGCGCACCACATCTGTGCCTCGCTGCATCGCGGCGCATCGTGCGCCGCGTGCCGGAGCGCGGCGCATGCTGGCCGGCGAGCCTTGCGCAGCGGGGATGCCGGCGCGATTCGGGCCGACATGGCACGGCGTTTGCATAAGCTGGTTCGGACGGGTCAATGGCGATTCGTCCGCAGTACCGAATACATACGCGCCCGGCAACGGGCTTCATGGGCAACGGCGTCCTACGCATCGGGTCTCGACGAGACCGGGTGCGCAGGACGCCGTTTTTCGTTTGGCGGATGACATGACCGACAAAGCTACCCGTATCGATCTCTTCAGCCTCCGCACCGCGCCGATGCGCGCGTTCCACCTGACGTGGATGGCATTTTTCGTGTGCTTCTTCGCGTGGTTCGCATGCGCGCCGCTGATGCCGCTCATCGCACGCGAATTTCATCTGACGGCGGCACAGGTCGCCAACATCAACATCGCCGCGGTGGCCGCGACGATCGCCGTGCGGCTGCTCGTCGGCCCGCTGTGCGACCGCTTCGGCCCGCGCCGCATCTATGCCGGCCTGCTGCTGTTCGGCGCGATTCCCGTGTTCGCCGTGTCGTTCACGCACGACTACTGGTCGTTCCTGATCTGCCGGCTCGGCATCGGCGCGATCGGCGCGGGCTTCGTGATCACGCAGTACCACACGTCGGTGATGTTCGCGCCGAACGTGGTCGGCACCGCGAACGCGACGACGGCCGGCTGGGGCAATGCGGGTGCGGGCGCGACGCAGGCACTGATGCCGCTGCTGGTCGCCGCCGGCCTGATGCTCGGCTTCGGCGAAGGCTCGTCGTGGCGCATCGCGCTGGTCGTGCCGGGCGTTGCGATGCTCGTGATGGCCTGGGCGTACTGGCGCTTCACGCAGGATTGCCCGCAAGGCGATTTCGTCGCACTGCGCAAGGAAGGCGTGACGATCGACAGCGGCAAGAAGGGCGGCTGGGCGAGCTTCGTCGCCGCGTGCGGCAACTATCGCGTGTGGATGCTGTTCGTCACGTACGGCGCGTGCTTCGGCGTCGAGGTGTTCATCCACAACATCGCCGCGCTGTACTACGTCGATCACTTCAGCCTGTCGCTGAAGGACGCGGGCTTCGCGGTCGGCATGTTCGGGCTGCTCGCGCTGTTCGCCCGCGCGCTCGGCGGCTGGCTGTCCGACAAGATCGCCGCGCGCCGTAGCCTCGACGTGCGCGCGGCGCTGCTGTGCGCGCTGATCGTCGGCGAAGGGCTCGGGCTGATCTGGTTCTCGCATGCGCAAAGCGTCGGCATCGCACTCGTCGCGATGCTGGCCTTCGGCCTGTTCACGCACATGGCCTGCGGCGCGACCTACGCGCTGGTGCCGTTCATCGACCGCAAGGCGCTCGGCGGCGTCGCGGGGATCGTCGGCGCGGGCGGCAACGTCGGCGCGGTCGCCGCGAGCTTCCTGCTGAAGGGCGTCGGCGACGTGCAGCACACGCTGAGCCTGCTGGGCCTGGCCGTCACCGCGACCGCGCTGTGCGCGATGGCCGTGCGCTTCACCGAAGAACACAAGGCACGCGAGGCCGAGCTGCGCGACCGCGCGCTGGCCGCGGGCAGCGCCGCGAACTGATCGACCGAAGGAACCGTCATCATGAGACTCATCGTCATCGGCCACGGCATGGTCGGCCACAAGCTGCTCGAATGCGTCGCGGCGGAAGCGGGCACGACGGACGCGCTGCAGGTCACCGTGCTCGGCGAGGAGCCGCGTCCGGCCTACGATCGCGTGCACCTGTCCGAATTCTTCGCGGGCAAGTCGGCGGACGACCTGTCGCTCGTCGAACCCGGCTTCTTCGAGCGTCATCCACAATTCGACCTGCGCCTGAATGCGCGCGTCGCATCGATCGACCGCGCCGCGCATACGGTCACGCTCGCGTCGGGCGAAACGCTCGCGTACGACAAGCTGGTGCTCGCGACGGGCTCGCGCCCGTTCGTGCCGCCGATGCCGGGGCATGATCGTGCGGGCTGCTTCGTGTACCGGACGATCGAGGATCTCGAAGCGATGCAGGCATGCGGCACGCACGCGAAGCGCGGCGTCGTGGTCGGCGGCGGGCTGCTCGGCCTCGAATGCGCGAAGGCGCTGCGTGACATGGGGCTCGACACGCACGTCGTCGAATTCGCGCCGCGCCTGATGGCCGTACAGGTCGACGACGGCGGCGGCCGGATGCTGCGCGCGAAGATCGAGGCGCTCGGCGTGACCGTGCATACGGGCAAGAACACGCTCGAGATCGTCGATGGCGAGGAAGGCACGCACCGGATGGCGTTCGCCGACGGCACGCATCTCGACGCCGACATGATCGTGTTCTCGGCCGGCATCCGCGCGCGCGACGAGCTGGCGCGCGCATGCGGGCTCGACATCGGCCCGCGCGGCGGCGTCGCGATCGACGACGCTTGCCGCACGAGCGACGCCGACATCTACGCGATCGGCGAATGCGCGGCGTGGAACGGCATGGTGTACGGCCTCGTCGCACCCGGCTACGACATGGCGCGCGTGGTCGCGAAGCAGCTCGCAGGCAGCGCTGACGGCACGGTCGCGGCTGCGTTCGCGGGCGCCGACATGAGCACGAAGCTGAAGCTGATGGGCGTCGACGTCGCGAGTATCGGCGACGCGCACGGCACGACGGCCGGCAGCCGCACGTACCAGTACGCGGACGAGCGCCGGCAGGTCTACAAGAAGCTCGTGGTGTCCGACTGCGGCAAGTTCCTGCACGGCGCGGTGATGGTCGGCGACGCGGCCGAATACGGCACGCTGCTGCAGATGATGCTGAACCGCATCGAGCTGCCGGAGTCACCCGAATTCCTGATCCTGCCGTCGTCGGACGGCGCGGCGAAGCCGGCGATCGGCGTCGACGCGCTGCCTGCGGCCGCACAGATCTGCTCGTGCAACAACGTGTCGAAGTCGCAGATCTGCACGGCGGTCGCCGACGGCGCGACCAGCCTCGGCGCGCTGAAGTCGTGCACGGGCGCCGGCACGTCGTGCGGCGGCTGCGTGCCGCTCGTCACGCAGATCATGAAGGCCGAGATGAAGAAGCAGGGCCTCGCGGTGAACAACCATATCTGCGAGCACTTCCCGCATTCGCGCCAGGAGCTGTTCCACCTGGTCCGCGTCGAAGGCATCAAGACCTTCGACGAACTGCTCGCGAAGCACGGCCGCGGGCTCGGCTGCGACGTGTGCAAGCCGGCGGTCGCGGGCATTCTCGCATCGTGCTTCAACGAGTTCGTGCTGAAGAAGGAGCATGCGGGGCTGCAGGATTCGAACGATTACTACCTCGCGAACATCCAGCGCGACGGCACGTATTCGGTCGTGCCGCGCATGCCGGGCGGCGAGGTCACGCCGGAAGGGCTGATCGCGGTCGGCCAGGTCGCGCGGAAGTACGGGCTCTATACGAAGATCACCGGCGGCCAGCGCGTCGACCTGTTCGGCGCGCGCGTCGAGCAGTTGCCGTCGATCTGGGAAGAGCTGATCGCGGCCGGCTTCGAATCGGGGCATGCGTACGGCAAGGCGCTGCGCACCGTGAAGTCGTGCGTCGGCTCGACGTGGTGCCGCTATGGCGTCGACGATTCGGTCGGCCTCGCGATCGAACTCGAGAACCGCTACAAGGGCCTGCGCGCGCCGCACAAGATCAAGTTCGGCGTGTCGGGCTGCACGCGCGAGTGCGCGGAAGCGCAGGGCAAGGACGTCGGGATCATCGCGACCGAGAAGGGCTGGAACCTGTACGTGTGCGGCAACGGCGGGATGAAGCCGCGCCACGCGGAGCTGCTCGCGTCCGACCTCGATCGCGCCACGCTGATGCGCTACATCGACCGCTTCCTGATGTTCTACGTGCGCACGGCCGACCGCCTGCAACGCACGAGCGTGTGGCGCGACAACCTCGAAGGCGGGCTCGACTACCTGATCGACGTCGTCGTGCACGACAAGCTCGGGATCGCGGCCGAACTCGAAGCCGACATGCAGCACGTGGTCGACACCTACGAGTGCGAATGGAAGAAGGCCGTCACCGATCCCGACACGCGCAAGCGCTTCCGCCACTTCGTGAACAGCGATGCGCCGGACGCGAACATCGCGTTCGTCGAGACGCGCGGCCAGATTCGCCCCGCGACGCCCGACGAGCGCGTGCGCGGCAAGCCCGTGACGATTCCCGTCGTCGCCGCAAGCGCGACGCAGGCCGTGACCGAATCCGCAACCGTCTGACCCTGACCGACACCAGCGTCTTTTCCAAGGAGCCCATCATGAACGATCGTCTTCCGCTGTCCTGGACCCGCGTGTGCCCGCTCGACGACATCGTGCCGAACACCGGCGTGTGCGCACTCGTCAACGGCGAGCAGGTCGCGGTGTTTCACGTCGCGCACGCCGACGGCGGCGTGTTCGCGATCGACAACGTCGATCCCGTGTCGCAGGCGGCCGTGATGTCGCGCGGGCTGATCGGCAGCCTCGGCGAGCGCGTCGTCGTCGCATCGCCGCTGTACAAGCAGCATTTCGACCTGCGCACCGGCGAATGCCTCGAAGCGCCCGAGCAGTCGGTGAGCGCGTATCCGTCGCGGGTCGAGGACGGCTTCGTGTGGGTCGCGGCCTGACCGCCCAGGAGCGCGCATGACCGCCACCCCCGTCAAGAGCGTGTGCCCGTACTGCGGCGTCGGCTGCGGGATGGTGCTGCACGTCGAGGATGGCGAAGTCGTCAAGGTGTCCGGCGACGCCGACCATCCGACCAACTTCGGGCGGCTGTGCACGAAGGGTTCGTCGGCGCACGTCGCGCTGCGCCGCTCCGGGCGGCTCGACCGCGCGTTCGTGCGCCGCGCGCGCGAGGACGACCTCGTGCCGCTGCCGGCGCGCGACGCGATCGCCGAGACCGCGCGCCGCCTGCGCGCGGTGCTCGATGCGCACGGCCCCGACGCGCTGTCGTTCTACGTGTCGGGGCAGATGTCGATCGAGGCGCAATACCTCGTCAACAAGCTCGCGAAGGGCTTCGTCGGCACCAACAACATCGAGTCGAACTCGCGCCTCTGCATGGCGAGCGCGAGCACCGGCTACAAGCAGTCGCTCGGCGCGGACGGCCCGCCCGGGTCGTACCAGGACTTCGATCGCGCGAACCTGTTCTTCGTGATCGGCGCGAACATGGCCGACTGCCATCCGATCCTGTTCCTGCGGATGATGGATCGCGTGAAGGCCGGCGCGAAGCTGATCGTCGTCGATCCGCGCCGCACCGGCACGGCCGACAAGGCCGACCTGTTCCTGCAGATCCGGCCCGGCACGGATCTCGCGCTGACGAACGGGCTGCTGCACCTGCTGCACGCGAACGGCCGCACCGACGCCGCGTTCATCGACGCATACACCGAAGGCTGGGACGCGATGCCCGCGTTCCTCGCCGACTACACGCCCGAGCGCGTCGCGGAAATCACCGGGCTCGCGGAAGCCGACCTGCGCACGGCCGCGCAATGGATCGGCGATGCGCCGGAGTGGATGAGCTGCTGGACGATGGGGCTCAACCAGAGCACGCACGGCGTGTGGAACACCAACGCGATCTGCAACCTGCATCTCGCGACCGGCCGCATCTGCCGCCCCGGCAGCGGGCCGTTCTCGCTGACGGGCCAGCCGAACGCGATGGGCGGGCGCGAGATGGGCTACATGGGCGCCGGCCTGCCGGGCCAGCGCTCGGTGCTGTCCGACGACGACCGGCGCTTCGTCGAGAACCTGTGGCGCGTGCCGGCCGGCACGCTGCGCAAGGAGACGGGGCAAGGGACGGTCGATCTGTTCTCACGGATGGCGGCCGGCGACATCAAGGCGTGCTGGATCGTCTGCACGAACCCGGTCGCGACCGTGCCGAACCGGCAGAACGTGATCGCCGGGCTGCAGGCCGCGGAGCTCGTGATCGCGCAGGACGCGTTCCTCGACACCGAGACCAACCGCTACGCGGACATCCTGCTGCCCGGCGCGCTGTGGGCCGAGGGCGACGGCGTGATGATCAACTCCGAACGCAACATGACGCTGATGCGTGCCGCGGTCGCGCCGCCCGGCGACGCGCTGCCCGACTGGCGCATCGTCGCGGAAGTCGCGCGCGCGATGGGCTTCGGCGATGCGTTCGACTATGCGTCGGCGGCCGACGTGTTCGACGAGATCGTGCGTTTCTCGAATCCGGCGACGGGCTACGACCTGCGCGGCGCGAGCCACGCGGCGCTGCGCGACGGCCCGGTGCAGTGGCCGGTCGCGCCGGGCACCGCGCGCGAGCGGCACCCGATCCGCTACCTGAACGACGGCGTGAGCCAGACGCCGCGCAAGGCGGCCGACGGGAGCGCTGCGCTGCATCTCGCGTTCCCGACGCCGTCGGGCAAGGCATGCTTTTTCGCGCGGCCGCACGTCGATCCGGCCGAGCTGCCCGACGACACGTTCCCGATCGTGCTGAACACCGGGCGGCTGCAGCATCAATGGCACACGATGACGAAGACGGGCAAGGTCGCGATGCTGAACAAGCTGAACCCGCGCCCGTTCGTCGAACTTCACCCGGACGATGCGAGCGCGCTCGGCATTGCCGCGAAGGACAGCGTCGAGATCCGCTCGGCGCGCGGCCGCGCGGTGCTGCCGGCCGTCGTGACCGAGCGCGTGCGGCGCGGCAACTGCTTCGCGCCGATGCACTGGAACGACGTGTACGGCGACGACCTGTGCATCAACGCGGTGACGAACGACGCGATCGATGCCGAATCGCAGCAACCCGAACTGAAATATTGCGCGGTCGCGCTGCGGCGCGTCGAGACCGACGCGTTCGCGTCCGCCGACGAGGAGACGGTGCGGCCCGACGCATGCGCCGACGACGCGCGGCCCGCTTCGGCGATGGTGCAGGCCGCTGCTTCACAGGAATCCGACATGGCAGACATCGATGCATTCGCGGCCGCGCTCGGCGTGACCGACTTCGCGCCGCCGCCGTTGACCGACACGGAACGGCTGTACGTGGCCGGCCTCGTCAGCGGGCTGAAGGCGAGCGCCGGCCGGCGCGAGGGCGGCGTGCCCGTGCTGCCGGCCGGCGCGCCGCTCACGCCACCGGTGCGGTTCTGGCTCGACGGGATGCTCGCGGGCCTGTTCAGCCGTTCGCTGCCCGCGAGTTCTCCGGTTGCAGCGGCACCTGCGCTACCGGCCGATGCCGCTGCAACCGGCGGCGTGCGGATCGTGCGCACGCGCCCGAAGGTCGTGCTGCTGTGGGCATCGCAGACCGGCAACATCGAATCGCTGACCGAGGATTACGCGACGCAGCTGATGAACGCGGGCTTCGAGATCCGCACCGCGTGCATGTCCGACTATCCGGTCGCGTCGCTCGCGGGCGCGCAATACGTGCTGCTGATGACGAGCACGTTCGGCGACGGCGATGCGCCCGACAACGGCAGCGAGTTCTGGGACGCGCTGCAGGCCGGCAGCGCCGCGCGCCTCGACGGCGTGCACTTCGCGGTGCTCGCGTTCGGCGATCGCAACTACGACCAGTTCTGCGGCCACGGCCGCCGGCTCGACGCGCGGCTCGCGGAACTCGGCGCGGCGCGGCTGTGCGCGCGCGTCGATTGCGACGTCGAATTCCAGCACGACGCCGACCAGTGGCTCGAACGCGTCGTCGCGCGGATCAAGGAGGCCGATGCCGCGTTGCACGCGGTGCCGTCCGGCGGGATGAGCCCGTCGGGGCTGCTGCCGTCGAAGGCGCATCCGGCGCCGTCGAAGCTCGTCGCGAACCTGCGGCTCAACCGCCCGGGCGCCGCGAAGGACACGCGCTATGTGTCGCTGTCGACCGAAGGCGCGAACCTCGAATACGAAACCGGCGACGCGCTCGGCGTGTGGCCGACCAACTGCCCTGAGCTGGTCGACGAGCTGCTGTCCGTCACCGCGCTGAAGGCCGACGCGCCCGTGTCGGTGGCGGGCGTCGGCGACGTGCGGCTCGGCGATGCGCTCGCGCGCCACTTCGACATCACGCGCCCGCATCCGGACACGCTCGCGTTCATCGCGTCGCGCAGCGCGAACGGCGCGCTGAAATCGCTGCTCGGCGACGACCGCAAGGGCGACCTGAAGCAATGGTTGTGGGGGCAACAGCTTGCGGACGTGCTGCACGAGTTTCCGGTCGAGCTGTCGGGCACGGAGCTGGTCGGGATGCTGAAGCGGCTGCAGCCGCGCCTTTATTCGATCGCGTCGAGCCCGAGCGCGCACCGGGGCGAGATCCACCTGACCGTGTCGGCCGTGCGTTATCACAACGGCCGGCGCGCGCGCAAAGGCGTTGCGTCGACGTTCCTCGCCGATCGCGCGGATGACGGCCGCGTGCCCGTGTTCGTGCAGAAGTCCGCGCATTTCCGGCCGCCGGTGAACGGCGACGTGCCGATCGTGATGGTCGGCCCGGGCACCGGCGTCGCGCCGTTCCGCGGCTTCCTGCACGAGCGGCAGGCGCGCGGCGCGCGCGGGCGCAACTGGCTGTTCTTCGGCGAGCAGCACGCGCAGACCGACTTCTACTACGGCGACGAGCTGGGCGCGATGCACGACAGCGGCTTCCTGACGCGGCTTGATCTGGCGTTCTCGCGCGACCAGGCCGACAAGATCTACGTGCAGGACCGGATGCGCGAGCAGGGCGCCGAGCTGTTCGCCTGGCTGGAGGAAGGCGCGCACTTCTACGTGTGCGGCGACGCGTCGCGGATGGCGAAGGATGTCGATACGGCGCTGAAGGCGGTCGTCGCCGAGCACGGCGGGATGTCGGACGACGACGCGAACGACTACGTCGCGCGGCTCGCGAAGGCGCGGCGCTATATGCGGGACGTGTATTGAACGCAGGCGGGGGGGCTTGACGCGACCGTGCCGGCTGGCTGTCCCGGCACGGTGGCCGGCCAGCCGGCGGCGGTCCGGGCTGCCGGGATGGCGGTCGATGACGGACGCGGTGTGACTCGTCGGCCGCCAACAGCTTGCGTCACTGCTGCCGATCCCACGCGCGCGCCTGTTCGGCACGCACGAACGCTTCCGACGACTGCGGCAGCAGGTTGCGGAATGCGCCGCCGTCGTTTTCGATCACGTCGACCATCTTCGCGATCATTTCCTCCGGGTCGTGCTGTTCGAGCGGGAACGTCAACCGCTCGGGCGTCACGGTGTGGACAGCCGGATCGTGCCAGCGCCGTGTCGTTTCCATCATCCGGTCGTTGAAGCCGGTGCTGTACGGGCCGGGGTTCACGACCGCGACGCGGATGCCGTGCGGCGCCAGTTCCGCGTGCATCGCCTCGGCCACCGATTCGACCGCGTGCTTCGACGCGCAATAAGCGCCGGTGAACGGCCCCGTGATCAGGCCCGCGATCGACGACACGAACACGATCTTGCCGTGCCGGCGCGCGAGCATGCCGCGCGCGATTTGCTGCGTGAGTTCGAGCGGCCCGAATACGTTGACGTCGAACAGCTCGCGCACGATTTCGACCGGCAGGTCGACGAGCGCGCCGGCTTCGCCGACGCCCGCGTTGTTCACGAGCACGTCGAAGTCGAGATCGGCCGCGCGGGCGCGGTCGTGGGCCGACGTGACGTCGAGTTTGATGGCGCGCAGCGCGGTGCCGCGTTGCGCGGCGGCGGCCGTCAGGCTGTCGATCTCGGCCGTGACGCGCACGCCGGCCGTCACGTCGTGACCGCGTTCGGCGAGCCGCAGCGCAACTTCGCGGCCGAAGCCGGTGCCTGCGCCGGTGATGAGGATGCGTTTCTGTGCCATGTTCCTACCTTGTGGTGTGAAAGGTTGCCTGAAAGCGGTCGCTGCAGTGCCGGGCGATCGCGGTGTCTTCGTCGACGCTGCCGCCCGAGACGCCGATGGCACCGACGCAGCGGCCGTTGCCGTCGACGAGCGGTTCGCCGCCGCCGAACGTGACGAGCCCGCCGTGACTGTGCTCGATGCCGCGCAGCGGGCCGTCGCCCGACATCGCGCCGAGCGAGCCGGTCGATGCGCGGAAGCGGACCGCCGTCAGCGCCTTGCGCTGCGCGAGATCGATCGCGCCGAGAAAGCAGTCGTCGGTGCGCACGAACGCGAGCAGGTTCGCGCCGGCATCGACGATCGCGATGGCGATACCGGCGACCTGCAGCGACGCGGCGTGCGCGAGTGCCGCTTCGATCGTGCGGCGGGCGGTTGCGAGCGGCAGCGCAGGGGTGAGCGGGGTCATTCGAGGCTCCGGTGGGACGACAGGGCCAGTGTAGGCAGTTGCGGTATATGGGAGAATCCGCATTCCGCTCGAAGGAGCTTCAAGTTTTTTTAATGATGGGCAGGCGCGATCCGATGGCCGGGCTGCACGTGTTCATGACCGTCGCGACGGCCGGCAATTTCACGCGGGCGGCCGCCGTGCTCGGCCTGACGCCGGCTGCCGTCAGCCTCGCGATCGGGCAGCTCGAGGGCGAGCTGAACGTGAAGCTGTTCAATCGCAGCACGCGCGGTGTGAGCCTGACGGAAGCCGGGCAGCGCTACCGGCAGCAGACGGAGCCCGCATACCGTCAGGTCATGCAGGCGCGCGACGAGCTGAAGGATGCGCGCAGCGAGCCGGGCGGGCTGTTGCGCGTCACCGCTCTGCCGCTCGCGCGCACGCTCGTGATCGCGCCGATTCTTGCCGTGTTCCGCGAGCGCTATCCGAAAGTCAGGCTCGAGATCCGCTACGAGAACGAGCTGGTCGACATCGCGAAGGAAGGGTTCGATGCGGGGATCCGGCTCGCCGACCGGTTGCAGCCGGGCATGATCGGCGTACGGATCGCGCCCGCGTTGTCGTGCGCGCTGGTCGCGTCGCCCGGTTATCTGGCACGGTACGGCGCGCCAGAGTCGATCGCGGAGCTCGAGCGTCATGCGTGCATTCGCTTCCGGTTTTCGGAGAGCGGGCGCCTGCATAAGTGGTTGCTGCACGACGGGCGCCGTGACGTCGATCTCGATCCGGACGGCGTATTCGTGACGAACGACGCCGACGCGGTGATCGACGCGGCGCGCGCGGGTGTCGGGATCGCGTTTGCGTTCATGCGTGAGCGCATCGAGCAGGACCTGCGCGACGGCACGCTCGCCGAGGTGCTGCCGGGGGCATGCCGGACGTTGCCGCCGATGTGGCTGTATTACGTGAATCGCAAGCACGTGCCGGCCAAGTTGCGCGCGTTCATCGACGTGCTGCGCGAGCGCAACGGCGCAGACTTGGCGTAGTCCCGTCGTCCGGTTGCCGGCAGCGATTCGCGGGGCGGAGCATGATGGCGGTTCTGTCCACGAAGCCACGGAGTCGCGCCATGCTCGTATTCGCTCGCTTTCCGCTTCCGATCCTCGGTGCTGCTGGATCGCTGGTTGCTGCTGTCGCGCTCGGGAGCGCGCCGGCCGTGGCCCAGACGTCGACCGTGCCGGCGAGCACAGCCGTTGCCACGCCTGACAACGCGGTACTGCTGACTGTCTTTCTGAAGCACGACCAGTCGCGCCCGCTCGCCGAGCTGAATGCGCAACTCGCGAAGCAGGGTTTCTATAAGGCGTTTCCGCCGCCGGGCGTCGAGGTGGTGAGCTGGACCGTGACGATGGGGATCGGGCAGATCGTCGTGCTGCGGCTGCCGGCTTCGCGGCTGCGCGAGGTCAATCGCGTGCTCGAGGATACGGCGTGGGGCGCGTATCGGACGGAGTTCTATCCGACTTACGACTACAAGGCGATCGGGTTGGCGGAGCATGAGCGGGGGAAGTAATTGGAGCAGCATATTCCCGAACCGGGGCGAAAAGGGGGCCGGCCGCGAACATCAACCCGTCCCCATTCCCGAGATCCCGCGCCCACCCACGAATTCGTCCTCTCCCGCACAGCCCGGCCGGGAGAATTTCTCCCAAATCCACCGCCGCTCATTCATCAGATGAAAAAACCGTTCAGGTTCCCGGTATGATGCGCACCTTGTGTTTTTCGGGCGCACGATTTTGATGCGATGTTAACGCGCCCCGCGTGCCACAAAACCGCACAATGCGAGTCTGAAAGATTTTGTAATATAAGCCCCGTATACTTGTAAGTTCTGATTCAGGCGCTCCCTGCCTTCACTTTCGGCCGACCGCCCACGCAGAACAACCAGATATGTCGCCGCCGGGCCATCCCGCGCCGCGACTCGCAATGCACCACCACTGAATAACCTATGTCTTCCCGCCACCCTGGGTCGCCGGGCCGTGCCGCGGCGGCGATCGCCCGTGTCTCGGCGCTGGTTCGCAACGAGCGCGTGCTGTCGCCGCTGATCGCGTTCGGCATCGGCCTGCTGCTGATCGTCGTGTTCCAGCACCTGTCGGAATCCGTCGACTACCGGTCGGTGATCCGCCAGTTGCGCCACATGTCCGCCGCGGAATGGGGCGCGTCGCTGGCCGCGACGGCGCTCAGCTATCTCGCGCTGGTCGCCCGCGACGCGGTCGGCCTGCGTTATGTCGCCGCGAAGGTGCCGCGCGTCGCGCTGTGGATCGGCGCGATCGCCGGTTCCGCGCTCGGCAACGCGACCGGCTTCGGCGCGCTGACGGGTGGCGCGGTCCGTGCGCGCGTGTACGGCGTGTCGGGCGTCACGCCCGCGCAGATCGGCCGGATGACGGTGTTTACCAGCGGCACGCTGGCGCTCGCGATGGTGCTGATGACGGCGGTCGGCATGGTCTGCGTGCCGGAGGCGCTCGCCGCGATGCTGCACGTCGCACCCGGCGTGCTCACGTGGAGCGGCGCGGCGCTGCTCATGGTGCTGGCCGCGCTGGTCGCGATGTGCGGCAACACCGCGCGCCCGGTCGTCACGCGCTTCAAATGGCTGTCGTTCGACGTGCCGGCGCGGCGCGATCTCGTCATGCAGGTCGTCTACGCGGTGCTCGACGTCGTCGCGGCGGGCCTGACGCTATGGGTGCTGCTGCCGGCGGCGCCGGTCGGCTTCCCGACCTTCATCACCGTCTACGCGGCCGCGCTGCTGCTCGGGATGATCGGCCACACGCCGGGCGGGATCGGCGTGTTCGAGGCCGCGATGGTCTTCACGCTCGGCCGCGAAGTGCCCGCGCATGCGATGGTCGCCGCGCTGATCGCGTATCGCGCGATCTATTTCGGCGTGCCGCTCGTGCTGTCGGCCGGCTTGCTGGCCGGTTTCGAGGGCCGCGCGCTGCGGCGCCGGCTCGTGACGCGGCAGGCCGCGCGCGTGTCGCAGCTCGCGCCGCTGTTCCTGAGCCTCGTGACGTTCGCGGTCGGCAGCATGCTGGTGATCTCGAGCGCGACGCCCGCGTTCTGGCACCGGATCGCGATCCTGCGCCACCTCGTGCCGCTGTGGGTGCTCGAAGGCTCGCAGGTGATCTGCAGCGTGCTCGGCGTCGCGCTGCTGTTCGTCGCGCGCGGGCTGCTGCGCCGCCTCGACGGCGCATGGTGGATGACCTTCGCATTGACGCTCGCGAGCCTGGCGCTGTCGCTGGCGAAGGGCCTCGCCTTCGTCGAGGCCGGCGTGCTCGGCACGCTGCTCGTGCTGCTGCTCGTCAGCCGCCGCCGCTTCAACCGCCATTCGTCGCTGCTCGCCGAGCGCTTCACCGTGAGCTGGTTCGTGTCGGTGACGATGGTGCTGATGCTGGCCGTGTGGGTGCTGTTCTTCGCGTTCCGCGACGTGCCGTACACGCGCGAGCTGTGGTCGCATTTCTCGTTCGACGCGCGCGCGCCGCGTGCGCTGCGCGCGACGCTCGCAGCAGGCGTGTTCGTCGCGCTGTTCGCGCTGTGGCAACTGCTGCGCCCGGCGCCAGGTCGTTTCGTGAAGCCCGCGCCGCAGGACCTGTTCGACGCCGAACGGATCATCCGCGCGCAGGAATGCAGCGATGCGGGCCTCGCGCTGATGGGCGACAAGTCGTTCCTGTTCTCGGAATCGCGCCAGGCGTTCCTGATGTACGCGAAGTACGGCCGTACGTGGGCCGCGCTGCACGACCCGGTCGGGCCGCGCGAAGAATGGCCGGCGCTGATCGGCAAGTTCATCGCGCTCGCGCACGCGCACAGCGGCCGCGCGGCGTTCTATCAGGTGCGCGCGAACGCGCTGCCGCTGTATCTCGACGCGGGGCTCACGCTGATGAAGCTCGGCGAGGAAGCGCATATCGCGCTCGACCAGTTCGACCTGAAGGGCTCGAACCGCTCGCACCTGCGCTATGCGCTGCGCCGCGGCGACAAGGACGCGCTGACGGTCGAGGTGATCGGCCCGGGCGACGTGCCGGTCGCGCTGCCGGCGCTGCGCGACATCTCCGACGGCTGGCTCGACAGCCGCGACGCGCGCGAGAAGAGTTTCTCGGTTGCCGCGTTCCACGACGGTTATCTCGCGACGCAGTCGGTGATGCTGGTGCGGCAGGCCGACAAGCCGATCGCGTTCGTCACGTTCATGACGACCGACCTCAACACCGAGGCGACGGTCGGCGTGATGCGCCATCTGCCGGACGCGTCGCCGTACGCGATGGAATATCTGTTTACGCAGCTCGCGCTGCATCTGAAGGAAGCGGGCTTCCGCAAGCTGAGCCTGGGCATCGCGCCGTTCTCGGGGATGGGGGCGGCGAAGATGCCGTCGCCGTGGCACCGGCTCGGACTGATGGTCTGGCGCTTCGGCGGCCGCTTCTACAACTTCCGCGGCTTGCGCGCATTCAAGAGCAAGTTCGAACCGCACTGGGAGCCGCGTTACCTCGCGGCCTCGGGCTCGGTCGGCGTGTTCGTCACGCTTGCGGATCTGTCATTGCTGGCTGGAGGTCGGCGTTCATGATGTCGAAGAAGGGAATCGCGCGGGCGGCAGCCGCCTGCGCGGGAATGATGCTGGCCGGCGCCGCGTGCGCCGCGCAACCGGCCGCCGTGAAGGCCGAAACCGTGTCGGGCGGCCGCTACGGGCCCGTTACCGTGACCAAGCCGAGCGGACCGCTGCGCGGTTTCGTCGTGCTGTTCTCGCGTGAGGCCGGCTGGAATGCCGCCGATCAGCAGGCCGCCGATGCGCTCGCGAAGGCCGGTGCGATGACGGTCGGCGTCGATTCCGAGCGTTATGCGACGAACCTCGCCGCGAAGCAGGAGACCTGCCATCACCTCGACGGCGACGCCGAGGCGGTCAGCCACCAGCTCGAACGTCTGGCGCAGTCGTCGCGCTATTTCACGCCGATCGTCGCGGGCGTGGGCCGGGGTGGTGCGATCGCGAAGCAGATCCTGGCGATGGCGCCGGAGAACACGATCGCCGGCGTCGTATCGGTCAACCCGGCGCCGAAGCTCGATCCGCGCTTCAAGCCGTGCCCGCCCGATCCGACGATCGTGCGCCGTGCGATGCCGGGTTTCGTCGAAACGGCTGCCGCGGGCGACACCACGAAGCTCGTGTCGCTCGTCACGTCGCACCTGCGTGACAGCGGCAGCAGCGGCGACGAACTCGACGTGTCGGACCTGCCGCTCGTCGAGTTGCCGGCCAAGGGCGGCAGCGGCCGGCTCGCGATCGTGATCTCGGGCGACGGCGGCTGGCGCGATCTCGACAAGACGATCGCCGAGGCGCTGCAGCGCGACGGCGTGTCGGTGGTCGGCATCGACAGCCTGCGCTACTTCTGGAGCGAGAAGCCGCCCGCGCAGGTGAGCCGCGATCTCGCGCGCGTGATGCGCACGTACATGACGCGCTGGCATGCGAACCGCGTGGCGCTGGTCGGCTATTCGTTCGGCGCCGACGTGATGCCGTTCGCGTACAACCGGCTGCCGGCCGACCTGCGCGACAAGGTCGCGGTGATGTCGCTGCTCGGCTTCGCGCCGTCCGCCGATTTCCAGATCCGCGTGACGGGCTGGCTCGGCATGCCCGCGAGCGACAACGCGCTGAAGGTCGCGCCGGAAATCGCGAAGGTGCCGCCGCAGCTCGTGCAGTGCTTCTACGGCGCGGAAGAGACGGACACGATGTGCCCGGCGCTCGCGAACACCGGCGCCGACGTGATCAAGACGCAGGGCGATCACCACTTCGGCCGCGACTACATCGCGCTCGAGAAGAAGATCCTCGGCGGGTTCGGCAAGCCGGTGGCGGCGCGCTGAACGCAGGCGCCCGCGCTTTACGGCGGGTGCCTGCCGGTTTGCTTCCGGTTCATCGTACGGGCGGCCAGCGTGCCGCCCGTTTCATTTTTCGGCCTGCGTCGCCGAGCCGTGCGGCGGCGTTGCCGTTCTCGCATCGCGCTGATAGAAGCCCGGAAACCGGTCGAGCTGCCGGCGCGCGGCCGCGATGTCCGTGTCGTCGCCGAGCACCGCGCTCGAAAACCCCGTGCGCTCCATCAGCAGCAGCTGGTCGACCAGCACGTCGCCGGTCGCGCGCAGGTCGCCGGCGAAGCCGAAGCGCTTGCGCAGCAGGTATGCCTGGCTGTACGCGCGACCGTCGGTGAACGACGGGAACTGCAGGTCGATGCGTGCGGCCTGCGCGATCCGTGCGGCAAGCGGCGGCAGTTCCTCGTCGTTGCCGATCGTCAGCGTCGAATCGTCGTGTTCCTGCGTATCGCCAGCGTGTTCGGCCGGCGTCAGCAGCCGGATGCGTGCGTTCTTGCTTGCGTTGTCGCTGGCTGGCTTCATGCGTGCTCCGCGTGGTGGCGCGCGTCGTTCGCGGCGGCCTTGAACGGTTCCGCGCCGATGCGGCGCACCGTGTCGATGAATCGTTCGCTGCGGCCGTTCGCATCGATCCGCGCGTCGAGATACGCGTTGACGATCGCGTCGACGACATCGACGATCTCGTCCGCCGAGAACGACGGGCCGATCACCTTGCCCGGCCGCGCGGGGCCGCTCGCGGTCGAGCCGTCCGACCCGCCGAGCGTCACCTGGTACCACTCCGCGCCGTCCTTGTCGACGCCGAGGATGCCGAGGTGGCCGCTGTGATGGTGGCCGCACGAGTTGATGCAGCCGCTGATGTGCAGGTCGATGTCGCCGACGTCGTGCAGCAGGTCGAGATCCTGGAAGCGCTCGGCGATCGCATCGGCGATCGGGATCGAGCGCGCGTTCGCGAGCGCGCAGAAGTCGCCGCCCGGGCACGCGATCATGTCGGTCAGCAGCCCGACGTTCGCGCTGGCGAGCCCGATCGCGCGCGCGTTCTCCCACAGCAGGAACAGGTCGTCGACGTGTACCCACGGCAGCACGACGTTCTGCGTGTGCGTGACGCGTGCCTCGCCGGCCGAGTAGCGGTCGGCGAGATCGGCGAGCGCGTCGAGCTGGTCCGGCGACGCGTCGCCGGGCGCCTGCAGGCGGCGCTTGAACGACAGCGTGACGATACGCAGCGCCGGGTCGCGGTGCGCGGCGACATTGCGCGCGAGCCAGCGCGCGAATGCCGGATGGCGGCTCGCCTGTGCGGACATGCGCGCATTCGCGTCGGGCAGGTCGAGCGTGCGCGGCTTGAGCCGCGGCGGCACGAACGACGCGGCGACGCGATCGAATTCGGCCTGCGCAATCGTGTGCGGGCCGCCGTCGTGGTCGACGATCTGGCGGAACTCCTCCTCGACGTCGTCGATGTAGCGCTGCCCCTCGGTCTTGACGAGGATCTTGATCCGCGCCTTGTACTTGTTGTCGCGCCGCCCGTAGCGGTTGTACACGCGGACGATCGCCTCGATGTAGTTCATCACGTGCCGCCACGGCAGGAACGCGCGCAGCAGCGTCGCGATCATCGGCGTGCGGCCCATCCCGCCGCCGACGCTCACTCGAAAGCCGAGCTCGCCCGCATCGTCGCGCACGAGCTTCAGTCCGACGTCGTGCCAGTCGGTCGCCGCGCGGTCCTCGGCGGCGCCGGTGATCGCGATCTTGAACTTGCGCGGCAGGAACGCGAATTCCGGGTGCAGCGTCGTCCACTGGCGCATCACTTCGGCGAACGGGCGCGGATCGGCGATCTCGTCAGGCGCGACGCCCGCGCGCTCGTCGCACGAAATATTGCGGATGCAGTTGCCGCTCGTCTGGATGCCGTGCATGTCGACGGTCGCGAGCAGGTCCATCACGTCGGCCGCCTTCGAAAGCGGAATCCAGTTGAACTGCACGTTGGTGCGCGTCGTGAAGTGCGCGCTGCGGGTCGGCAGGCGCAGCGTGCCGAGCAACGCCTGCGCGTCGCATGCGGCGCGGTAGGTGGCGTCGTCGGGCACGTCGTAGTCGCGCGCGATCCGCGCGAGCACGCGAAGCTGCGCGCTCGACAGCTCGCCGTAGGGCACCGCGACGCGCAGCATCGGCGCGTGGCGCTGCACATACCAGCCGTTCTGCAGGCGCAGCGGCCGGAACGCGTCTTCGCTCAGCGTGCCGTGCTGCCAGCGTTCGAGCTGGTCGCGAAACTGGGCGGCGCGGCTCAGCACGAGCGCCCGGTCGAAATCGGTATATCGATACATGACGTGATACGCGAGAGGAGCCGCGGCGCGGCATGCGCACGGCTCGGAGGGGCGTTGCGACGGATGTCGGGCAACGGAAGACAGCGTAGGGAACGCGGTGCGGCGGGACAAGCAGCAGATCGGGACGAAAAGGGCGCAGCAGATGGCGGGCGCGGCGCCGGCGCGGCGGGCCGGGCATGCGTCGTGCATACCCGTGGCCGGTTGATGTGTCTTATGCGTTGGCGTCGACGACGAGCGCCGGATCGAGCGCACGGATGCGCTGGTCGATGAAGTAGCCGCCGCCTTCCTGATAGCGCAGGAACAGGCGGCCGCACGAGCGGCAGCGGCTGACGTTGCAGCGGTTGTACGGGAAATGGCGCAGCGCGATCGGCGCATCGTCCGACGCGTAGCGCGTACCGGCCGGATGATATTCCGCATGGGTCGGCTCCGCATCGCCGGGCGGCGCGAGCGTGGCTACTTCGGTCAGCTGCGTGTCCTGCAGCGACAGCGGCAGGCTCGTCCATCCGGCGAGCGAGGTTTTCGTGCACGTGCACGGCTGCGTGACGTGTGCCGCTTCGGCCGTCAGTTTCAACAGCGCGTCGTGATCGAGGTAGGGCAGTTGGCTCATGGGAAATCTTGAAAAAGCGGCGAGACCGGCAATGTAACCCGCGCGCGGATCGGCTGCATGGCCGCGGCCCGTGCGGCGGCGGCACGCATGATACGCATCGCGCGTTTTAACCGCCCTTGCGAACCGACGGCTGCGCGACCAGCTCGCCGAGCACGCGGATCGCGCGCTCGATGTCGCGGCTCCACGGATGGCCAAAGTTCACGCGCACGCAGCGCTCGAAGCCGTGCGCGGCCGAAAACAGCGGCCCCGGCGCGAAGCTGATCCCGCGCGCGACCGCCTGGCGATGCAGTTCCATCGCGTCGATCGCGTCGGGGAACGCGAGCCACAGGAAATACCCGCCTTCGGGCCGCACCCACTCGACGCAGGCCGGCAGCCAGCGCCGCAGCGCGTCGTCCATCCGGTCGAGCTGCGTGTGCAGCGCGCCGCGCAGCTTGCGCAGATGGCGGTCGTAGCCGCCGTGCTCCAGATAGTTCGCGATACCGGCCTGCGCGGGAATGCTCGCCGACAGCGTCGTCATCAGCTTGAGCCGCTGCACCTTCTCCGCGAACCGGCCGGCGGCGGCCCAGCCGATTCGGTAGCCGGGCGCGAGTGTCTTCGAGAACGAACTGCAGTGCATCACGAGGCCGTGTTGGTCGTACGCGCGCGCGGGCAGCGGATAGTCGGGGCCAAAATGCAGCTCGCCGTAGACGTCGTCCTCGATCAGCGGCACTTCGCGCGCCGCCAGCATGTCGACGAGCGCGCGCTTTTTTTCGGCGGACAGCGTGACGCCGGTCGGGTTCTGGAAATTGGTCATGAACCAGCACGCGCGGATGTCGTGCCGCTCGAGCGCGTTCGCGAGCGCATCGAGATCGAGGCCCGTGCGCGGATCGACGGGAATCTCGACCGCGCGCAGGTCGAGCCGCTCGATCGCCTGCAGCGCCGCATAGAAGCCGGGCGCTTCGACGGCGACGACGTCGCCGGGCCGCGTGACGGCCATCAGGCATAGGTTCAGTGCTTCGAGCGCGCCGTTCGTGACGACGATCTCGTCGATCGGCTGCGACACGCCCGTCGCGAGATAGCGCCGCGCGATCTGCTGGCGCAGCGCCTCGTTGCCGGGCGGCAGGTCGACGACCGTGCTCCACGGGCTCACGAGCCGCGTGGCCTGCGCGAGCGACTTCGCGAGGCGCGGCAGCGGAAACAGTTGCGGCGCCGGGAACGCGGAACCGAGCGGCACGATGCCGGGCTGCGTGGCGGCATCGAGTACGGAGAACACGAGGTCGCTGATGTCGACCTTGCGCGATGCGCCGGCACGACTCGCGCGGCGCTTCGCGGCCGGGCCTGCTTCGGGCGTGGCGCCCGGCGCGACGTAGTAGCCCGAGCGTTCGCGCGCGCGGATCAGCCCCCACTGTTCGAGCTGGTAATACGCGCGAAACACCGTCGACTGGCTCACGCCGTGCTGCGCGATGATCTGCCGCAGCGACGGCAGGCGCGTGCCGGCCGCGAGGTTGCCGTTGCGGATGTCGTCGGCGATCGTGTGTGCGAGGGTTTCGTAGCGTTTCATCGGCGTTGACGGGGGGCGCCGTCGCCGCGCGCGGGCCGGATTGGCGCCGCGCCGGCGGGCGCGGGTCATTGTCCGATGCGCGGCACGAAAAGAAAAGCGCGGGTGGCATGCCCCACGTGCCGAGCGACGCGAGCGAGAAGCCGCACGACGGCAGCAGGTAGCTCGGAAGCCATGTGATGAAGAAGCGGATCGCGAAGTTCAGGCCGGTATCGTGCTGACGGTCATTTCCGCGAATGGGGCGGACCGACGCAATCGGCGTCGACGGCCGCGGGCACGTATGTGACGCATGCAATGCGTCGTCATCGAAATGCGAACCGGTTAGCGTCCGGCAACGCGCTTTCTTCTGATTATTCGTCGCCCGGTTTGCCGCGTTCGTGCGCCCGCAACGATTCCGGATCGACACTGCGCCGGGCATGTCGCATGTCTGCATGCGCAACACCTGCCGTGTGCGGCTATTTCCAATTGCGCGCCCATATTTTTTATGGTCTTGTTGCGGGATATCGCATCGACTCGAAAAAGGATGGTCGAATGCAGCCGAGCGATTCATACGGGGTCCGCTTGATCAGGGGAATCGGCGCGCGTACGCGCGCCCGCGGTGCCGTGCGCGCGCTGTTCATCATCCTGACACTGGGCTTGCTTGCGCCTGGCCCGTCGGCTTTCGCCGACTCTCCCGAAACCGTCAACGACAACGTGCTGCGCGTGCTGGCATGGCCCGGCTATGCGGACCGCGACGTCGTCAGCGCGTTCGAGGCGCAGTTTCATGTGCGTGTCGAAGTGACGTTCGTCGATTCCGACGAAGCGCTGTGGGCGCGGATGCACGGCGCGGCGCCGCCGCCATACGACGTGCTGGCTGCGAACACGGCCGAAATCCAGCGCTACGCGCACGAACGTCTGCTCGCGCCGATCGACCTGGCGCGCATCCCGAACCGGCGGCGGCAGTTGCCGAACTTCCGGCAGCTCGCGACGATCGGCGGGCTCGTGCAGGACGGTGCGACCTACGCGATCCCGTTCACGTATTCGTCGATGGGGCTGATCTACGACCGCACGCAGGTTTCGGCCGCGCCGCGCTCGATGCGCGAGCTGTGGAATCCGCGCTACCGCGGCAAGGTGCTCGACTTCAACAGCGCGCAGCACAATTTCTCGTTCGCGGCGCTGGCGCTCGGCTATCCCGATCCGTTCCGCCTGTCGCCCGCGCAGACGCTCGCGGTTGCGCGCAAGCTGATCGACCTGCGCCGCAACCTGCTGACGTACTACACGCTTCCCGAAGAGGCGACCGCGCTGTTCGTCCAGCATCGAGCGGCGCTGATGTTCGGCAACTACGGCACGCAGCAGGTCGAGCTGTTGCGTCGCGCCGGCGCGGACGTCGGCTACGTGATCCCGGATGAAGGCGCGCTTGCATGGCTCGACTGCTGGGCCGTCACGCGCGGCGCGCAACATGCCGAGCTCGCGTTCGCGTGGATCAACTACATGCTCGAACCGGCGATCGGCGCGCTGCTGACCGAGCGCCAGGGGCTCGCGAACACGCTCGAGCCGCCACCGGGCCTCGACACCGGGCACCAGCATCTCGTGTGGCTCCAGCCCGTCGAAGACATCGCGCGGCGCGAATCGCTGTGGAGCCGCATCGTGTCGGGCGACCGGCCGGAGCGGTTCGACAAATGATCCGGCTCGGGCTCACGTCGAAGCTGTCGGTGCTGCTCGCGTGCATCGGCGTGATCGCGTCCGGCACGACCGGCTATTACGCGTATCGCGCGAACCGCACGATGCTCGTGCAGGAAGCGCAGCACAGCCTGCTGATGTCGACCCAACTGCTCGGGCAGCGCTTCACGACCGCGCTGTCCGACGTTGCCGCCGATGCGCTCGTGCTCGCGCAGTTGCCGTCGTCCGCGCTCGTCGCGGGCAGCGACAATCCGGACAGCGCGCGACGCACGCGGCTCGAGCAGGTGTATTGCAGCTTCATGAGAAATCATCCGGAATACCTGCAGATTCGCCTGATCGCGGGCGGGAATTTCGGGCTCGAACACATCCGCGTCGTTCGCGACGCGCGCGGCGTCGTCGTGCTGCCGGAAAGCGCGTTCCAGGAGAAAGGACAGTTTTCCTACGTATTCGATACGCTCGCGACGGCGCCCGGCCATATCTACCTGTCGCCGATCGTGATCAACCACGAGACGGGTTCGCACGAGGCCGAAGGGCTGCCGATCCTGCGCGTGGGCACGCCGGTCGTCGACACGTCGGGCCAGACGGTCGGTGCGCTGGTCGTCGACGTCGAACTGTCGCGCGTGGTCGACCGGCTCGAACGCGATCTGCCGGAAGACTATGCGGTGTATCTCGCGAACGAGTGGGGCGATTTCCTCGTGCATCCCGATCCGGCGCAGACGTTCGGCTTCGATCGCGGCCTGCGGGTGCTGATGCAGGACCGCTTTGCCGTCACGCGCGCGCTGTTCGACAGCACGCGCACGAGCGTGACGCTCAACGGCCTCGAGCAGCCCGACGACGCGCCGGGGCAGATGTTCGCGTTCGCACGCACGCCGTTCGGGCACGACGAGGGCAACCGCTTCGTCGTGCTCGGGATGGCGCGTCCGCTTGCCGACGTGCTGGCGCCGGCCGGCATGCTCGGCGAACGGATTGTCCGGATGGTGCTCGTATCGAGCCTGATGGCGGTGATTCTCGCGATCCTGTTCGCGCGCGCGATCACGCGGCCGCTGCAGGCGCTCGCGCGCGCCGCGACGCACGTGTTCGACGATCCGGCCGCCGAACAGCTTCCGGTCCGGCGCGCCGACGAGATCGGCGTGCTCGCGCGCTGTTTCGACAGCATGCGTGTCGAGATCCGCACGCAGGTCGCGATGCTGCGCGCGAAGCAGCAGGAGCTCACGCACCTCGCCGGCCACGATCCATTGACCGAGCTGCCGAACCGCCTGCTGTTCATGGAGCATCTCGATGCCGCGATCCGGCATGCGGCTGCGGTGCACGAAGGGCTGGCCGTGATGTTCGTCGATCTCGACCGCTTCAAGCAGATCAACGACCAGCACGGGCATTCGGCCGGCGACCGTACGCTCGTCGCGGTCGCGAAGCGGTTGAGCCTCGTGCTGCGCAGCGGCGACATGGTCGCGCGGCTCGGCGGCGACGAATTCATCGTGCTGATTGCGGACGTGCGTTCACCGGCGGTGGTTGGCGATGTCGCGTCGCGGATCCAGATCGTGATGGCGGAGGAGCTGGAGTTCGGCGACCGGCGCGTGGCCGTCGGTGCGAGCATCGGCGTCAGCGAGTTTCCGGCCGACGGCGCATCGGCCGAGGAACTGCTCGTCAAGGCCGACGCGGCGATGTATGCGGCGAAGGCGTCCGCGCAGTGCGCGTACGTGCGCTATCAGGACCTGGTCGGCGGCGGCGCTGCGCCGGACGAAGCCGGGGCCGGCCGCGTCGCATCGGGTGCCGGCCGGTGACTGCCGGCCGGTAAAACACGCGATGCAAGCGCAACGAGCCCGTCACGGACGGGCTCGTTGCATGTGAGGACTGCGCGCGGGGCGCGCAGCGGCAGGCTTAGTGGCCGAAGTAGACCGAGTCGCGCGGGCTTTGCGCCTTGGCGGCCGGTGCGCCGCCCTGGACGGTCGCGGCCGGTTGCGCACCGTAGCCGGTATTGTCGGCGGCGCGCACGCGGGCTTGCGCGGCCTGGATGTCGGCCGGGTAGTGCGGGCTCGACAGGCCCGGCTTGTAGCCGGCTTTTTCGAGCTGGACCAGCTCGTTGCGCAACTGGGCGCGGGTCACGGTGCTTTGGGCGAATGCGCCGAACGAAGCGGACAGGGCGACAGCGGCAACGACTGCGGAAACGAGCGATTTCATGGTGACCTCCGATGTTTGTCTTGGCTTTCCGCGTTCGACACCATGTCGTAAGCGGTTGATTACATCGTAGGCGTCGGTCGATTCAGGGTAAACGTGGATTTCAGCGAAAGATCGTTGTCGCGGAGGCAATAATCCCGGGGTAAATGTCTTCTGTCCCCATTCAGTATTGCCGAATTTGCAAGGGCGCGGTGATACGGGCGGACGCCCGGTGGCGGGGGAGGACGGCGGAGGTGGAGATGACGCGGGCGGGCCGCGGTGCGGCCGGATCAGACGCCGTCGTCGTCGATTTCCTTGCGCTCCCGGCGTTCCTCGTTGCCGCGGCGCGCGCGCAGGCGCTGGCGCGACAGGACGGCGATCACCTGCTGGGTCGGCGCGCCGGACGGCAGTTCGTTGCGGATGCGATCGGGCACCATCGGCAGGCCCGCGCGCTGCCGGCGCAGCGCCTTTGCGATTGCCCGGCGGCATTCGTCCCCGTGGCAATCCCATTCATCGCGGATTCTCTGGCAATAACGGCATTGTTCCATCGAAACAGTCTAACGCGTCTTGGGGAACCGGGCAGCGCGCGGGGCCGAACGGGTCACGCATGGCGCTTCCGTCGCGGACGTATCGACGATGGGCAGTTGAATGGGACTGCGAAGCAATCGGGTGAAATGGGGTGCCTGAAACTACAATTCCCCATCCGTCTCCATACGGATTCCTTGCGGACGAACGGAGCCTGAACGGCTTACCGGAGAGACCAGATTCCCCAGACGGCGATCAACAGGCCAAGGCCGAGTCCGCAGCCCAGCAACACATAGGTTTCCATCTCGTGCCTTTGAAAACGGGGCAGCGCTGACGTCGGCGTCGGCGTGCGGGCAGCAAAGCCGGTCACGTATCGTCGCGCCGTCGGGCGGAGCGATACGCCGGGTCCGCGAATACTACGCTTTGCAGCTTTCATAACGCATGCGCGATCGATGGCGGTGGGCCGACCGCTATTTCTTGCCGGCGTGCCGGCTATTCGTGTGCGGCCGGCGGGCGCGCGGCCCCGATTCAGGCCGGCAGGTCGTATCGGCAAGCATGAGCAATGCGGAGGCGTGGTTCAACATGGATTCTCGAGCGCCGGCCGGTGCGCATGCAATCGACGCGGCGGATCGAACGTGCATCCTGCCTGCGGCGCTGCCGTGGACGTTCGACTCGACCGCGGCGCAGCGCGGGGCATGGCGCGGTGCCGTTTGAGATACTGTCGGGGCGGTTCAATATAATTCATGATGCTTCACTGCCTCATGTGAAATTCACATACGCCGGAACAAGGAGACCCGATGACGCTTGCCCAGTTGCAGGCACTGGCCGCCGTAGTCGAACTCGGTTCGCTCACGGCCGCGGCCGACCGGCTCAGCCGCAGTCAATCCGCGATCAGCCATGCATTGACCGAGCTGGAGGACATCACGCAGGTCAAGCTGCTCTGGCGGGACCGGCAGCCGGTGGTGTTGACGGCGGCGGGCGAACGCCTGTGGCCGTACGTCCAGAGCGTGGTGCGGGAGGCGCAGCTGCTGCGCCAGCAATTCAGCCTGTCGCGCGGCAAGCTCGAAGGCAAGCTGGTGGTTGCGTCGCTGCCGAGCGTCTCGCTGGCGTTCGTCGTTCCCGCGCTCGAGGCGTTGAAGGAGATGCACCAGGGCGTGTCGGCGGTGCTGCTCGAAGGCACGGACGGCGAAGTCGAAGGGTGGATCGACGACGGTACGGCCGACATCGGCGTGGTGGCCGGCACGAAGACGTTCGCACACACTCTGCCGCTGCTCGACGAGGATTTTGTCGCGGTGGCGCCGGACGGCATGTTCGGCGGCCGCAAGAGCGTGTCTGCAAAACAGTTGTCCGCGGCACCGTTCATTTTCTCGAAGGCAGGGTGCGGGCCGGTGATCGCGGATTACTTCGCACGCGGCGGCGCGCCGCTCCGGGCGGCGTTCAACGTGGTGGAGATGCGCACCATTCTTTCGATGGCGGAGGCCGGCATGGGCGTATCGATCGTGCCGCGCATCACGCTCACGTACACGCCATTCGGCGGCCGCGTGCTGGAACTGTCGCCGAGGCTGCATCGTTCCGTGCGGTTGTCGTGGAACGTGGCGGGCAACGCGGTCACCGACGAGTTCGTGAGGCTCGTCGACGCACAACGCGCCAAAGCCGCGAAAGCGATCCACGCGCGTGCGAAAAAGGGCAGGTAGCGCGGCCGGCGAGATGAACGACGCTCATGGGCGGCTTGCAGTTTATTCATGCCGAGGATGATCGAGATGCAATACAGTGTTCGAACCTCGTCACCCTGACTGCCCTGCCACGAAGGAGCCTGCCGTGCCGGCTTTGCCCACCCTTTTTGCGTTCGGACTCGTGTCGCTCGGCATGGTGCTGACGCCCGGACCGAACATGATCTACCTGGTTTCGCGCTCGATCTGCCAGGGCCGCCGCGCAGGGCTCGTGTCGCTCGGCGGCGTCGCGCTGGGGTTCGTTTTCTACATGGTTTGCGCGGCGCTGGGCATCACCGCGCTGGTGATGACCGTGCCGTATGCGTACGACGCGCTGCGCTTTTCCGGTGCGCTGTATCTGTCGTATCTGGCGTGGCAGGCGCTGAAGCCGGGCGGCCGCTCCGCGTTCCAGGTCAGGCAGTTGCCGCGCGACAGCCGCGTCAGGCTCTTCACGATGGGTTTCGTCACGAACCTCGCGAATCCGAAGATCGCGGTGATGTATCTGTCGCTGCTGCCGCAGTTCATTTCACCGGGGCACGGCAGTGTGCTCGCGCAATCGCTGGCGCTCGGCTGCGTGCAGATCGCGGTGAGTGTCAGCGTCAACGCGCTGATCGCCTGCATGGCCGGTTCCATCGCGGGTTTTCTGGCGGGACGACCGGTTTGGGCGTCGGTCCAGCGCTGGTTGATGGGCTCCGTGCTGGCCGGATTGGCGGTGCGTATCGCGCTGGAATCGCGAAGCTAGAGCGGGCAACCCTGCGTCCCGTCGGAAGCATCCCGCATCGTCACCCGGGGCAATTGCCTTCGGCATCCTTCCCGACCCGCACGGGCGCTGCCTTTTCACTGCGTCGGCTGCGTGTCGCGAGCCAGCACAGGATCGACCCGCCGCAAACCATCACTGCGCCTTGCCAGAATTCGACCGACAGCGGCGCATGCAGCAGCGTCGCGGCGAGCGCGGCCGCGAGCACCGGCGTCAGGTACGACGCGCCGACGATGATCGTCACGTTGCCGTGCATGATGCCGGTGTTCCACGCCGCGTAGCCGAACCCCAGCGCCGACGCCGCCAGCACGAGATAGATGACCGCGTGAAGGCTGAACGTCATGCCGCCGCCGCCCTCGATCGCGAACTTGATCCAGAGCGCCGCGGCGACCAGCATGAAGAACGGCGTCACGCCGTTCTTGCCGTCGGCAATGCGCGCCGTCACCGTGCAATAGCCGGTCCAGATCAGCGCGCCGAAGAAGGCAAGGCCGTAGCTCAGCGGATTGTCCGCGACGTTGCGCAGCATGCCGGCCGGATCGAGGCCCTGGTCGCCGCCGAGCACCCGGCAGATGCCGAGCATCAATAGCAGGACGCCCGGCACGACCAGCAGGTTGGCGCGCTGCTTGTTGAACACGATGGCCGCGACCAGCGTCAGGCTCGGCCACAGGTAGTTGACCATCGCGACTTCGATCGCCTGCCGGCCGTTGCTCGCATACCCGATCGACAGCGCCAGGCACAGCTCGTACGAGACGAACAGCAGCCCGCCCCACAGCAGGTAGTTTTTCGGGAACTTGCTCAGGTCGGGGAAGCCGATCGTGAACAGCAGAAGCACGGACGCCACCGTGTAGATCATCGCGGCGCCGCCGGTCGCACCGAGGCTTTCGCTGACCCCGCGAACGAGGGCGACCACCGAGGCCCACAACAGCACCGCGCCGAGCCCGGCGAGCGTTGCCTTGTTCTTGTTGTTGCGCTTCATGCTTCCTGCCTGTTTCAACATTCAAATTCGATTTCGGATGATTCGGTTCCGCTCGCGTGTGCCGTTATCGCGAACGGAAAAATCCGGTTGCGGCCGCCACGCGGTGCGGCAGCCGCAACCGGCAATGCAATGCAGCTATTACGCCGGATACGCATAGTTTAAAGGGGCGGAGCCGGGGAGCGACCGAGCGGCGGACGTTGGCGGGGGAGCGGCCGGGTGCGTGCGGCCGAATCAGGCGTGTGCGGAACGCGGTAGCCGGTCATGCGTCGTCGATGCGCCATGTCGCACCGATTGCCGACAACGCGCGTCCGATCGCGTCGAGCATCGCGTCCCGCGTCGGCCCGAGCGTCGTGACGAGGAAGAACCCGTGTTCGTCGGTCAACAGGCCGATCAGCGGCCAGCTACCGGTTTCATCGCGAATTTCAACCCGTCGTCGGTCGGGATCGGCGTCGATGTCGCCATGCGTTTGCCGCAGTGCATCCGCGATTGCGTCGAATGCATCGGCCGACGGGATCGTATGGATGCGGTATTCGAAACTCATCTTCATGGGCCGGTGTGCGAAGCGGGCAGTCTAACCCGCGTCATGGCACGCCCATTCCTCGATGGCGATGCAACCGGCGCCCGCCGCAGCGGGCGCCGGCCCGATCACCGCTCGTGCCGCTTCTTGCTCAACTCGATCGTCTCGAACAGCTCGTACTGCGCGGTCGGGTGCTGATCGGCGCCCGGCGCGTGGTAGTAGCGCATCGTGATCGTCGTGTGGCCGCCCGGCTTGCCCGGGTCGTGATCGAACACGGCGATCCCGTAACCGGTGCCCGTATCGCGGCGCGCGGACCAGATCGCATCCTCGAGCGCATCGGCCGGCTGGCGCACGAACGTGTTCGGCGCGGTGCCCGGCACCGGCCGGTTCGGCTTCGTGAACACCTTCGCCCGCGCAAAGCCGGTCGACGGGTTCTCGCCGTACACGTCGAGCGGTGCGCTGGTGCCGCCGCCGCCGAGGATCAGGTGGATCGTGCCGTGGCTCGTGTCGAACTTCGTGCGATCCGGGTCGTTCGAGCCGACCGGACGCGGCTGCAGCGTTTCGACCACTTCGCCGGTCGACGCATCGACGCCCGCGCGGTGATTGCAGCCGCGCACCGGGTAGCTGCGCTCGTAGTCGTGATCGTGGCCGCACAGCACGAGGTCGACGCCGTAACGATCGAACAGCGGCAGCCATGCCTCGCGAATGCCTTTGTCGGAACCGTTGCCCGTCTTCGACGAACTGAGCGCGTCCTGGTGCATCTGCACGACGATCCAGTCGATGTCGTCGTCATGCGCCGCATGGCGCAGCGTGTGTTCGAGCCAGCGCGTCTGCTCGCCGTTGCTGTAGCCGCGCACGTAGAACGACGTGCCGGGCTCGATCGGCGGGCGGCCCGTGCTCGCGGCCGGCACGAGCGGCGCGGGGCTGCCGACGAACGCGGCGGCGTCCTGGTACACGACGTCGTCGGCGTCGAGCGACACGAACAGCACCGAGCTCACGCGGAAGCTGTACCAGCGGCCCGGGAAGCGCGTGCCGTTCTCCGGCAGCGTATAGCGCGCGAGATACGAGTCGAGCCCTTGCGGACCGTTGTTGAACTCGATCTCGTGATTGCCGGGGCAGGGCATCCACGGGCGATTCGCGGCCGACGTCTGGTTGTTGTTGCCGAAGTCGCGCCACACCTCGGGCTGGTGCGCGGGGTTCAGGTTCGCGTAGCAGAGGTCGCCGTTCAGCAGGTGGAACAGCGGCTGGAACTGCTCGACGGCCTGCACCGCGAAGCGGCTCTGCGGCGACGACAGCACCCATGCACCGTTGGGCGTCGCGAGATCGCCGTAGCTCGTGAAGCGGAACGGCGCGCGGCCGCGCGGCGCGGTCGAAAAATTCGCGGCGAACGGCTGAGCGGCGTTGCTATCGTTGTCGGCCGTGATCTCGTAGCGGTAGCGCGTATCCGGCTTCAGCCCGTGCACGCGCGCGTGGTACGCGAACACGGTTTCGCCGTTCAGGCCGTCGGTGTACAGGCGCTGGACGCCGTGCACCGTGCGCGGCGGCTCGCCGTCGGCGACGATGCGCGCGCGCGGATTGACGGCCGGTGCGAGCGACGCCCACGAGATCACGACTTCGGAAGTCGGGTCGTTGCCCCACGTCAGGTGGACCTGTTCGGGCGTGCCGTCCGGATTCGACGCGGCGGCCCGGGCGGCCGCGAGCCCGCCGGCAGCAGTGGCGAGGCCGGATACGCCGGCGAGTTTCAGGAAGCCGCGACGCGACACCGACGCGGCCGGCTCGTTCGGCTGATCAGGGAGATTGTCCTGGTTCGACATGGTCGTAGTTTTCGTTGATGGGGACGCGAAAGGTGGAGCCGCGCGGCCATGCGCGAGCGCGGCCGGGGCGTGGGCCGGAAACGAGCGGGATCCCGGTGACACATATTGTCGAAGGGCAGTTTTGCCGCGTTGTGACAGCACGGCAACCCCGCGTGTGCGGCGGCCGATACGAGGAATCGCGCATCGCGTGGCATCCGGTCCGCTCCAAAGCGCGCTCGGTCGCCCCGAAATTTATTCGCCAACCTCGCGACGGATTTCTCTTGCCCGCTCCGTTTAACGCATGAACGGCCGCTTCCGGTCGATGCCCGTTACTTCGGAGTCTTTCATGAAACTTTCTGTTCCATTGCGGTTTGCCGCCGGATGCGTGGCCGCGCTGGCGGCGTCGGCGGCATTCGCGCAGGCCGTGATCGTCGCACCTTACGCACCGCCGGCGCCGCGCGTCGAAGTGATGCCGGCGCCGCGCGCGGGCTACGTGTGGGACCAGGGTCACTGGCACTGGCGGCAGGGCCGCTACGTCTGGATTCCGGGCCACTGGCAAGTGGTGCGCGTCGGTTACCACTGGGTGCCCGGGCACTGGGCCGCGCGTGGCCCGGCGTGGCGCTGGGTGCCGGGCCACTGGGCCTGATGCGCGCGCCGCCGCGCGGAACATCGTGCCGGCGCGGCGGATCCTTCACGCAATGTCATGAGTCGAAGCCATGCCTTTTCGAACCATCGTGATACTGGCGGCCGCGGCCATCGTGCTGGCCGGCTGCGTCGTGGTGCCGGCGCGTCCGGTGTATTACCGGCCCGCGCCGGTCGTCGTATATTGAGCACGCCGGCCGACGGTCGCGTAACCGGCCGACAGGATCGATATGCTGCGCGACACGGATGTCGATGAAACGGACATGGCCGATGCCGTGTGCGACGCCGCGCGCGATGCGCACGGCACCGCCGAACCGTCGGCGTGGCGCCGCGCGGCGATGGCCCGACGCATGCAAGGAGAGCACGACGATGAGCTTCAGCCGGGCGGCAGGGCGGCGCAATCGCGCTGCGCGACGGAGCAGGCGGCGTTGAACGATCGCGGCGACCGCGATCCGGACGCGGAACTCGTCGCGCGCGTCGGCGCGCGCGATTCGTCGGCGGTGCGCGTGCTCGTCGCGCGCAAGCTGCCGCGGCTGCTCGCATTGGCGACGCGCATGCTCGGCGACCGGAACGAAGCCGAGGACGTCGCGCAGGAGACGTTCTTGCGAATCTGGAACCAGGCGCCGCGCTGGCGCGAAGGCGAGGCGCGCTTCGACACGTGGCTGCATCGCGTCGTGCTGAACCTGTGCTACGACCGGTTGCGCGGCCGACGCGACGAGCCTGTCGATACGTTGCCCGACGTGCCGGACCCGCAACCGGAGCCGGCCGTGCATGCGGAACTGCGCTCGCGCGACGCGCGCGTGCGGCAGGCGCTTGCCGCGTTGCCGCCGCGGCAGCGGGAAGCACTCGTGCTCCAGTACTATCAGGAAATGTCGAATGTGGAAGCGGCCAACCTGATGGGCATCACCGTCGATGCGCTGGAAAGCCTGCTCGCCCGCGCGAGGCGCAACCTGCGCGCGCAACTGGCCGGCGACCCACCTAGCGAGGACAAGCGATGACACCCGAACGATTTCGCACCATCGTCGCCGCGTACGGCTCGGACGCGCGGCGCTGGCCGGACGGCGAGCGCGCGGCCGCCGAGGCGTGGGCGCGCGCGAACCCGCGCGACGCGCTGCTGGCACTGGACGATGCCGCCGACCTCGATGCATGGCTTTCGTACGACACGGTCATGCCGCCTGCACCGGCGCTCGTCGAGCGCATCGTCGCGTCGGCACCCGCGCCGCAACGCGCGCGACGGCGCGGCACCGTGTGGTGGTCGGGCGCGGCGTTCGCGGGCGTCGGCCTGGCCGGCGCGCTGGCGGGCGCGGTGGCCGTGTCGATGCTGATGCTCGGCAGCGTGCCGACGTCGCCGCACGAGCCGGACTATCTGACGACGACGTTCGGCGGCCCGAGCGTGGATTGGGGTGGTGAATGAGCGAACGTGGCTGGAAATTCATCCTCGTCGGCTCGGTCGTGCTGAACGTGTTCATGCTCGGCGCGATCGGCGGCGGCGTGTATCAGTGGTTCTCGACGCATCGCGACCAGCTTGCGGCAGGCGCGCCCGCGCAACGCACCGCGTTGCGTTTCGCGGCGGACGAATTGCCCGATGCGCGGCAGCGCGAGTTTGCTGCCGCGCTGAAGGCCGCGCGCAAGAACGGCCGCGATTTCGCGCGGGAAGGGCGCGACGGCCGGATCACCGTGCTGGATCTGCTCGCCGCGCCGCAGCTCGATCGCGCGGCGATCGACGCCGCGCTCGACCGCACGCGCGCGGCTGATACCGCGATGCGCGTGCAGGTCGAACGCAGCGTCGTCGATTTCGCGGCGACGCTGACGCCCGAAGAGCGCGTGAAGTTCGTCGACGGGTTGCAGCACAGCGGCAACTGGCGTCTGCCGCCGAGACTGCAGAGAAAGCCGGACGCGCCGGCGAGCCAGTAAGCATCAGGCAGCGCGACACGCGGTATGCGTGTCGCCGATATTCGCGTTCGGTCATGCGCAATGCGTGCACGAGATGAATCGCACGCGCCGTTGCGTGTCGATGACTTGCGCCGTTGCCGTGCATCGCCTCCGCCGACTCTCTCGTTCCTCGTTTCTCCGATCCAAAAAATATTTGCCATCCCCGCGACGGATTTCCCTGCATGCCCGCGTTAAACGTGGGTACGCACCGCAAGAGAGCCCGTCATGGACCACCCGAACGACACCACGCCGGCCGCGATCGCGCTGAACCGCTTCGGTCTCGGCGCGCGGGCCGACGAAGCGCCGCCTGCCGACCCGAAGGCGGCGCTGGTCGCGCAATTCGACCGTTACGACGCGCGGCCCGCCGCGTGGGCCGGCGAACCGGACGCGGTCGCGCTCGCGATGCGCTTCGCGAACGCACGCAACGCGATGACGGGCGACGACGCGGCCGCGAAGCGCGCGATCGCGCAATCGATCCGGCGCGACGGCTACGACGCGTATCGCAGCGCCGTCGCCGCGCGGTTGAACAGCGCGCTGAACACGCCCGCGCCATTCGTCGAGCGTCTCGTACATTTCTGGGCGAACCATTTCGCGGTGTCGGTCGACAAGGGGCAGGTGGCCGCGTATGCGGGCGCGTTCGAACGCGACGCGATCCGCCCGCACGTGCTCGGCCGCTTCGAGGACATGCTCGTCGCCGTCGAACAGCATCCCGCGATGCAGGTCTTTCTCGACCAGGCGCGCTCGGTTGGCCCGGACAGCCCGGCCGCATTGCGCGCGGAAGCGCGCAATCCGTCGGCGAAGCGCGGGCTCAACGAGAACCTCGCACGCGAAATCATGGAACTGCACACGCTCGGCGTGCGAACCGGCTACACGCAAGCCGACGTGACGGAATTCGCGCGCGCATTGACGGGCTGGAGCATCGCGGGCGGACGCGGGCCGCAGCCGGGCGATGCCGCGCCCGGCGCGTTCGTGTTTCGCCCGAAGCTGCACGAGCCGGGCATGCGCACGGTGATGGGGCGCACCTACGACCAGCCGGGCGAAGCGCAGGCGCGCGCGATCCTGCATGACCTCGCGCGGTCGGATGCAACGGGTCGGCACATCGCGTTCCAGCTTGCCCGTCATTTCGTCGCCGACAATCCACCGCCCGCGCTGACCGACCGGCTGGCGCGCGCGTTCGATGCGAGCGGCGGCGATCTGCCGACCGTCTATCGCGCGCTCGTCGATTCGCCCGATGCGTGGTCGCCGGTCAACCGCAAGTTCAAGACGCCGTGGGAGTGGGCCGTGTCGTCGCTACGCGGGCTCGGCTGGCGCGAGATGGACGATCGGGGCGATCTGAAGGCCGCGCCGCTGCTCGCGCAGCTCGGCCAGCCGGTGTGGCGGCCGGGCTCGCCGGCAGGCTTCGACGATGTCGCCGCGAGCTGGGCCGCGCCCGACGCGCTCGTGCGCCGCGTCGAGATCGCGCAGCGCCTGGCCGCGCGCACCGGCGACCGGCTCGACCCGCGCACGCTCGGCAACACGCTGCTCGCCGGTTCGATGAGCGCGCCGACCGCGGCCGCGCTGTCGCGCGCGGAAAGCGCGACCACGTCGCTCGCGCTGCTGCTCGTATCGCCCGACTTCCAACGGAGGTGAACATGGCACTGTCCCGCCGACAATTCCTGAGCGTTGCCGCCGCCGGCGCAGGCGCGATCCTCGTCGCGCCGCGGATCGTGTTCGCGAACGTCGAGACCGACCGGCGCTTTGTGTTCGTGATCCAGCGCGGCGCGGCCGACGGCCTGAACATCGTCGTCCCGTATGCCGAACCCGCGTATGCGTCGCTGCGCGGCGCGCTCGCGATCGATACGACGGCCGCAATGCGGCTCGACGGCACGTTCGCGCTGCATCCGTCGCTCGTGCAGACCGCGCAGCTATACCGCGACGGACAGGCGCTGTTCGTCCACGCGATCGCGTCGCCGTATCGCGACCGCTCGCATTTCGACGGGCAGAATGTGCTCGAAACAGGCGGTCGTGCGCCGTATCAGGTGAAGGACGGCTGGCTGAACCGGCTCGCCGCGCTGCTGCCGGCGACGCGCGAAAGCGCGATCGCGTTCGCACCGACCGTGCCGCTCGCGTTGCGCGGCACCGTGCAGGCCGCGTCGTATGCGCCGTCCGGTTTGCCGGCCGCGCCGGACGATCTGCTCGCGCGCGTGTCGGCGCTTTACGAGGCCGACGCGCAGCTCGGCCCGCTGTGGCAGTCGGCGATGCAAGCGCGCGGCCTCGCCGGCGACGCGCATGCGCGGCAGGATCCGGCGGGCGTCGGCAAACTTGCCGCGACGTTCCTCGCGCGCGACGACGGCCCGCGGATCGCGATGATCGAAACGGGCGGCTGGGACACGCACAGCGCGCAGAACGCGCGGCTCGCGAATCAGCTGAAAGCGCTCGACACGATGCTCGCCGCGCTGCGCGACGGCCTCGGGCCCGCATGGCAGCAGACCACGGTGCTGGTCGCGACCGAGTTCGGCCGCACGGCCGCGGCGAACGGCACGGGCGGCACCGATCACGGGCAGGCGTCGGTCGCGATGCTGGCGGGCGGCGCGGTCGCGGGCGGCCGCGTGATCGCCGACTGGCCGGGGCTGCGGCCGGGCGACCTGTACGAAGGCCGCGACCTGAAGCCGACCGCGTCGCTCGACGCGCTGATCTCGGGCGCAGCCGCCGAAAGCCTGCGGCTCGATCCGCGCCGCACCGCGTCCGCGCTGTTCGCGGAAAGCGGCGCGACGCGGCCGATGACCGGCCTGATTCGCGGCGCCGCGTGAAGCGGGGCGTTTACGCGCTCGACCCCGCCAACCGATTACACAAAAAGGGAGAATCGAATATGAAGATCCGATCCGTTTCGCTTGCAGTGCTGGTGAGCGCGAGTGCCGCGCTGATGTCCGCGTGCGTGGTCGAACCCGTGCGGCCGCCGCAGCCGGCGCCGCTCGTCGAAGTGATGCCGCCGCCGCCGGCACCCGGCTATCGCTGGGCGAAGGGGCATTACCGGTGGGCCGGCAATCACTGGGCGTGGGTGCCCGGGCACTGGGTGGCCGTGTACTGATCGGGCGGGGCGTGACGTGCCGCGCGGTGCGCGGCGCGGGTGCCGGGAAGCAGGACCGCGTATTGAACCGCGATGCGCATTGGCCTAAGCTTCCGGATCCCGACGGCGGACAATCCCCGTTCGTTCGTCACGGCGAGCCGATGCCCGGTCGCCGTTTCCTTCCGTACGGCACCCCTATGAAAGCATGGCTAGTTGCACTGGCCGTCGCGGCCGGCATGACCGGCGCGCAGGCCGCGTCGTTCGACTGCGCGAAGGCGTCCACGTTCGTGGAGCGCGAAATCTGCGGCAATCCGGCGTTGTCGCGTCTCGACGATGCGCTCAACGCGGATTACAAGCATGTCGTGGACGACTTCGCCAACTATCCGGTCGAGGATCCACCCGAGTATCACCGGTTCGTCGCGAGCCAGAAGGTGTGGCTCAAGGCGCGCAACCGCTGCACGACGACGCAGTGCCTGATCGACAGTTACCGCAAGCGCATCGACGTGCTGTGCGGCCAGATCGACGTGCCGGCGGAAAGCGACCGCGCGAAGTGCCGCGGCAACGGTGGCCTGGGCGGGCTCGAACTCGATCACTGAGCGTCGATGCGAAACGCAAGCCTGCGTCGATTTAGACATCGGCGAAACGCCATCTCGCGCAGCGCGTGGAGCACCTACCACCCGATCCGGTGCTTCTCCTCCGTCTCGCGATGCCGCCAGTCGTCGTCCGCGTGCAGGTACTGGCTCGTCGTCGTGAGCGACACGTGACCGAGATTGTCGCGCACGAGTCGCAGGTCGACGCGGCCGTCGGCCATATGCGAGCCGGCGCTGTGGCGCAGCCAGTGCGCGGACGCCTGTTCGAGCACGCGCGCCTGTTCGTCGCCGGCCGCGCCGTTCGCGCGCAGCCGGTCGGCCGCGTGCCGGAACACCTGCTTCACGATCCGGTGCAGCGCCGCGCGCGTGAGCGGCTTGCGCGCCTGGCCGAGCGGCAGCACGAGCGGCGTGGGCTCGCCGTCGGACGGCAGCGCGGGCAGCCCGTGCGCGCGCCGGTAGCGCGACAGCTCGGCCATCATCTCGTCGGTGGCCGGCACGAGCCGCTGCCGGCCGCCTTTGCCCGTCACGTCGAGCCACCAGCGGTCGTGCCCGTTCGCGTCGCGCCGGCAGAAGAACTGGCCCATCGTCGTGTCGGCCGCTTCGGTGATGCGCAACCCGCCGAGATACAGCAGCGTGAACAGCCAGCGCGCGCGATCCGCATGGAAGCACGCGCGCACATCGTCGCGCGGCATCGCGACGATCGCGTCCTTGACGGACTGCCACAGCGGTTGCCCGAGATGGCGCGTGACGCGCGGTGCGGGACGACGCTGCCGCTGCCGCGACAACGCGAGCGGATTGCCTGCGAGGTAGCCGGCCTGCACGAGCCACGAGAACATCACGTTCAGGATCACCAGCGCCTGCCGCTGGCTGGCCGCCGACAGCGGCCCGTAGAACGGCCGCCAGCGCGGGTCGTCGCGCGGATGCTTGCGGCCGCCGTTCGCGCACCACACGTCGGCCGGCGCGGGCGCGAGCAGGAACTGCCGGTAGACGACGAGATCCTCGTGCGTGAGCGACGACAGCGGCTTGCCGCACGCGATCACGGCCCACAGCAGCAGGCGCTCGGCTTCCTTGCGGTAGTTCTGGAACGTGGTCGGCGTATCGACGAAGCGCGCGAGCCATGCGCGCACGGCGTCGAGATCGTTGGTCGCGGCGATCTGCGGATGCGCGCTGCCCGAGCGGTTGGTGCCCGCGCGTCCGTCGAGCGCGGCCGGCACGGTCAGCGTATCGATCGGCAGCGGGCGCAGTGTGGCGCCGGACGGAACGGGTGAGGTCATGCGAAGCGGGGGGCGCTGTGCGGGCCGCGCGGGCGTGGCGGGCGCGCACGTGGCCGGGCGGACGAACGCAGCGCGACAAAGCGTATCGGGAGGCGCCGATGGTACACGATCGTCACGCGGTGAATCCGCTGTCGACGGCAATTGCCTGACCGGTGCCGGTCGACGCACCGGTCACGACAGCGACTTTTCCCGCGAAGCTTTCCGTTCTTGTCGCCTGCCGCGCCGGGAAGCTCGGCAGGTCGGGCGGCATGCGCCGGCGCTTCGATGTTGAAGCGGACCAGACCGATCCGGTGGCGGCCCATCGTAACGAACGCATGGCTCCACCGACAGCACGCTGTTGCCTCAGCGGCCAGCCTGCTTGTCCAGCAACCGGAACTTGCCATTCTCGAACAGGTAGCGATATCTGCCGCGCGGTTGCCCGTCGGGCTTGCCGTTCACGACGAGCAGCCGGCTGTCCGAGCGGAAATCCGTCGGCGTGTTGTCGTCCACGATCGCCAGTTCGCGCACGATGTACGGAAACCAGTACACGTTGCCTGTTTTCGCGTCGAGCGCGAATACCCGCATGCAATTGTCGTTGTGTCCGCAATCAAAGGTCCACAGGATGTAATGGCTCGCGAAGGTCACTTCATTGACGGCGGCGCCGTCCTGGATATTCCTGGCGAACTCGCGGTCCTGCGCCGTGCGCAGTTTCGGTTCGGCGATCGGCCCGTCATACATCGGCCCGGCGATGTATTTCATGAAATCGTTGTGTTCTTCCGCCTGCGCGCACCAGCTTGCGGTCAACGCCGCGGCGCAGACGAGCAGGCCTGTCATCGTGGTGGAAAGGCGGTGCTTGCGTTTCGGAATCCCGGATCGTTTATCGGCCATTTTCGAGGGTCCTGTTGTTATGGGTATCGATATCGTAATGTAACCGGCACAAGCCTTACGCAATTGCTGCATTTGCCGCGACTTCAAGCATGCCGCGACGAACGCGGCAAGTGACGATCCCGACAGATCCACCCCGCGTCGCGCACCTCAGCCCAACGACAGCACGCTGTTCGGCAATGTCCGCACCAGTGTTGCCTACCGCGTGACGCCGGTCTGTCGGAAATATTTACGCGCGGATCGCGCCACGGGAATATGCGTGCGGCGGTTGCCCGTCCTTACGAAAGCCGTGTATTCTCCCTACAAATTCATGAATTCAAATCCGAGGCACAGCCAGGGTTCCAGCGCCGGAACGGCAATGAGAGAACTCGTTTCGTAATTGACGCACGCTACCAATAACCTTAAAAAAGGACGGTTCCCGTGACACCAATTAGAAACGCAGCAACCATCTGCACCGTCGTGGGTGCGCTCCTGGCGACCGCTGCGCTTGCCGATACCGCGTCGGCGCAGGCGCCCGCTGGGTCTTCCTCCGCTACGCCGCTGGCTGTCGGGCTCGTTTCGAGTGGCGTAGCCGAAGCGCAGGCAATCGAGGCGGTCCGCGAAGGCGATATCCTGACGATCAAGCTGCGGTTCAGGCCGCTCGTCGCGAACAAGGTGGAAGTGCTCTATAGCTCGATCAGCAAGAGCGACTACGAGAACGGCATCTACGTGCTCGCAGGCAACAAGAAGCACTTGCTGCTGACTGACAGCAACAACCAGCCGCTGGCCAGTCCTCGCGTGGTTCTTAGCACATCGAAGGATTCGCCGAGCGCGGGCACGTGGTACGGGAGATTTCCCGCTCCGCCGAAGAGCGTCACCAAGGTGTCGTTGTCGATTCCGGGTGTGGAGGCGCTCGACGGCATCAAGATTACCGATCGCTGACCATGGCCGGAGCGATCACATCAATCCTGGCGCTGATCCTGTCGGCGTCCGCCGTCGGCAGTGCCTTCGCGCAAGCGCCGCCGGCGCATCGCGATATTCGGGATCTCAAGGCAACCGTCCTGGACGTGAAGGGATTCTCGTCCGATCTGAACAGCACCGTATCGGATCTGTCGGCCAAGGCATCGGGGCTCGCGGCACGGCACGACGGCCTGTCCGTGCGCGAGGACAAGGCGACGGTACGGGTGTCGATGCTGGGCGACATCCTGTTCGACTTCGACAAGGCCAGCATCCGGTCGTCCGCCGAACCGACACTCGACGACATTCTGCGGCTCGCCGCGTCCGTTCCGTCCGGGGCGATCGTGATCGAGGGGCATACCGATTCGAAAGGGTCCGCTGCGTATAACAAGACGCTGTCTGTCCGTCGTGCGAATGCCGTGGCCGACTGGCTCACGTCGCACGGGATGAAGAAGGCGCGTTTGTCGGTCAAGGGGCTGGGGGACAGCCGCCCGGTCGCGCCCAATACGCTCAGGAATGGCGCGGACAATCCGGACGGCCGTGCACTGAATCGCCGAGTCGAGTTCGTGTTGCCGAACGACGCGAAACGCGCGAAGTAGGCGTCCGGCGTGCACGTGCGGGCCGCCGGCGGCGATGCGCGCGGCTGCACCGGAGCACGGTAACGTGTCGGCGCGCGCACGACATCGCACGAATGAGGGGGGGCGAATCGCCGGGTGTAAGGTATTTGTGAACTTTGCCGCCGTGCCGGTCGTCTAACCGCCCCCTCCAACGCTTCCAGAGGAATATCAGATGCTTCGCCAATCCAGAACGCTGCTCGGCGCGGCCGTCATTGCCGGCAGCACGCTCGTTGCCGGATGCCAGACCGACGCGGCCGTCACGGCCCAGAACGCGGCCCGCCCGGCCGACGGCCGGCCGGTGACGAAGACCATCTACGTCGCGCCGCAATCCGCGCGCTGCACGGGTGTCGCGCCGATGGAATGCCTGCAGGTGCGCAGCAGCCCGAGCGAGCCGTGGAGCCTGTGGTACGCGGGCATCGAGGGCTTCGCGTACCAGCCCGGTTACCTGTACACGCTCGAAGTCGACGAATACCGCGTCGCGCAGCCGCCGGCCGACGGGTCGTCGATCCGCTGGGTGCTCAAGCGCGTCGTCGAGCGCCGCCAGGCGAACTGACGTCCGCGGCGCTCACGCGGACGATCGCGCTGCCGCACCGGCCGGCGGCGTTGCCGTATCGATCCGCCGGAACACGATGGACGACAGCAGCGTGACGGCGCCCATGCACGCGAACGACAGCATGAACCCGCGCCCCATCGAGCCCCACCAGGCAGCGAACAGGTTCACGAGCCCCCCGCCGATCGATACGCCGAGCCCCATCGCCAGCATCTGCATCATCGTGAACAGGCTGTTGCCGCTGCCGGCGTCGGCATGCGACAGCCCCTTCAGCGTCACGCCGTTCATCGCCGCGAACTGCATCGAGTTCGCGGCGCCGAACACGACCAGCAGCACGATCTCCAGCACCGGCGCGGGCTGCGCCGACACCAGCGCAAACCCCGCGATTGCGCAGCCGACGATCCCCGTATTCACGACCAGAAACGTCGCGTAGCCGAAGCGCTTCACGAGCGGCGCGATCCAGCGTTTCGCGATGACGCCCGCGATCGCGGCCGGCAGCATCATCAGCCCCGACTGCAGCGGCGTATAGCCGAGCTGCACCTGCATCAGCAGCGGCAGCATGAACGGCACCGCGCTCGTGCCGATCCGGCACAGCAGGTTGCCGAGCAGCCCCGAACCGAAGTTCGGCTCGCGGAACAGCCCGAGCCGGAACAGCGGCTGCGCGCGCCGCCGCGCATGCGGCAGGTACGCGAGCGCGCTCGCCAGGCCGAGCACGGCGAGCCCGGCCGACCAGGCGGCGCGATGCGCGGGCATCGGCGGGTCGATCGCGAGCGACAGCGCAATCATCGCGACCGACAGCAGCGCGCAGCCGATGAAGTCGAACGGCGGCGGCTGTTTCGCCTGATCGTGCGGCAGATAGCGCTGCACGGCGATGAAGCCGACCACGCCGACCGGCACGTTGACGATGAACACCCAGTGCCATGAAATCGCCTGCGTGAGCCAGCCGCCGAGCGTCGGCCCGACGATCGGGCCGAGCTGGCCGGCGATCGACACGAACGCGATCGCCGCGACGTACTGTTCGCCCGGCACGCGGCGCAGCACGGCGAGCCGCCCGATCGGCAGCAGCATCGAGCCGCCGATGCCCTGCACGGCGCGCGCGACGACGAGCTGGCCGAGCGTATGCGACGCCGCGCAGCCGATCGACGCGAGCACGAACACGAGAATGGCGACCGAGAACACGCGGCGCGTGCCGAACCGGTCGGCGAGCCAGCCGGACGCCGGCGTGAGCATCGCCATCATCAGCGTGTAGGCGACCACGACGGGCTGCATCGCGAGCGGCGACGCGTGCAGGCTTTGCGCGATCGAAGGCAGGGCAGTGTTGACGATCGTCGTGTCGAGCGACTGCATGAAGAACGCAGCGGCGACGATCCAGAGCAGTACGGAGTGTGTGGGTTCCCGGGACATGGCGAAATGGCGGTGCGAAGGCCGGGCGCGGGCGGCGCCGTTGCACGGTCGCGCGGCGCGTGCCGGTCTTCAAGCGCTCGATGGTACCGATTCCGGCGGCCATCGGGAAGCTGCCTGGAGACATTGATTGTCATCGGCGAAGCCAATGACGGTGCGCGATGCTCGATCCCGCCTGCGTAGCGCACCTGCCACGCGCGATGCGCCGGCATCCCGCATGCGCACCGCGCATCGTCATGCTGCCCGTTTCTGCGAAATCACGAGCAGCGCGTCGTTCTTGTCCTCCAGCACCGCGCGGTATTCGTGCGGCTCGGCCTGCACCGGCACGCGCTCGCCGAGCAGGTCGGCTTCGACACGATCTGGTGCGTGGGGCACGTCGCTGACCAACTATGCGCACATGCGCGCGCCGGAAACCTTCCTTGCGTACCTGGCCGGCCGCACGACGCGCATCGGCCTCGGCCATGGCGTCGTGTGCCTGCCGCCGGCGATGAATCACCCGATCAAGGTCGCCGAGCGCGTCGTGCTGCTCGACATCCTGTCGGGCGGCCGCGTGCATTCCGGCGTGGTCCGCCGAATACGGATACGTTCCTGAAACATTCCCCCCGATTGCGCTCCGCGTAACCACCCGTGCCTGACGGTGACGCTTCTCCCGCCTCGTTTCGCGCCGCATGGCACGCGCTTTGCGGGTGACCCGGTGCCGCTGGTGCAATCGAGTTTCGCCAGAACGACGGGCGCATCGGCGGCATGCAACGACATCGAAGCAAACGGGAAATCGGATCGGGTCGCGGGCGCCGCGTGTTGCGGCGCATGCGCCGCGCATGTCGTATCGGTCATGCGCACGGCAACGCGTTCCCGGTCCGGCGAACAGCAAGCTTGCTTGCACGGTGCCGTGCCGGGGTTCGTGCCGCGCATCGTGACGGCGGCCGCATGTGCCGGGGAGGCGGTGAATGAAGCCGCTCCGTGCGGCGCTACGCGTGCCTGCGCAGGTCCTCCATCGGCGAATAGCCATTCGGCCGTCTTTTCCGTCGTTCCGATCTGCCTTACCTTGCGGACAGCAGTTCGACGTGTCGGGCGAGCGGCGGGAGTTGGCTGGATTCATGCCGGCCGCGGCCGTTCGCCGACGCCAACCACCGTCTTCCGTCCAGCCATGACGATGATAGCAATGCTTGCAATTCACCGTCACGGCGCTATCATTGATAGCAACCTGGATGGAGTGACCTATGGCAAATCTTCTGGTGCGTAACGTGGATGACAGTATCGTTCAGAGCCTGCGAGAGCAGGCTGCGGCAAATGGCAGGAGTGCCGAGGCCGAACATCGAGCCATTCTGGCCGATGCGCTCGGCCGGCCGAAGCGAAGGACATTTGCGCAAGTGCTGATGAGCATGCCCGATGTTGGCGAAGACGCGGATTTCCAACGTTTGCAGGATTCCGGCGAGGTCAGGCGTGTTTTTGATTGATACGAACGTCATCAGCGAAATCAGGAAGGGAAAGCGCGCGAACAGCGGGGTGCGCGCGTTCTTCCGTGAAGCCGGAAACGACGGCAGCAGTCTCTACCTGTCCGTCGTGACGGTTTCCGAACTGCGCCGCGGCGTCGAGATGATCCGCCGCCGCGGCGATTCGCAGCAGGCGTCGACACTCGATGTCTGGCTGGCCGCGCTCATGTCCGACTATGCGTCTAACATCCTGCCGATCGACATCGATGTCGGCCAGTTGTGGGGCCACCTGCGTGTCCCGCATCCGGAGCACGCGCTGGACAAGCTGATTGCCGCAACGGCGCTCATCAACGACCTGACGGTCGTCACCCGAAACGTCGGTGATTTCGCGAAGACGGGGGTCCGGCTGGTGAATCCGTTCGACTAGCGTCGCGCGCTCGATCGGAGCGCGGGTTGGCCCTGGGCAGCGCAGAGGATGCGTCGCGTGAGGCGTCGACCAGCGGTGCCGAATCGGCACGACGAGCGCAATGCCACGCGCGACGCGTTACGTCAGGCTGCTTTCAACACGCTGCCGGCGTGCTGCCGCATACGGTATTCACGAGCGTCACGATGTTGCTGCTCGTGAACGGCGACGCGCCTTGCTGTTTCACCGCAGAGTTCGTATAACCCCAACTCGTCACGCCGACCACGGTATTGTGCGAGGCTGCGTTGCCGAAGGCCGTGCCGTTGAGTGTCGGCGGCATGCCAAGATTGACGAGCCACGGGCCGCCGCTCGACCCCCCGGTCATCAGCGATCCGATGATCGTGTTGTTCGAGTTGCTGGCGGACACGAAACCTTGCGATTCGTTACGCTCCATGTAGACGCCGCTATCCAAAGCCACCGGGTAGCCGAGCTGGTCGATCAGCGCGAGTCCTGACGGGGTGTAGCTATAGCCGTTCCAACCATAGCCATACCATCCGGCGCGATTGCCCGCATACGATCCGGCTTGCGGCGACAGCACGATCACGGCCACGTCGTCCTGGCAGATGACACCGGCGACAGCGCATGGATCGGTGCCGTCGTAATAGGAAGTCATGACGGTCGCGGATGCTCCGTTCCACGTGCCATAGGGCGCGGTTCCGTTACTGTAGGCCGGAACGAATACCCAGTTCGAGTAGAACTGCCGCTGACCGAAATTCGCGACGCAGTGCGCGGCCGTGACGACCACTCCTGGTTTGATCAGGGAGGCAGAGCACAGATAGGTCGCCGAGCCGATGTTGAAGAACAGTTTGCCGGCTGCGCGGAACGGATAGTAATACTGCGTATTGTCGCCGCTTGCATTCACCTGGCTAGTGGTATACGGCTGATTCGACGATCCGTATTCCTGCGGTTGGACCCCGGACTGACTCAAATCGACTGGCGCGACCAGTTGCACCGGCCTTTGCCTGCCGTCTCCAACGCCGCCTTGCGCATAGCCCGGCACGCCCAGCGCCGGCCTGGCGTTGTACATCAGTGAATCCAGCATGGTAGGCGGCGCAACAAGTGGTCTTGGCAGCGGCATCGGCAGAGCGTGCTTGAAATCGACTGCGGCCACCTGGAGACCGCGCTCGGGTAACGTGATCTGCGTCACGCCTCCCTGCGTTCTGATCTGCTGGGCCAGCGCGCTGGTTGCGATCAACGAACCGAACGCAACAACAGCGATTTTACTGATCAGTTTGCTCATTTGAATCTCCTTTCGAACTTATGAGTTGTTTTTCTGAGATTCGAAATACCTGTCGAACATTGAGGCGCCCCTCAGATAGCACGAAAATTATGCCGGGCGAATTAAATAAACTGCGAGGACATTGCGTGAAAATGTTTCCAATGAACTCTCTTTGTTGTTGCTGAGCAATCGATCCGGCGGAAGAGGCTTTGTTTTAATTGATTGGTTAATGTTTTTCGCCGGTCGGAATGCAACTCGTGCGCCAATTTAATTTTTCGGGGCCATCTTCAGTGTGGTCGGTAAAAATAAAAAATGCATTGGATGTAATGCGATTTTTGTTTGGATGAAACAAAGAACAAATCAAATTTACACCTTATAAATCGGCTCAATAATATAACATTACATAATAAGCTTTATTATTTTTTATAATTTAATGCAACCCGGGTGATTTAAGGGTGATTGTCGGGGGAGTAAATATGAAGGCATTAATGGAATTAAAACTTGCATCGTTTCAAATCCACACCGCGAGATTCAATCAAGGGAATCGGTTCGAAAACCGCATGCGAGTTCAACCGGAACGGTGGCGCGAAGCCGCCTTTTTGCCGCCGTCGGTCGCGCGTCCAGCCGATGCCAGCGTGCCGGCGCACAAACCTACCGAACGAACCCCCGGCTGACCCAACCCGCCGCACCGACTCCACGGCCCGTCCCGTCCGTTTCCTCTCCGCCTCTCGTCCCAACAGACGATGTAACGGCACCCCCGGCGCGGAAGTCGCGATGCTGCAGTCGATCTTTGGCGCGATCGCGCTGCTGTGCGCTGTCACGTTCCGCTTGTGGCGCGCAGTGCTGTGCATCGTCGTGCCGCTCACGCTCGTGTCGATCCCGTGCAATGCGGTGATGGCGCGTCTCGGGATCGGGCTGAAGGTCGCGACAAACCTGTTCGAGGATCACAAGGTGACGCAACTGATGGTCGGCCGCAGCGAGAAGCTCGGCGGCGACAGCCTGACCGCGCTGTCGACCTATTTCGGGCCGGCCATGCACATCACGCAGATGACAGGGCAGAGCAACGGGCAGCCGATCCATCCGGTGCTGTTGGACTGCCACGTGCCGATCGACATGAACAGCTTCGAGCTGCGTTACGGCGTGATCGTGAAGAAGGTGGCCGGGCTGACCGACGAACAGAACCTGGAGATTGCGAATGCGTACGTGAAGGAAGCGCAGCGCGTGTTCTACGAGGACGTCGATATCTGGTGCTGCAAGACGCGGATCGACAACCCGCTGCTGTGCGAAGGCGACGGCCCGCTGTACCAGATGCGCGACGGGTATTCGTGGTTCTACCTGGACGTGGTCGACGTGCGGCGCGACGTGCGTCGCGCGCGAGACATTCGAAATGCGGATTCGCGAAGGCGACGCGCCGCCGGCGCTGCATCACGTGTTCGAGCCGCGGTAAAAACCGGCGGGCCGACCGAAAATAGGGGGGGCATCGAAACAGGTCCCGTCGGCCGGCAACACCCGCCACATAAGGCGCGCGCGTCGCCCGTGCGTACGCGTCGCACCGAAAGAGCTTGACGGAACGGCCGCTACCGCGTAGTGTCCGTGACCGAAGTCTTCAAGAAGTTCGATTGCTCATCATTGGCCGCACTCCGTGTGCGGCAGTCGTTGGTCTCTCCCTCTTTGATTCTTTCTGTGCCCGTCGCGGGCGCATGTTCAATTATTCGTATTAAGGAAGTATTTGTGGATACCGGTACCGTCAAGTGGTTCAACGAAACCAAGGGCTTTGGTTTCATTTCCCCGGACAACGGCGGCGACGATCTGTTCGCCCATTTCTCGGAAATTCGCGGCACGGGCTTCAAGACCCTGGCCGAAGGCCAGAAGGTCAGCTTCGAAGTGAAGCGCGGCCCGAAGGGTCTGCAAGCGTCGAACATCACGCCGCAGTAAGCCGCATCGGCATCGGCCGCCGATCGGCGGCGGGTGCCGGATGGAGTTTCGCGCGGGGCGCCGCTGTTCCGGTGGCCTGCGCGTTCCGATGCGCACGACCGATGCATCGCGACATTCACGATGCATCGGTCGTGACGCCTCCCCATCGCATGCGTGACCCGCGTGCGACACAACGCCCTCGCGAAGCGAGCGCCGCTTCGCCAGCGCATCACCGCTTTAACGCATCAACCCGAGCAGACCGACGCCATGCCGTAGCAGCCGGCGCGGTCCCGACTACTTGCGCGGCGCTCATCGCGCCGCCGCCACCGACCGCCCGAACGCCGCAACGCGCCGGGCTCCGATCGCAAGACAGGCCCGTGGCCCGTCTGAACGAACCGATACCCGGCAGCCTGCCGGCCGTCGTCCCGTTGCGGGAAACGGCGCCGGGCAGATCGCCGCGGCCGCGGTCAATCACCTTGTCTGGAGGAATTGGTTTGGCAAAAGAAGAACTGCTGGAACTGGACGGAATCGTCGACGAAGTGCTGCCGGACAGCAAATACCGTGTCACGCTGGAAAACGGCGTGGTGGTGGGCGCGTATGCGTCGGGCCGCATGCGCAAGAACCACATCCGCATTCTCGCGGGTGACCGCGTGACGCTGGAACTGTCGATGTACGACCTTACCAAGGGCCGCATCAACTTCCGTCACAAGGACGCGAATTCTCCGCGTCCGCAACGCAACAGCGGGCCGCGCCGCTAAGCGGCCAGGATCGCGCGCGCAGCACCGCGCCGATCGACTCCCGTCCGGCCGTGTGGCGGGACGAACCGGATGGACGGCACGGGTCGTGCCGTTCGTCGGTCGCCGGCGGCGTCGTCACGCCGCGGCGGCCCAGGTCGCATCCCCGATCGAACCGCCCGGTTCGGATCGTCGTTTCTCCTCCGTACTCGTTGATACGCTGCGCATTGCGCCGGCCGGCCACATCGGCAGCTGGTTGAGCACGCATGCCGCGCACGCACTGTACGTCGCTTTACGCGGATGCCGGCACGGTCGTACACTCGTCGGCAATTCGCGGCCCGCGCACGCTGTATCACCTCTCGTTTGCTTTCAATCGCCTTCAGCGCTCCCGCGACCGTGCCAGCCGGACATTCGTCGCGCGACGCCAGGAGGCGCCATGAGTGCAGACGCAGCCCCCGCATCCCCACCTGTTCAGGACCGCATCCAGCACGTGTTCGTGCTGATGCTCGAGAACCGCTCGTTCGATCACCTGTTCGCGCTGTCGGGCATCGCCGACATCGTCGCCGCGTCGCCGGGCGACAGCAATGCGTACGGCGGCGCCGTCTATCCGTTCGGCGGCGGCGCGCCCGACCGGATGCCGACCGACCCGTGCCACGAGTTCACCGACGTGCTCGAACAGCTCTGCGGCGCGGGCGTGCCGTTCGTGAAAGGGCAGGCTTATCCGGGCGTCAATAATTCGGGATTCGTGTCGAACTACGCGACGTCGCATTCCGAAGGCGCGCCGCCTCAGCCGGCCGACGCGGGCAAGATCATGCAGGGCGCCGACGTGCGGACGCACGCGCCGTCGCTGTACGCACTCGCGAATGCGTTCGTGCTGTGCGACGCGTGGCATGCGTCGATGCCGGGGCCGACCTGGCCGAACCGCTTCTTCCTGCACGGCGCGTCGTCGGCCGGGCTCGACCATTCGCCGACCAGGGAAGAAATGGGAGGGTGGGAGGCGTTCGACGGCTTCCGTTATCCGAAGGGCTCGATCTTCGGCGCGCTCGGCGACGACAACTGGCGCATCTACCAGGATCAGTCGGGCGATCCGCTCGGCCACGTGCCGCAGGTCGCGTCGCTGAAGGGCGTGAGCTTCGTCGACGTCGACGATCTCGCGCACTTCGAGGCTGATCTCGCGGCCGGCTACACGGCACGCTATACGTTCATCGAGCCCGGCTACGGCGACATCGTGCACGGCACCTACCGGAACGGCAGCTCGCAACACCCGATGGACGGGCTGGCCGGCGGCGACCAGCTCGCCGCGCACGTGTACAACGCGATCCGCAATTCGCCGGTGTGGAACCGCAGCCTGTTTGTGATCGTCTACGACGAGCACGGCGGCTTCTACGATTCGGTCAGGCCGGGCGCCGCGCCGCCGCCGAACGACGGCGCGGCCGCGACGCTGAATGCGAGCGGCTTCGGCTTCGACGTGTATGGCGTGCGCGTGCCGGCGATCGTGATTTCGCCGTGGGTCGCGGCCGGGAAGGTCGACCACACGCCGTACGATCATGCTTCGGTCGCCGCGACGCTCGAGCGGCTGTTCGGCCTCGCGCCGCTGACCGATCGCGACCGCCTCGCCAACGACCTGCTGGCGCTCGTGACGACCACCTGCCGCACCGACTGCCCGCAAAGGATTGGATCATGAGCACAACCCCGGACCCGCGTGACGCGCTGCCCGTGCGCGACGGCACGAGCCTGATCGCCTATCTGCACATCCTGAAGAAAGCGCATGCGGCGCTGGTCGGTCACGACAACGCCCATCTGCGCTTCAGCGAGATCGTGACGCGCGGGCAGGCACGGCAATACATCGAGGAGCTGATGCCGACGCTGCTGCAGGCGCGTGCGGAACACCGGCGGCGCCGGCATGGCGGGAAGCATCGCTGACGGGTATGACGGCGCACGGTTGGCGCAGTGTGAAGCCGGTGCGTGCGTGAGACAGGCCGCGATGCGTCACGCCGCCTGCCGCGCGCTGCACGCTGACTGCCGCTACCGCCGCACCCGTCAACTGAACGGCCGCGCCGGCAAACATCGCGGCGCGCAAGCCACGATGATCGGGCCGATACCGGATCGATTGCGTCACCCGTCGCCGTTGGCTTAAGATCGGCAGCAGTTCATCCCACGCCTTCAGCGCCAATGAAAACGAGCATACGCCTGCGGGTCGCCGTCATTACCTCCGCCTTTGCGGTGTTCAACGTCTACATGCACATTCAGCAGTTCATCAGCGGCTGCATGTGGGTCAGGGGCCATCAGCGCTGCAGCTTCGAAAACAGCGCGAATTTCGAAGGCTGGATGGATCTCGACCTGCTGGTCACGTGTTGCTGGGTCGCCGGCGCCGTGATGGGCTGGGTGGCTGTCGCAGAGGCGGCGAGAAAGCCGGATTAACGGGCGACACCCGTGTTCGTGTTCGACGAATCGGCTGCAACATGGCGCTCGATCGAATCGACTCTGTCAATTCGTGACTACGCGTATTCGCTGGCCAGCGGCGAAGCCGCTCTTGATTCAATCGAACCGGAAATGAACTCGCGAGCTGCTGCCGGCGGAAGAGATCTCGGCGATCCTCGGCGAGTGTTTCCGGGCGGCGCGAGTGCCGCGTGGTGTGCGATTGTCGCGTCGCTGTTCGTGTGAGATCCGGGGTGCGACGACGGTGGCCGGAACCGCCTTCGTCGAGTAGTTCGGAACGTCACGCGTGAGGCCGGAACGCACGGGTTTCACGCGTCGAACCGGGCTTCCATTCCGGCTTTGATTTCCCCAGTGCCGTGCACTAGATTCGAAGCGTTCATATGTCACCGAGCGCGAGGTGGAGTCATGACTCCGTGGGAGATTCAGGGCACCGAATTGATCAGTTGCAATTGCTCATACGGTTGTCCTTGCCAGTTCAGTGCGTTGCCGACCAACGGAAATTGCGAAGCGATGGGCGCGATTTCGATCGACAGCGGCCACTACGGCGACGTGGTGCTCGACGGCGTCAGGATCGCCGTCGTGTTTCAGTGGCCGGGGGCGGTCCACGAAGGCAAGGGGAAGTGCCAGCCGATCGTCGACGAGCGCGCCAGCCCGGCACAGCGCGAAGCGGTGCTGAAGATCATGACCGGTCAGGATACCGATCCGTTTGCGACGATGTTCTCGGTGTATGCGTCGACGCTCGAGCACGCGTTCGAGCCGATCTTCACGAAGATCGATTTCGACGTCGATGTCGATGCTCGGCGCGGCCGGATTCATGTCGACGGCGTGTTCGACGTTGCGGGCGATCCGATTCTCAACCCGGTGACGGGCGCCGAGCATCGCGCGCGAATCGACCTGCCGGACGGCTTCGAATACGAACTTGCCGAGATCGGTTCGGGCACGGGGCGCTCGCAAGGCAACATCGCGTTGACGCTCGACGGAACCTACGCGCAGTTCGCGCGGCTGCACATGAACAACCACGGGCTGATCCGGCATCGCGTCGCGGCATGACTCCGTTCGACACCTGGCTCGGGCGCGAGCGCGTCGTCACGCTGCTCGGCATGGCCGCGCTCGTCGGCGCGTGCTGGTTCTATCTGTGGACGGGCGCGGGAACCGGCATGTCGGCGCTGGAGATGACGACGGTCGCGCTCTTTCCGCATCGACTGGCGGCCGGCATGGGCAGCATGGATCCGTCGCTGCCGACCGTGATCGCGATGTGGTGGGTGATGATGATCGCGATGATGACGCCCAGCGCGGCGCCGCTCGTGATGCTGTACCGGCGCGTGCTTCGGCATCGCGGCGCGGACGGCCCGGGTGCCGCGTTCACGTCGGTGTCGCTGCTGGCCGGTTATCTGGCCGCATGGCTCGCGTTCTCGATCGGCGCGGCGTTGCTTCAGGCGCTGCTGCAGCCGGCCGGGCTGATCTCCGCAATGATGCTGTGGTCGAAGAGCGCTGTTCTTTCCGCAGTCGTTCTCGCGCTGGCCGGGCTCTATCAATTCTCGCCGCTGAAGCGCGCGTGCCTTCGGCAATGCCGCGCGCCGGCCGGTTTTCTTGTCTCGCACTGGCGTCCGGGCGTCGTCGGCAGTTTCCTGCTCGGCGCGCGCCACGGCATGTATTGCGTGGGCTGCTGCTGGTTGCTGATGGCGCTGCTGTTCGTCGGCGGCGTGATGAATGTCGTCTGGATTGCCGCGCTGTCGCTGTTCGTGTTCGCGGAAAAAATCCTGCCAGGTGGAGATCTGGTCGGGCGCGTGCTGGGCGTCGTGCTGATCGCCTGGGCCGGCGTGACGTTGATCGTTTGAACGGGGCATCCGAGTTCGCAAGTCATTCGCGATGCGCGACTTCCACACGCAGCGGAAGCGTCTTCGAGGTAACGGGAGATTTTCGATGAAGCGGTGGCATGCGCGAGGTGCCGGGGCGGGAGCAAGCGAGGTGCGGTCGCGGCCGGTTTTTCACCGCTCGTGCTACGTAACGCAGTGCCGGTGTTACGTCGGCGTCGCGGGGACGCGAGGGCGGATCGAACCGCAGGGCTAGACTCGCATGCGATGCGTCGTACCGGAAAGTGCCGTCAGGAAAGCCGCCACGGCGCGGTTGAGGAATTGTTAACGAAGCCGACGAAGATGGCATGGTAGATGCTTGCTGGAATGTTCGCGCTGAATAGCTGACGGGGACTTCCATGCAAAATCATTTCATCAAGGCGAACGTTGCGCTCGCCGCCATTGCCGCGGCGTGTGCGCTGGCGGCGTGTGGCGGCAGCGACGTTACGGCACCGAAGCTGGCCGGTAACAACGTCGGGACGAGTACGAGCGGGAGCAGTGGGACGAGCGGGAGCAGTGGGACGAGGGGGAGCAGTGGGACGAGTGGGAGCAGTGGGACGAGTGGGACCAGTGGCACGAGCGGCACGAGCGGCACAAGCGGCACGAGCGGCACAAGCGGCACAAGCGGCACAAGCGGCACAAGCGGCACAAGCGGCACAAGCGGAACAAGCGGCGCCACCAGCGGCACCAGCGGAATCGGAGGCACCAGCGGAACGAGCGGCACGCCGGGCACCAACGGTATCGTCAGCTCCGTCGGCTCGGTCGTCACGGACGTGGGCGTCACGATAGGCGGCGCGAGCCTGCCCGGCGGCGTCAGCAAGGGCGTGACTGCCGGGCCGGCCGACACGGTCACCGGCGTCGGCACGCTCGTCCGCGATACCTCGGACGCCGTGAGCAGCGGCATAGGCCAGATCGGCTTCACGGCGAACCCGGTCGGCACGACGGTCGCCGGCCTCGGCACCATCGTCGGCTCGACCAGCAACCCGGTTAATGGTCTCAGCGAAACGGTGAAGGCGCTCGGCACCGGCCCGTTGTCGCCGCTGGCGCCGATCACGACGCCGGTCGGTGGCCTGCTCGACACGGTGGCCGGCGGTCTGAAGTCGGGCGGCACCATGCTCGGCTCGGCCCTGTCGTCGGGCCCGGTCCAGCAGGCGACGCAGGCGCTCAGCACCGCGATCACCCCGCTCGTGACGACAGCAGGCCAACTCACGCAACAGGTCGGCACGGCAACCGGCCTCGGCCAGCCGGTCGCCGGCCTGCTCGGGCAGGTCGGCGGGGCCATCACGTCGGCCGGATGGAAGGTGACGTCCGCGTCGCCGCAGCCGGTCGTTAGCGGTGTCGGCGAACTCGTCCGAGCGGTCGGCAACACGGTGAGCAATGTGGGTGGGCTCGTGAACCCGAGCGGCGCGAACGGCGCGGTGCCGATCGCCGGTCTGGTGACAAGCGTGGTCGGCGGCATGCCGTGGATCGTGCATGACGGTTCCGCTACCGGCACCGGCACCGGCGGCGGCACGCCGTCGGGCAGTCTCGCCAATCCGCTCGCGCCGGTCACGTCGCTGGTGGGCGGCCTGCTCGGCGGCGCGGTCGGCAAATAGCCGATCGGCGCCGAACGTCACAGAGGCAAACGGCCGAATGACCGAATGGCGGCCGTCACCGGCCGCCAAAGGTTCAGGCAGGGATCTGTCGGTCGGCCATGAAAACCCGGCCAGCTACTTGCGGCCGTCGTCGAACTTCGACGGCGGCCGCGCCAGCCCGCGCACCGGTAGCGGCGTCGACATCACGATCGATGTGCGCGTTTCACCGTACAGGTTGATGCGTTCGATCAGCTGTTCGAGGTGGGTCATGCTGGTGGCGACGAACCGCATGACATACGAGTCGGCGCCCGTCACATGATGGCATTCGACGACTTCGGGAATCGTCTCCAGCAACTTGAGGAATTTCGCTTTCGCCGGCTGCGGCACCGTGATGCCGATAAGCGCGCTCACCGGATAGCCGGCCGCGGCCGGATTGATCCGGGCCGTGTAGCCCTCGATGATGCCGGCCGTTTCAAGGCGCTTCACGCGTTCCGTCACCGCCGGCACCGACAGATGAACCTGGCGGGCCAGCTCCGTATAGCTGATGCGGCCGTTGGCCTGTAACAGCGCGAGTATCTTCCAGTCCAGATCGTCCATCGCGGTGGTTTTTTAAGGCGGAACGGCTATTTTTCCTTAAAAACCGCATTCAGCGGCGACCGGACTTTCCCTACGATGCCTGTTCAACCCGTTGCATGTCGCAAGGAGCAGGCGATGCTGTTCATCAAGTCCGTCGTAATGGGGCTGTCGATCGCGGTACCCGTCGGCCCGATCGGCATGCTGTGCATTCAGCGCAGCCTGAGCCGCGGCTTTCAGGCAGGGTTCGCGACGGGTGTCGGTGCCGCGTGCGCCGACGCGATCTACGGCCTGCTCGGCGCGCTGGGCATCGCGGGCATCGTCACCGCATTCCCGATGCTGACCGTCGGCCTGAAGATCGGCGGCGGCGCGTTCCTCGTGTGGCTCGCGTGGACCATCGCGCGCCAGGCGCCGGCCGTGTCGGCGCTGCAACGCGACCTGCCGCGCACGACCGTCCTGCGCGATTTCCTGACGACGTTCGGCCTGACGCTGTCGAACCCGATGACGATCCTGTCGTTCGTCGGGATTTTCGCGGCACTCGGCCCGTTGTCGGGCGCGCGGGAAGGCGCGATGTGGCCGGCCGTGTCGCTGATGGTCGCCGGCGTGTTCATCGGTTCCGCAACCTGGTGGCTGTGCCTGAGCGGTGCGACCGCCGCGCTGCGCACGAAGATGTCGTTCGCGTTCATGCACGGGCTGTCGCGCGTGTCGGCCGTCGTCGTCGCGGCATTCGGCGCGATCCAGGTGGTCGCGGGCGTGCGCGGCCTTGTCTGGTCCTGAAGCGGGGCATCGCCTTTCGACCTTATATCGTCGACAGCCGTCCGCAGATGTGTGAGCAGTTCGAGCATCACGGCCGCCCGAAAGACAATCGAAATAAACCGACTTCGACGTCGTAAGGGTGAGGAGGGCCTGATGGTCTTCCTTGCACCGGGTGCAGATCGGGCCACGTCTGGTTTGTCGTTCTCAAGGAAAGATCACTCTGGGTGATCTTTTTTCTTTCTGATCAAACCCGTTAATGACTTGGCGAAAGATCGGTTTCGATGCGGCGGGTGTCGTCGAAGCGGTCGGCGGCGCCGAGCGGCAACACGCTCGTATCGATTGCCGAACGGCTCGGCCGGCGCGCATTGCGCGTGCCGAGTTTCGACAGTCGGAATCACTGTACGGAGAACTGAATATGCTCGGCGCACCGACGACATCCTCGCTGCGCGCGATCCGTCGCTGCCGTCGTTCCGACAATGACGACCGCGCGCGGCAGCGCCGGCCGGCACGCGCCGTTACATGCGGGTGCCGGTGTGCGTGCGGCCGCTCGGGTCGCCGCCGCGGTCGGGCGGCGTATTGTTCTGATCGATCTTCGCGAGCACGAAGCCGGCGGCCGGCAACGCGCCGGGCGAACGATGGGGCACCTGCGCGACTGCGTCGTGCGGCGATGCGGCGGGAAAACCGGCTGACGTAACGCCCGGTTGAGCGAACGCCGAAAGGGAAACGGCCGCCAGGGCGGCGGCGACGATCGCGTGCGTGTTCATGGTGGCTCCTTCACGACTGACTTCAGGACAACGTAATCAGTTTAGGGCGCGAAACTTAACGCGACGTGAAGGAGCGGCGGCGCGCAGATGACAGGATGTTCATGCGCGCCGCGACGTTCATGCCGATGTCGATACCAGCGCGCAGAAGTTCTCGAGATCGACGTTGCCGCCGCTGATCACCACGCCGACACGCTTGCCTTGCAGCTGGTCCTTCATCCGTCGCACGGCGGCGAACGACAGGCAGCCGGTCGGCTCGACGACAATCTTCATACGCGTCGCGAAAAAGCGCATGCAGTCGACGAGTTCGGCGTCCGTCGCGGTGAGGATGTCGTCGACGTCGCGGCGGATGATCGGGAACGTCAGGTTGCCGAGGTGCTGCGTTTGCGCGCCGTCGGCGATCGTGCGCGGCGTGTCGATATGCACGATCGCGCCCGACCGGAACGATTGCTGGCCGTCGTTACCGGCTTCCGGCTCGACGCCGTACAACGTCGCGTGCGGCGACAGCGCACGCGTGGCCAGCGCGGTGCCCGACAGCAGCCCGCCGCCGCCGAGCGGCGTGAATACCGCGTCGAGCGGCCCGACTTCGTCGAACAGCTCCTTCGCCGCCGTGCCCTGGCCGGCGATCACGTCCGGATGGTCGTAGGGCGGGATCAGCGTGAGCCCGTGCTTCTCCGCGAGATCGCGCCCGATCTGCTCGCGATCCTCGGTGTAGCGGTCGTAGGTCACGACGTTGCCGCCATAGCCGCGCGTCGCGGCCATCTTCGCGGCCGGCGCATCCTGCGGCATCACGATCGTCGCCGGGATGCCGAGGATGCGCGCCGACAGCGCGATCGCCTGCGCATGGTTGCCGGACGAGAATGCGACGACACCATTGCGGCGCTGCTCGGCGTCGAAGCGCGACAGCGCGTTGAATGCGCCGCGGAACTTGAATGCGCCCATGCGCTGCAGGTTCTCGCACTTGAAGAACACCTGCGCGCCGAGCGCCTCGTCGATCGTCCGCGACGTCATCACCGGCGTGCGGTGCGCATGGCCTTCGAGCCGGGCCGCGGCGGCGGCAACGTCGTCGTACGTGGGGAGAGTCGGAGAGTTCATGGTCGTTCGAGGGTCGGAAAGTTTAGTCAACATGAAAGCAGCGCGCTTGTTTCATTTCGCATCGTTGTACACGGTCGCGCGCGATACGCCGAGGTGCTGCGACACGATCTCCATCGCGCGGCGCACTTCGAGAAAGCCGTCGGCCTTCAGCGTCTGCATCAACTCGCGGCGCTGGTCGGTCTTCAGTTCGCGCGGCGTCGTCGCGAGGCGCGTCGCGAACGCGTCGATGCGTTGCCGGATCGCGTCCGCGCCGGCCGGGTCGAGCGTTTCGGCGACGGTGTCGCCATCCGTGCTGCAGAACTGGTTCAGCATGCCCTGGAAGCCGCGGAACAGCGTGACGTCGGCATTCAGGCACAGCGCGGCCACGTAGCGCCCGGTCGAATCCTTGATGCCGATCGACGTGCTTTTCGCGGTGCGACCGTCGGCGAAGCGGTTCGGGTAGTTCGCGAGCACCTGCGGGAAATCGTCGTCCTCGATGCGGGCGAGGCCGAGCTCGGTCGCGGGGTCTCCGACCGCGCGTCCGGACAGGTTGTTGTGGATCGCGAGGATCGCGTGCTTCGGCGTGCGCAGGTCGTGGACCACGACCTCGGTGAACGGCGCGAACATCTCACCGAGCCCTTCGGCGATGCGCTGCACCTGTTCGATCAGCGATGCCTGCTCCGACTGTGCTTTGTTTCGGGTGGTGGTCATGGTGGGCTCGCGTTCAGGTTTCGGATCGATGCGACGGTTTCGGGAAACGGTCAACCGGCGTGTTCCTGGTCGGCTGTCGTTTCCGGCCGCGTGATGTCGGCCAGCAACGGGCGCGCGATCCGCACGTAGTCGGCCGCGTCGAGCACGACCGAGCGGTCGAGGCGGCCCGCGTTGAACGCGATCTCGTTATTGCGTTCGACCAGCGCGGGATCGACGACGAGCGCCACGTTTCCATCGAACACGAACGGCGGCACGGCGCCCATCACGCAGCGGGTAACGGCGGCCGCGACATCGGGCGACGCGAGCGTCGCCTTGCGGCGGCCGACGGCATCGGCGACCTTGCGGAAATCGATCTTCAGGTGGCCGGGGATCACGGCGAGCGCGGTCGTGTCGCCACCGTCCTTGAACGTGCACAGCATCGCCTTCGCGCCCTGTTCGGGGCGCGTGCCGCGGATTGCAGCGATTACGTCGGATTTACCTTCCGCCGGGTGCTCCAGCACGCGGAAACGGGCGCCGGACGTGGTCAGCAGGTCGCAAAGCGTGTCGAAAACGGGGTAGTCGTTCATGTCGCTCATGTCGTTCCGGGCGGATTGGTCGATGGATTGTCCAATTATAGACGTTTTGTCATGATGGCAAGCGTTTATCGCTGAACTGGTCCTTTGGCGCATGCCGGATGACCTTTGGCGTAACTGCGATCACGGAGGACGACGAATCTTGACGGCAGATCAATTCGACTGTCGGGGTTGCATACGGAATCGTGGAAGCTAGACTGGAAGTTCCCCATGCAAACCATGGAGGGAGGCATGACGACCATGACGACCATCTACGTCGTGAAGACCGGTGAGCAGTTCCTCTGCACCGGCGAGGATGGCGACATCGGCATGGCACCGGTGATTGAAGACGCCATGTCCTTTCTGTCGTATGAGGAAGCGAAAAAAGCGGCGAACGAGAACGCCGACCCAGGATACGAAATCGTGACCGTCGACATCACCGTCCGCTGACGCGGAGTTCGTTTCCCCAGCGACCTAGCCGGGTGCATCGGCAATCGGAAACTCCTTCGACTCGCTTGACTCGTGTCAAGAGCGCCAGCCCGCCGTGCAGCATGATATGCATGTGAAGAGAAAAGCTGGCCGCTTCAAACACTGAGATTGAAAGAGTACGCACGATGCGAAAGGAAGGCCCGGCAGAGCATGCCGGCTCCCGCTCACGATACTTTTGCCGCGGTTGGCGCCCGGCACTGTATGGCAGGATGTGGACCCGAATCCATGCGTGTAGAAGTAGCCGGCTAGCTGCACATGTCCTTGTACCCGTTGCAGTTGAAGGTGAACGATATTTTGTATCGCCTTCGCCTACGGTTCGCAATTGGTCCCCAAGCGTGAATTGACTTCGGAAAACTTGCAAGTTGGAAGCACAACTCACGATGAACTCTTTTCATCGCCATGATTTTGCGGACTCGCGAGTTCTCGCGGCGCTGCCCCTCGTAACTTCGGCGCTACGCGAGTGCATTCAACGAAGTGGGCTGCCTGCATCAAGGCAGGCCGCAACTACGTTCTCGTGAACCGGCGGGGTTTCATCGTCGGCGCCAGCGGCGGCGCCCTGATGATGGCGGGCGGCGCCGTCGCGTGGATGTCGACTGTGGGTTCAATGGTCGACTACGAGGCCTATGCAAACGGCCTGCGCGCCGGTCTGACGATGCCGGCGGACATACGCGGCCTCCTCCGCTATGCAACGCTCGCCGCCAACAGTCACAATACGCAGCCTTGGCGTTTTCGCGTCGGTGAAGGGACCATCGACGTTCTGCCGGACTTCTCGCGGAGGACACCGGCTGTCGATCCAGATGACCATCATTTGTTCGTGAGCCTGGGATGCGCAGCGGAAAACCTCGCCATCGCGGCTGCAGCGACAGGGCGGCCCGGCGAGCTCCAGATGAATCCGGACGGCGACTGGGCACGTTATGCATTCGTGAGCGGATCAATGAGGACGAGTCCGCTTTATGCCGCGATTACCAGGCGACAATCGACCCGCACCGAATATGACCGGCGTCCTGTTCCTGTCGCCGAGCTTGCATTGCTCGAACAGGCAGCGGCCATGCCCGGCGTCCACTTGATAGTCCTCACCGACCGGACGCGGGTCAACAAGGTCAAGGATCTGGTCGTGGCCGCCAACGGCGTTCAAATGGAAGATCTGGCCTTCCTGGCCGAACTGGAGCAGTGGATCCGCTTCAACCCGCGCAGCGCCATGATGTCGGGCGATGGGCTGTTCTCCGCTACGAGCGGGAATCCCGTGCTGCCGAGCGCTTTCGGCCGCTTCGCGTTCGAACGTTTTTTCACCGCCCGCACCGAGAACGACAAATACGCCCGCCAGATCGATTCGTCGGCCGGCATCGCCGTGTTCGTCGGCGATCGGGCAGACAGGGCGCATTGGTTCAAGGTCGGCCAGGCTTGCCAGCGCTTCGCGCTCACGGCGACGAACCTTGGGATCAAGGTCGCCTTCGTCAATCAACCCGTTGAAGTCGCGCGCTTTCGCTCTGAACTGGCGGCCCTTGTCGGCCAGGCCGGTCGGCGGCCGGATATTGTCCTGCGCTTCGGCTACGGGGCGACGCTGCCTTTCTCACCCCGCCGTCCCGTAGAGGCGGTGCTGGCTTGATGTCATCGATCTCGCCGAGCGGTTGACGTCGGGCAAGCACGCGTAAAGGGATGACGGATGACTGAGTGTTAAGGAACGCGAGCTGCGCGTGCACCGTGCGGCTCCATTGATTGTGCGCGGCCTGTGCGTCGCGCCACAAATACCGGTACTTCAGCTGCCGGATCTGCTCGTATTCATGGAGCGTGCGGGTCGTGTCGTCCATCGCCGTATCTCGTGGTGGTGTCGTTCGATGGCAGGAACGAAGGCGCCTGCATCACATCGTCTGTTCGGACGAAAGCCGCGCACGCATGCGATGCGATTCATCCGGACGGCGTGAACACCGCGATGTCGAACCCGACCGGCGCGCCGCTCGAGGAGATCAACAAGCACTGTGCGAACGTGCCGCTGCAGCGCGTCGGCCTGCCCGACGAGATTGCACGCGCGACGTTGTTCCTCGCGAGCGACGAAGCGTCGTATTACCCCGGATTGCCGGGCGCGCTGTTTTGAGCAGGGGCGTACATCACGCGTTGGAGCACGATGTTTGTGTACGCAACCTAATTCAGGGTTTGCCTGAGTAGCGAAAACGAGAATTCGCCGGGCGCGCATGTGCAATTTTCATGCGCGCAGCCGGCGAGCCGAACTTGCCGCTTTCGCCAAACGCTTGTCCGACGGACGTTCCCCGCGTTTCGTCCCCGACAGCGATCGCATCGACGCAGTCGAGATGACTTTCCTGCAACACATGTGCCTGCACGTCGTGACAGTTGTTTCTTGTTGCAACGCAACGCCCGCTCGATAACGGCGATGGTATGCTGGCCGGCATGGAAGTTGTAAGGCAGGTTGCTGGCATGGCGAAACTCGCGTTCGCATCTTCTAACGAGACATCACATCCTCTCGCCCGCATCGCGGCATCGACACGCGCACAGCTCGCGTGCCCCGCGTTGCGCGTTGCTGCGTCCTGCATTCCGATCGCATTCCCATCTGGCGGGTTCACCCCGCATCCCCCATTCCCGTCCAATAATCTGGAGACATCCCCATGTCGCAAAACAATCTGGCCGAAGCAACGTACGGCCCGCTGATCGCTCCGCCGGCTTTCGTCAAGCATCGCAAGCTGATCGACTGGGTGTCGCGCATCGCGGCGCTCACGGAGCCCGATCGCGTCGTGTGGTGTGACGGTTCGCAGGAGGAATACGACGCGCTGTGCCAGGCCATGGTCGACCAGGGCACGCTTACGCGCCTGAACCCGGCGAAGCGCCCGAACTCGTATCTCGCGCAATCCGATCCGTCCGACGTTGCACGTGTCGAGGATCGCACGTTCATCTGTGCGGAATCGCGTGACGACGTCGGCCCGACCAACAACTGGGTCGCGCCCGCCGAAATGCGCGAGACGCTCAACGAGCTGTTCCGCGGCTCGATGCGCGGCCGCACGCTGTACGTGGTGCCGTTTTCGATGGGGCCGCTCGGCTCGCCGATCGCGCACGTCGGCGTCGAACTGTCCGACAGCCCGTACGTCGTGGCGAACATGCGGATCATGACGCGCATGGGCCGCGACGTGTACGACGTGCTGGGCGAGGACGGCGAGTTCGTGCCGTGCGTGCACAGCGTCGGCCATCCCCTCGAAGCAGGCGAGCAAGACGTGCGGTGGCCGTGCAACCCGGTCAAGTACATCGTGCATTTCCCCGAGACGCGCGAGATCTGGAGCTTCGGTTCGGGCTACGGCGGCAACGCGCTGCTCGGCAAGAAGTGCTTCGCGCTGCGCATCGCGTCGACGATGGGCCGCGACCAGGGTTGGCTCGCCGAGCACATGCTGATCCTCGGCGTGACGTCGCCGGCCGGCAAGAAGTATCACGTCGCGGCCGCGTTCCCGTCCGCGTGCGGCAAGACCAACTTCGCGATGCTGATTCCGCCGCAGGGCTTCGACGGCTGGAAGGTCACGACGATCGGCGACGACATCGCGTGGCTGAAACCGGGCCGCGACGGCCGCCTGTATGCGATCAACCCGGAAGCCGGCTTCTTCGGCGTCGCGCCGGGCACCGGCGTGAAAACCAACCCGAACGCGATCTCGACGCTGAAGGAAAACGTGATCTTCACGAACGTCGCGCTGACGGAAGACGGCGACGTGTGGTGGGAAGGGCTGACCGACGCGCCGCCCGCGAAGCTGACCGACTGGCAGGGCAACCCTTGGACGCCGGAAATCGGCAAGGAAACGGGCCGCAAGGCCGCGCATCCGAATTCGCGCTTCACGGCGCCGGCCGCGCAGTGCCCGTCGATCGACGCGGACTGGGAGAACCCGGCCGGCGTGCCGATCGATGCGTTCATCTTCGGCGGCCGCCGCTCGACGACGGTACCGCTCGTGACCGAGGCGCGCGACTGGGTCGAAGGCGTGTACATGGCCGCGACGATGGGCTCGGAGACGACCGCCGCGGCAGTCGGCCAGCAGGGCATCGTGCGCCGCGACCCGTTCGCGATGCTGCCGTTCTGCGGCTATAACGTCAGCGATTATTTCGCGCACTGGCTGAAGCTCGGCAAGCAGCTCGAAGGCGCGGGCGCGACGTTGCCGAAGATCTACTGCGTGAACTGGTTCCGCAAGGACGCGAACGGCAAGTTCGTATGGCCTGGCTTCGGCGAGAACATGCGCGTGCTGAAGTGGATGCTCGACCGTCTCGAAGGCACCGGTGGCGGCGGCGAACATGCGTTCGGCGTGTCCCCCGCTTATGAAGACCTGCACTGGGACGGGCTCGATTTCACGCGCGAGCAGTTCGCCGCGGTGACGTCGATGAACGCCGACGAATGGCGCGAGGAACTGAAGCTGCACGCGGCGCTGTTCGACATGCTGAAGCTGCGCTTGCCGGCTGAAATGACCGACACGATGAAGAAGATCGAGCAGCGCCTCGGCGGCTGACGATCCGCAACGATGCATTGACCCTGACGTCCCGCCGCCGGCTTCCATCGCCGGCGGCGGGACGTTTTGCATCGATGCCGTTTCTCTATCCGCATCTCGCGAAATGCGACGCGGCGGGCCTGTCCACGACGGACATACGCCGCGCACGCGGTGCGCGACGCATTGCGCCGCGCCGCGTAGCGTGGCCGCAAATGCACGACGCCCCGGGCAATCGATCGCATTGCCCGGGGCGTCGTCGTTTCAAGCGGCGAACCGGTGAACCGGTGAACCGGCCAAGCGACCAACCGGCCGTCAGCCGAGATCGAGCGCGTTGGTGAGATCGCCGGGCGGCGTCTCGCCGCGCGCGGCGAACGCGTTGTTGCGCGCGGCCACGCCGTCGAGTGGCGCGAGCCCGTGTACGCGGCTGATGAAGCGCAGGATCGAGTTCGTGTCGTACAGCGTGTGATCGACGAAGCCCTTCTTCGCGAACGGCGAGATCACGAGCGCCGGAATCCGCGAGCCCGGCCCCCAGCGGTCGCCGACCGGCGGCGCGACGTGATCCCACCAGCCGCCGTTCTCGTCGTGCGTCATCACGATCACGGTGTTGTCCCATTGCGGCCCGCGCCGGATATGGTCGATCACGGTCGCGATGTGGCGGTCGCCCGATTCGATGTCCGCGTAGCCCGCGTGCATGTTCAGGTTGCCCTGCGGCTTGTAGAACGTGACGGCCGGCAGGCGCCCCGCATCGATGTCGGCGATGAAGCGGTTCGTCGACGGCTCGTCGCCGAGCCCTGCATCACGAAGGTGCCGTTGGCGCGCGGCGGTGCCCGGCGCGTAGTTGCGGAAGTAGTTGAACGGCTGGTGGTGGTACTGGAAATCGGGCACGGCGCCCGTGTCGCGATGCTCGAGCGCGTATTGCCACGCGCCGCTGTACCACGCCCAGTCGATGTTCTTCTCCGACAGGCGATCGCCGATCGTCGCGTAGCCCTGCGGCGGCAGTACGCGATGGTCGGCCGGATCCGCATACGCGGCGTTGCCCGGGTCGGGCGGCGGCACGTAGCTCGGCTGGTACGGCGGCGCCATCGTGTTCACGCCGTAGCCGTCGGGCGTCAGCGGACCGTCGCCCGCGAACTTCGGCGGGCCGTCGAGCGCGGATGCCGGCGAATCGGCGGCGAGCGCGAGGCGCGTGCCGGCCGGATCGTCGCCTTCGACCTTCGACAGCAGCTTCGCCGCATGCGGATGCTTGTGCGCGTCCGGATACAGCGGCGCCTGCGCGGAAATCAGGAACATGTGGTTCAGCCACGAACCGCCGAAGGCTGCCATGAAGAAGTTGTCGCACAGCGTGTATTGCCGCGCGAGATTCCACAGCCGCAGCGTGTCGGCCGAATTGCGGTAATGGCCCATCACGAGGCCGCCCGAATCGGCCCATGCGGCGAACTGGTTGTTGCGGCCGGCCGCGATCTGCATCTGGTTCTGATAGAAGCGGTGCCACAGGTCGCGCGTGATCACGCCGTTCGGCAGCGGCTTGCCCTGCGCGTCGGCGATCCGGAACGGCGCGTTCGGCAGCTTGTCGATGTCGCGCTCGGCGATCGCGTAGCGCTTGCCGTCCACTTCCTGCGCCTGCGGCACGAGCCCGCCCCAGATCTTCGGCAGCACGGGCAGCGGCGTCCTGCCGTCGCGGTCGAGCTGCCGCGCGTGCTCGGGCCGCACCTCGCTCAACGGATGGCGCACACCCGGGAAATCGCCGTACAGGTTCGCGAAGCTGCGGTTTTCCGCATAGATCACGACGATGTGGCGCACGCGCTGACGCAACGCTTCGTCGATGCGCTGGTCGGCGGCGGAGCGCGGCGCGCTGCCCGGCGTGGTTTCACAGCCGCCGAGCGCGACACCGGCACCGAGCGCGGCGAGGCCGCCGAGTACGCGGCGGCGGTCGGGATCGGCGGGAAGGTCGTCGGGGCGATCGGGGGTGTCGGTCACGTCGTGGGCTCCTCGAATGGGCAGGTTGGCGGTGTGGATCGATACACGGCCGCGTCGCTCGGGCTGCCGCGATGCGAAACGGACAGCAACGGCCGGCGTCGCGCAAAAGCAGGTGCGATGCAACTGTCACACAAATGTCATGAACGCGACTATAACGCGGCGGGTGCCGCCGACGAAAGGTGTTTGTCGGACAATTCGACTTGCGCGGCGGGCGATGCGCGACGCCCGCGCGCGAGCTAGACTGAATTCAGGGGCGGCGCGTCGCGGCGTGCCGCCCGGGCGACGATCGCCCGACGGTGCCGGCCGACGGCGCCGCCGCGGCGTCATCGATGCGACGAACCGAGGCGACACAGCGAGACGACGATGACGCGGATGAATGCCGCTTCCGCATGGCTGCCGATGCCGCGCGCCGGTCGCGTGCGGTTGTCGGAGTGAGTGCGCGCCGCACCGTGCGTGCGGCTGGTCCGATGCCATGGACAGGAAATTCGACTACCCGGGATTGCTGATCGCGGCGGGCTTCTTCGTGCTGTTCGCCGCGCAGTTGCTGATGCTGCACCCGGCGTCGGCGTCGATCGCGTACAGCGATTTCCACCGTCTCGTCGCCGCGCGGCTCGTCGACGATCTCGAGGTCGGCCCCGCGTCGATCACGGGCACGCTGAAGATGCCGCAGGCCGGCACGATGCTGCCGGCGTCCGAAGCCGCGGCCGTGCAGCAGGCCGGCGCGCCGTGGCGCTTCACGACTAACCGCGTGACCGACGAGCATCTGACCGACACGCTGACCGCCGCCGGCATCCGCTATCACGGCACGCCCGACACGGGCTGGATCGCGTCGCTCGCCTCGTGGCTGCTGCCGCTCGTGCTGTTCGTGTTCGTGTGGAACATGATGCTGCGCAGGCGCGGCGGGCTGCAGGATTTCACCGGGATGGGCAAGAGCCGCGCGCGCGTGTACGTGCAGCAGGAAACCGGCATCACGTTCGACGACATCGCGGGCATCGACGAGGCGAAGGCCGAGCTGCAGCAGCTCGTCTCGTTCCTGCGCAACCCCGACCGCTACCAGCGGCTCGGCGGCAAGATCCCGAAGGGCGTGCTCGTCGTCGGCGCGCCGGGCACCGGCAAGACGCTGCTCGCGCGCGCGGTGGCCGGCGAGGCGGCCGTGCCGTTCTTCTCGATCAGCGGCTCGGCGTTCGTCGAGATGTTCGTCGGCGTGGGCGCCGCGCGTGTGCGCGACCTGTTCGAGCAGGCGCAGCAGAAGGCGCCGTGCATCGTGTTCGTCGACGAGCTCGATGCGCTCGGCAAGGTGCGCGGCGTCGGCCCGATGTCGGGCAACGACGAACGCGAGCAGACGCTCAATCAGCTGCTCGTCGAGATGGACGGCTTCCAGGCCGGCTCCGGCGTGATCATCATGGCCGCGACGAACCGGCCGGAGATTCTCGATCCCGCGCTGCTGCGGCCCGGCCGCTTCGATCGCCACATCGCGATCGACCGGCCCGACGTGAACGGCCGCCGGCAGATCCTCGGCGTGCACGTGAAGCGCGTGAAGCTCGCAGCCGAGGTCGACCTCGGCGAACTCGCGTCGCGCACGCCGGGCTTCGTCGGCGCTGATCTCGCGAACGTCGTCAACGAGGCCGCGCTGCATGCGGCCGAACTCGGCAAGCCGGCGATCGGCATGGCCGACTTCGACGAGGCGATCGACCGCGCGTTGACGGGCCTCGAGCGCAAGAGCCGCGTGATGAACGCGCAGGAGAAGCTGACCATCGCGTATCACGAGGCCGGCCATGCGCTCGTCGCGGAAAGCCGCGCGCATTGCGATCCGGTGAAGAAGGTGTCGATCATTCCGCGCGGCGTCGCCGCGCTCGGCTATACGCAGCAGGTGCCGACCGAGGATCGCTACGTGCTGCGCAGGAGCGAGCTGCTCGACCGGATCGACGCGCTGCTCGGCGGGCGCGTCGCCGAAGAACTCGTGTTCGGCGACGTGTCGACGGGCGCGCAGAACGATCTCGAACGCGCGACCGCGATGGCGCGCCACATGGTCATGCAGTACGGGATGAGCGAGAAGATCGGGCTCGCGACGTTCGACGACGGCGATGCGCGCCAGGGCATGCCCGGCGCATGGCATGCGGGCGCCGGACGCTGCAGCGAGCACACGGCCCGGATGATCGACGACGAGGTGCACGCGCTGCTGGCCGACGCGCATGCGCGGGTCGCGGCGACGCTCGGCGAACGTCGCGATGCGCTCGAACGTATCGCGCGACGGCTGCTGCAATGCGAAGTGCTCGAACGCGACGCGCTGCAGGCGCTTATCGACGGGCGCATCGAACCGTCGTCCGCGGCGGCGGCAGCCGACGGCGATGCCGGTCCGCGCGGCGACGCGCTCGCGCCGGAGCAGGCGTCGGCGGTCGAGCGCGATTTCGTCGCGTACGGGCCGCCGCGCGAACCCGAACGCTGAACGCGCCGCAATCCTGCGGCCGGCGCGTGTCGATGCGGCGACGCGCCGGAATTCCTTTCCCTCTTTCCAGCTACGGAGTCGCCATGAGCGAGGCGCACGTATCGGTCGAAGTCGCGCAGCAGGCGCGATTCGGCTTCGAAGTCAGGTTTGCCGGCACGACGCTGTCGCCGGTGCTCATCGATGAACCGCCGCCGCTCGGCGACGGGCGCGGGCCGAATCCGATCCGGCTGCTTGCCGCGTCGGTCGCGAGCTGTCTCGCGGCGAGCCTGCTGTTCGCGCTGAACCGGCAGCATGTCGATCCGGAGCCGGTCACCGCGCGGATCGACGTCGACATGGCGCAGAACGAAGCGGGCAGGGTGCGCGTGAGCGCGATGGCGGTGCGGCTGTCGATCGGCAAGACGTGGGCCGATCTCGCGGCGGCGACGCGCGTGCTCGATCAGTTCGATGCGTATTGCGTGGTGACCGAGAGCATACGTGCGGGCATCCCGATCTCGGTCGATGTGTGCGACGTGAACGGCGCGGCGCTCGAATACGCGGCGACGGACATGTGAGTGCGGTCAGTGCTCGGTGGCCGCCGCGACTTCGGCCGCTTCGGCGAGCGCTTCGAGAAAACGCGTGCGCCACCAGTGCACGTCGGTCTTGCGCACGATCGCCATCAACGCGGAGTGGCGCTGGCGGCGTTCTTCGAGGGGCATCGTCAGCGCGCGCTGGATCGCCTGCGCGGTGCCTTGCGTGTCGTACGGATTGACGAGCAGCGCCGGCTTCAATTGCTCGGCCGCACCCGCGAAACGCGACAGCACGAGCACGCCCGGGTCGGCCGCGTCCTGCGCGGCGAGGAACTCCTTCGCAACGAGATTCATCCCGTCGCGCAGCGGCGTGACGAGCGCGACGCGGCTCGCGCGATACAGGCCCGGCAAGCGCTTGCGCGCGACGGTGCGGTGAATGTAGCGCATCGGCATCCATTCGAGTTCGCCGTAGTCGCCGTTGATCGCGCCGCACAGGCTGTCCATCTCGCGCCGCAGGTCGTCGTACGCGCCGAGATCCTCGCGGCTCGGCGCGGCGATCTGGATCAGCGTCGCGCGGTTGCGGTTCTCCGGATACTGCTCGAGCAACTGGCGGAACGCATGCACGCGCTGCGGCAGCCCCTTCGTGTAGTCGAGCCGGTCGACGCCGACCAGCAACTGGCGGCGCGAATATTCATCGCGCATCCGGTCGAACATGTCGATGCCGTCGCGATCGCGGGCGAGCGACTCGAACTCGTCGACGTTGATGCCGATCGGAAACGCGCCGGCCGACAGCGTGCGGCCGAACGCGCGCAGGCGACCGTCCGGCAGCCGCGCGGCGCCGGCTTCCGCTTCGACGTAATGTTCGAAGTGGAGCAGATCCGATTCGGTCTGGAAGCCGACGAGGTCGTACGCGAACAGCGAGCGCATCAGCCATTCGTGTTCGGGGATCGCGGCCATGATCGGCGGCGGCGGCATCGGGATGTGCAGGAAGAAGCCGATCGGATTCGTGCAGCCCATCGCGCGCAGTTCGGCGGCGAGCGGAATCAGCTGGTAGTCGTGCACCCAGACGATGTCGTCGGGGCGCAGCAGCGTGCGCAGCTTGCGCGCGAACAGCTGGTTCACGCGCCGGTAGCCGTCGGCGAAGCGCCGGTCGAACTGCGCGAGATCGAGCCGGTAGTGGAACACCGGCCACAGCACGTTGTTCGAATAGCCGAGGTAGTAAGCGTCGTAGTCCTGCGGGTCGAGGTCGATCGTCGCGAGCTGGATCCCGCCGACGTTCTGGATCTGCACCTCTTCGCCCTGCGAGGGCTGATCGTCGGCGCCGCGCAGCCTGCCGCTCCAGCCGAACCAGACGCCGCCGGTTTCCTGCAGGCTGTCCTTCACGGCGACGGCGAGGCCGCCGGCCGCGGCTTTACGGGGATCTGCGATGCGATTGGATACGACGACGAGACGGCTCACCAGCTCTCCTGACGATTGTTGGGGGAAGGTTCGTGCGGCCGGGGCGCGAAGCGGACGCCGCCATCGGCGCGCTGCGCGCGATGCGATGGGGCCGCAATGCGATCGGACGGGAATCAGGGCACGCGATTCGCCGTCCGAACGGGGAGTGCTTTTTTTAGGATACTCGTCATTCGCCAGTTTTAAAAGTCTGCATCGGCGCAGGGGAAACGGCGAGATGCGGCACGATGTGCGCCGCATCTCGCGACGGGCGGGGCCGGAACTTGCGCGGGCGAACGCCGCGTGCGCAAGGGGCGGCGGGCCGCACGGCACTCAGAACGTAGTGCGCAACCCGGCCATCACGCTGCGGCCGCCTGCGGGCGCGAAGCCGCGCACGACCGACGTCGAATAGCGGATTTCCTGGTTCGTCAGGTTGTCGCCGCGCAGGTACGCGAGCCAGTGCGTCGCGCCGACGCGGAACTTGTAGGTCAGCATCACGCCCAGCGACGTATAGCCGTCCGTCGAGAAGTCGTTGTCGGGCACGCGATGCTGCGACCACGCGTGCGTGACCTGCGCACGCGCGCCGAACGGGCCGTAGCCGTAGTCGGCCGCGAGCGTCGCGCGCAGCGGCGCGATGCGCGGCAGCGGCTGGCCCGTGTCGACGTTGCGCGCGTGCGTGTAGTCGGCCGTCAGTTCCAGGTCGACCGTATGGCCGCGCCGCGAGAAGGCGCGCCATTTGCCGTCCAGCTCGATGCCGTAGAACTCGGCGCGCACGCCGCGATAGATCGCTTCGTTCAGCGAGCCGTCGGCGCCGGGCGCGACGGGCTCGCCGTCGTCGTTCACGACGCGGCCGGTGTTGTACTCGGTCAGGTAGTTCGAGAAGCGGTTGTAGAACACGCCGACGCTGCCGCGGTTCGGGCCGTTCGCATAGCGCAGCGACAGGTCGGTCGACACGGCCTTTTCCTTCGACGCGTTCGGGTTGCCGATCAGGAACTGGCCGGTCGCATCGTGCGGGCCGTTCGAATACAGCTCGTAGAAGGTCGGCGCGCGTTCGGTGTACGCGACGTTCGCCGCGACCGACCACACGGGCGTCAGCGAGAACAGCGCGCCGGCCGACAGGCTGCCCGCGTTGAAATCGCGCGGCTGCGCACCCGCGAATTTCTCGACGCCGGCCGGATCGGGGTCGACCTTCACGTGCTCGAAGCGGCCGCCGAGAGACAGCTTCAGCGACGGGACGACCTGCCATTCCTCGAGGCCGAACAGCGCGACGCTGTTGGTGCGGGTGGACGGCACGAGCGTCTCGTCGCCGAGCGCGGAAAACGTGTTCTGGCCGAACTGCACGCCGATCGCGCCTTCGAACGGGCCGATCCTGCGATGCCGCGCCTCGATGCGCGCCTCGTAGCCGCGGTTGCGGAAGGTGGTTGCCGTCTCGCCGTTGTCGACTTCCTTGTGGCGGTAGTCGGTGTACGCGAAGTCGAATTTCAGCTTCGTGAACGGCCCGCTCAGGTTGCGCACCTCGGACGCGAGCGCGAGGCGCTCCTGGCGCATCCGCAGCCGCACGTCGCTCTCCGCGACGGACCCGTAGTTCGATTCGTAGCCGCTGTACGACAGGCCCGCGAAGCCGTCCGCCCACGTGTACGACGCGCCGACCGCGCCGCCGTGCACGCGGCCGTCGCTGTTCGGCACGCTGCCTTCCGGCTGCGGCGTGTCGGGGCCGTCGAGCGCGCGTTGCGCGCTGCTGCGTGCGTAGCCGGGAATCCGCAGCTTGCTCGTTTCGCGGTCGAACGCGTCGACGTGGAACGCGAAGCGGCCGTTGCCGCCTTCGACCTGCACGGCGCCCGCGCGCACGGAATTCGCGCCGCCGTAGCGCGCGTCGAGCGCACCCGTCACGCCTTCGATCGCTTCGCGCGGAATCCGGTTGTCGATCGTGTTGACGACGCCGCCCACTGCGTTGCCGCCGTACAGCAGCGCGGCCGGGCCACGCACGATCTCGACGCGTTCGATCGACAGCGGATCCTGCGGCACCGCATGGTCGTACGACAGCGACGACGCGTCGTAGGACGCGACGCCGTTCTGCAGCAGCCGGATCCGGTCGCCGTCCATCCCGCGGATGATCGGGCGGCCGACCATCGGCCCGTAGGTGGTGGTCGACACGCCGGGCAGCCCGTTGAGCGTTTCGCCGAGCGAATCGGCCTGGCGGCGCGTCAGTGCGTCGCCGGAAAGCTGGACGGTCGGCGAGATCAGTTCGGTATCGCCGAGCGGGTTCGCGGTCACGAAGATCGGCGCGAGCGCGGTAGCCGAAGGCGTGCCCGACACGGCGGGTGCATTGGTCTGCGCGTGCGCGGCGGCGACGAGCAGCATCAGCGAAAGGGGCGAAAGCGGGCGAAGCGGTAGACGAGGGAGGTCGCGCATGGTCGGTGAATCGGTTGGAATCGGATCGGATAACGAGCGATGCGGGTCACGGCTGGATACGATATATTGTTGCGTCAACGACGCGCGATGACCCGTTGGAACATGGCTCGGCGACGCTCGGCCACCCATAGTGGAACGGAGTCAGGCGGACGAGCACGCGAGATGATATGTTATATCATCTCAAATTCCAAGCCGGATGTCGGCGGTGCGTACGGCTTCCGTCGGATCGGTGAAACGTCGGCTGTAGTGGAAGGCGCGCTGGCCGATGATCGTTCGCTAGTGCGACCGGTACGGCGTGCCGCGAAGCGCCGTGCGCCCGACCGCGCCGCACCGCCGTGCGACGAGACGATGCAGCCGCGATCGCCGGATAGCGCGCATCGCGTTGATACGCATCAACGTTCTCCGATGCCGAAACCGGATACTGGGTCGCTCAATGACCAGACAGGAGCGACGCATGACGCAAACCATGAAAGCGGCCGTGGTGCACGCATTCGGCGAACCGTTGCGTATCGAGGAAGTGCCCGTGCCGACGCCGGGCCCGGGCCAGATCCTCGTCAACATCAAGGCGTCGGGCGTCTGCCACACCGACCTGCACGCGGCCGACGGCGACTGGCCCGTGAAGCCGTCGCTGCCGTTCATTCCGGGGCATGAAGGCGTGGGCATCGTCGCGGCGGTCGGCGCGGGCGTCACGCACGTGCGCGAGGGCGACCGCGTCGGCGTGCCGTGGCTCTACAAGGCCTGCGGACATTGCGAGTACTGCTACACGGGCTGGGAAACGCTGTGCCACGACCAGCAGAACACCGGCTATTCGGTGAACGGCAGCTACGCGGAATACGTGCTCGCCGATCCCGACTACGTCGGCCATTTGCCGGCACAGGTTGAATTCGACGAGATCGCGCCGATTCTGTGTGCGGGCGTGACCGTCTACAAGGGCATTCGCGTCACCGATACGCGCCCCGGCCAGTGGCTCGCGATCTCCGGCATCGGCGGGCTCGGGCACGTGGCGGTGCAATACGCACGCGCGATGGGCCTGCACGTCGCGGCGATCGATATTTCGCCCGACAAGCTCGCGCTAGCGCGGCAGCTCGGCGCGCAACTGACGATCGACGCATCGGTCGACGATCCGGCGAAGGTGATCCAGAAGGAGATCGGCGGCGCGCACGGCGTGCTCGTCACGGCGGTGTCGCGCAGCGCGTTCGCGCAGGCGCTCGGGATGGTGCGGCGCGGCGGCACGGTCGCGCTCAACGGGCTGCCGCCCGGCGATTTCCCGTTGCCGATCTTCTCGACGGTGCTGAACGGCATCACCGTGCGCGGGTCGATCGTCGGCACGCGCCGCGACCTGCAGGAATCGCTCGACTTCGCGGCCGACGGCCTGGTGCGCGCGCATATCCATCGCGACCGGCTCGGCAACATCAACGACGTGTTCGCGAAGCTGCGCGAAGGCAAGGTCGACGGGCGCATCGTGCTGACCGAGATGCAGTGACGCGGGCGCCCGCCGCGCGACGGATCACGTCGCGACGGCGGCCGTGCTGCCGGTTCGCGTCATGGGGCGAAGAACACGTCCGTGCGGTTCGTCAGGTTGCCCGCGCTGGTCTGGACGAAGAACGGATGGAACGACGACGACGGGCCGACGTCGAGGCCCTGGTAGTCGCCGATGAAGAAGCCTTCCGCGTTCGGCGCGAGCTTCATGTCGAACGGTCCGCCGACGCGCCGCTCGTCGCCGAACGAGACGCCGCCGTCGTGCGAGATCTTGCGCCAGAAGCCCGTCGGCAGCGTCGTCGTGTTCCCGGCCAGCAGGTCGCGGAAGTCGTAGTGGGTGACCATCACGGCGCCCGCGTTGTCGACGCGCACCGACGGATTGAAGGCAGGCCGACCGGTCGGCGTGTTGATCTGCAGCGGCGCGCTCCAGGACGCGCCGCCGTCCTTCGACGTCGATAGCGCGATCTCGTCGTACGTGCCGCCGTTGAAGCGGCTGTCCTGCCACACGACGTAAAGCTGGCCCGACGCGGGATCGATCGCGGGCTCGGGAATGATGTCGCCGGTGCGCACGGGTTCGCCGGTGTTCGGGTCGGTCACGCCGACCGTCTGCAGCCCCGCGATCACCTGCGGCTGCGTCCAGGTCACGCCGTCGTCGGTCGACTTGATGAACGCGACCTTGCCCGCGGCCTTGCTGAACGGCGGCTGGATCAGGTTGAAGAAATCGTACAGCGTGCCGTTCCTCGGATCGACGACGATTTGGTTGCCGATCGTCTGCTGGCGCGACGGCACGTGGACGATGACCTTCGCTTTGCTCCAGGTCTTGCCGCCGTCGGTCGTCTTCGAGAACAGCGTCGGCCCGCGGAACGCCTGCGTATGCAGGTTCGCGTACGGGTTGCCGTTCGGCAGTTCGAGGCGGTCCCATACCGCGTATGCGGTGCCGGCCTTCACCGGGTTCGCCGTCACCGATTCCTTGTCGTTGAAGAACTGCGTGGTCGGTTCGTTGTCCGCGATCAGCACTGCGGGGCTGCTCCAGGTCTGCCCGCCGTCGGTCGATACCGATGAGGCGACCGCGTTGCTGTTGTTCGACTGGTTGAACGAGATCGATACCGAATACGCGGTGCCGTCCGGGCCGAAGGACACCCATGGGTCGGACGCGCGCTCGTACTTGAGCCCGCCCGGCGCGCATGCGCTGAACGGCTGCGTCGTCCGCGCCCAGGTCGCGCCGCCGTCGAACGTATAACCGGCGACGAGCCCGTGCGCGCCGCCGTTCGACCAGCGGTCCTGCTGCCATACGCCGATCATGTTCGTCGGGTTTGCCGGATTGACCGAAAGCCAGGGTTCGACCTCGGCATTCACATAGACGGTGCCGGGGCCGCCTATGGTGCAGGCGGCGTATGGACTGGGGCCTGACACGAGCACGGGATCGGCGTGCGCGGCGGCACAGGCCAGCGCCATCACGGCGGGCAGGCAGGTGAAAAGCGGGTGGGACACGATAGTGCGTCGCATGAACTGCTCCTCGTTGACGTGCGGCCGCGATGGTGCGGCGGAACGAGGCAGCGCGAGCCGATGTGCGGCGGCACAGGCCGCCGGATCGGGGCGCCGCGGCGACGCGCACGATGCGTGCCACCGGGACGTGTCGTTCAGGATACCGCTTCAGCCATCGCGATCCGCGTGCGCTGGATACCGCCAGCACTTCGGTCAAGACTCCTATTCGTTTTTATTGCTTGTGACGGATGTGTCGTTGATGCCAGCCCGGCTGGGAGGCCGGTTCGGGCAGGCGAAGAATGCGTAGAAGTGGATTGCAATGTAGATGATCCGGATGCGGCGCGGCAGGCAATTTTTTGTAACAGAGCGTAGCCGGAAAGCGTTGCCGGAGCGGCGTGGCGCGAACGCAAAATTTGCCGTCGTGAGTATGCGGAAATCGAATCGAAAAGGCGAATCGCAATCGCTTTCGATTGCAGCCGGCGCGAGCCGGTTTTGTCGAATCGATTCGCTGCCGGCAGGCGATGCGGCGTCCGCGTTGCCGCTGCTCAGCGCTCCGCCGGAAACCGGTCCTGCAACGCGTGCAGCCAGCGCGCGACGATATCGAGTTCCGCGTCGGAAAACCCGTCGCACAGCTTGCCGTTCAGCTCGCGCAGCAGCACGCGCGCGTGCTTGAGCGCCGTGTGGCCGTCGTCGGTCAGGTACAGGCGCGTCGCGCGGCCGTCGTCCGAATCGGCGTGGCGCGCGAGCAGGCCGGCTTTCGCCATCCGGTCGGCGAGCCCCGTCATCGCGGACGGCGCGAGCTGCAGCGCGGCGCCGACTTCGCCGATCAGCGCGCCGTCCTGCTTCGCGAGACAGAACAGCACGCCGGCCTGCGCGGCGCTCGCGCGCGTATCGGTCTCGGCCTTGCGGTCGACCCAGCGCTGCACGCGCCGCTGGCCGATGTTCAACAGGAAAAACAGTCGTCGGTTTTCGCTCAAGCTGGGTTCCCGGCTGCAATGGAAAGGGATGGACGGCCCGCGGCGCGCGGCGCGTCGAGTGCCTGCGCGAGCCAGTCGGCCAGGTCGGGCCACAGCACGGCGCCGGGCCGGCTGCGGAAGAAGCCCATGTGCCCGACCGGGCCGCTGCCCGCCGCGTGCGGATCGATCTGGCGGCGCTCGACCGCCGCGCCGGTCAGATAGCTTACCAGCAGGTCGATCGCGGCCGGGTTCGCCCACGGATCGTCGTCGAAGCCGAGCGCGAGGATCGGCAGCCGCTGTTTCGAGAAGCGATCGGCCGCGCCGAGTGTCGGATCGTCGAAGAAATAGTGCGGTAGCGTCGTCCAGCGGCTCCATTCGCGGAACACGCCGGCCGGCAAGTCCTCGCCGAGCCCGAGCCGCTTGCCGGGCACGTAGCCGAGCAACGCGGACGTCAGCGGGCCCAGCACGCGCAGGATCAGCCGCACCTTCAGGCGTTCGGCCGCCTGCGCGATCAGTCGCGTGCTGCCCGCATGCGCGGCGACGAGCACGGCCGCGCGCAGGTGCGTCGTGCTCGCGGACAACCCGATCGCATGCCCGCCGACGCTATGCCCGACCGCCAGCAGCGGCAACCCTTCGTACGCGTGCCGTGCCCATGCGGTCGCGGCGCCGACGTCGAGCTCCATCCAGTCGCGCATGCGGGCTCGCAGCGCGCCCAGGCGCGCGGGCCGCGACGCGCCGATGCCGCGGTAGTTGTAGGTCAATGCCGCGAAGCCGCGTTCGGTCAGGAAGCTCGCGAAGCCCGCATACAGCCGCTCCGGCACGGCCGTCGCCGGATGGATCAGCACCAGCGCGCGCGGTTCGGCATCGGGCGTCCATAGCGTACCGCGCAGCGGATAGCCGTCGATGGCGGAAAACTCGATCGGTTGGGAGGTCATGGCCGTCCTCGTTTCAGGTGGTTATTTCGTATGCGAAATATAGTCCGGGATTTATTTCGTGCACGAAATACATGTCGAGGAATCATTCGAACGACGGGTGCGGGAGGGCGGCGTCAGGAATCGCGTGGTGCTGTTCGCTCCATAAAATATTTGCATCTTTGCATAGCAGAATATTGCGTTTGTGTCATGAAGGGGGGCGCCGTATCTTCACTGGTTCCATCCGTTCCGCCGGCCGTTTCGCACGGCGGACAACGAGGCACCGCCATTTCGCGGCAGCCCGCCAACCATCCGGGAGATTACGTTGCTGAGCCGAATCGTCACGGCGCTCTTGCTGGCGCTTGCCGCGCAGCCGGGCATCGCGAAAGACACCGTCACGCTGCGCGTCGGTGAACAGAACTACTTCAACATCCAGGCGTCGATGGAGGCGTCCGGCGTGCTGAAGGACCTGCCTTACACGATCGAGTGGAAGCACTTCCAGGCCGCCGCGCCCGTCGCCGAGAGCCTGAACGGCAACGCGATCGATGTCGGCTTCCTCGGCGATTCCGCGCTGCTCACGCTGGCCGCGCGCGGTGCGCCGGTGAAGGTCGTCGCGGTGTCGCGGCAGAGCCTCGACGGCGTCGCGATCCTCGTGCCGAAGCATTCGCCGGTACGCACCGTGGCCGACCTGCAGGGCAAGACCGTCGCCGTGTGGCGCGGCGCCTGGAGCCAGCAGCTCGTGCTGCGCGCGCTCGAACACGCGGGCCTGCGTGCGGATTCGGTCAAGTACGCGTACCTGATGCCGATCGACGCGACCAACGCGCTCGCGAACGGCTCGGTCGATGCCGTGTCGCTGTGGGAGCCGTTCGTCAGCACGCTGGCGCTGCGGCAGGGCGCGCGGCCCGTCACCACCGCGCAGGGGCTGATGCCCGCACTGAGCTTCGTCGCCGCGAACGAGCAGGCCGCGTCGGGCAAGCGCGCGGAGATCACCGATTTCCTGAAGCGCGTCGTGGCCGCGCGCCAGTGGGTCGACAGCCATCCGCGCGAGTATGCGGACCTGTGGTCGAAGCGCGCGAAGCTCGAGCCCGACGTCGCGTACCGCTGGCTCGACAATGCGAAGCAGCGCGTGGGCCCGGTCGACGATACGGCCGCGAAGGACGCGCAGAACACGGCCGACTTCCTGCACAAGGCCGGCGTGATTCCGGCCGCGTACGACACGTCGAAGCTGCTCGACCGCTCGTATGCGGGCGCGTTCGCGGCGCCTGCGCAAAAGACGGCCGCCGCGCAGTAATCGCGCCGCCGCATCCACGATTCCCGATCGAGAACCAGAAGGACATCCCGACATGCCAGTCGACATCATCGGCATGATCACCGCGACACCGGGCGCGGAGGTCGACGTACCGGGCGGCGCGGCCGTCCAGCCCGACTACGTGCGCCGTTTCGCGCAGGCGCACGAGGCGGCGGGCTTCGACCAGATCCTGGTCGGCCATTTCAGCAACGCCGCGGACGGCTTCATCGTCGCCTCGTTCGCGGCCGCCGCGACCGAACGCATCCGCCTCCTGCTCGCGCACCGGCCGGGCGTGATCGTGCCGTCGGCCGCCGCGCGGCAGATCGCGACGCTCGACGTGTTCAGCGGCGGCCGGCTCGCGCTGAACGTCGTGTCGGGCGGCGACGATACGGACTTGCAGCGCGACGGCGATTTCGTGCCGCACGATGCGCGCTACCGCCGCACCGGCGAATATCTCGACGTGCTGAAGCGGATCTGGCTGGCCGATGCGCCGGTCGACCACGACGGCGAGTTCTACCGGCTGCGCGGCGCGTCGCCTGTCGTGAAGGGCGCGCAGCGGCCGCACGTGCCGATCTATTTCGGCGGCTCGTCGCCGGCCGCGCTCGCGGTCGCGGGCGAGCACGCGGATGTCTACATGACGTGGGGCGAGCCGCTCGCATCGGTGCGCGAGCAGATCGCGCGCGTGCGGGCCGCCGCCGCGCCGTTCGGGCGCGCGCCGCGCATCAGCGTGTCGTTCCGGCCGATCGTCGCCGATACCGAGGCCGCCGCGTGGGAGAAGGCCGAGGCGATCCGCGAGCGCGTGCGCGCGGCGCGGGTCGCGAACGGCCAGCCGATCGCCGGCCACGCGCCGCAGAATGCCGGTTCACAGCGGCTGATGGCGGCCGCCGCGCAAGGCGACGTGCTCGACGAGCGACTGTGGATGGGTGTCGCGAACCTGACCGGCGCGCGCTGGAATTCGACCGCGCTCGTCGGCACGCCGGAACAGGTCGCGCGGGCGCTCGGCGCGTACTACCGGCTCGGCGTGTCGACGTTCCTGATTCGCGGGTTCGATCCGCTCGACGATGCGCTGGCCTACGGGCGCGACCTGATTCCGGCGATTCATGCGCAGGTCGCGGAGCTCGACCGGTATCAAGCGGCGGTGACCGCGTAGGCGCGACTCGGCGACGAACGGTACCGCTTCGACTGCGCCCCGGTATTTCCATCGTGGAATGCCGGGGCGATGTCACTCAGGCATCGACGCATCGACGCCTTCAGAACGACGGCAACCCCGGCGGATTGGTTTCCGCGCGCGCGATCGCCTCGCTCTGCAATCCCCATCGCGCGAGCGCCTGCCCGTAGCGGCCGCTGCCGATCAGCGCATTCGTCGCGAGCGTCAGCGCAGGCGCGAGGCCGCTGCCGCGACGCGTCGCGATCGCGACGTCGGCATTGTTCGGCCAGCCCGCATTGACGACGCCGACGCGGCGGATCTTGCCGCTGCGCCCGGCCTCGTACGCGAGCGACGCGTTCGGGTTCAGCTCCGCATCGGCGCGGCCCGACAGCAGCGCGACGCGCGCGGTCGCATCGTCGTCGAAATAGAGCAGCTCGGCCGGCTTCAACCCCTGCGCGACGTTGCGCCGGCTCCATTCGAGCAGGATGCGCTCCTGGCTCGTGCCGGCACCGGTGATGATCCGCAGGCCCGCGATGTCCTTCGGCTCGGCGATCTTCGAAATCGGGCTGCCGGTGCGTACATAGAAGCCGTGCAGTCCAAGCCGGTAGGTCGTGAAATCGTATTTCTCCTTGCGCTTCTCGGTCACGCCGACGTTCGAGATCACCGCGTCGTACTTGCCGGACGTCAGCCCGAGCGGCCAGTCGGCCCACGCGATCGGCACCAGCACGAGCGTGCGGCCGAGCGCATCGGCGACGAGCTGCGCGTAGTCGGGATCGGCGCCGACCACGGTGCGCGCGTCGGTCGCGTAGGTCGATACGGGCGGCGCGTGCGGTGAAATCGCAACCGTGAATGCGCCGTCGCGCACCCAGCGGTAGCCGCTTGCCTCGCGGATGGCCGCGTCGTCACGCGACGCGCGAATCCGGCCGGCCTGGCGCGGGTCGAGGTCGGCGGTTGCGGCCGCCGCGTGCGCGATGCGCGACGGCAGGCTGCCGGATGCCGCGACCAGCGCGGCGGTCATGAATTGACGTCGATCGATCATCGTGTGGCGCCCCGGTCATCGGCAGGGATGCGCATCACAGCACCCGCGACAGGAACGCGCGCGTGCGCGGATGCGACGGCGCGTCGAGCACGACGGCCGGCGGGCCGGCCTCGACGATGCGCCCGCGCTCCATGAACAGCACGTTGTCCGCGACTTCGCGCGCGAAGCCGATCTCGTGCGTGACGATCACGAGCGTCGTGCCCGAGCGCGCGAGCTCCTTGATCACGTCGAGCACCTCGTTGACGAGCTCCGGGTCGAGCGCGGACGTCGGCTCGTCGAACAGCAGCACCTTCGGACGCAACGCAAGCGCCCGCGCGATCGCGACGCGCTGCTGCTGGCCGCCGGACAACTGGCGCGGGTACGCATCGGCTTTGTCCGCGAGACCGACGCGCGCGAGCAGCGTGCGTGCGGTGCGCTCGGCCGCATCGCGCGTGATGCCGGCGACGGCGATCGGCGCCTCGATCAGGTTCTCGAGCACCGTCAGGTGCGGGAACAGGTTGAAGTTCTGGAACACCATCCCGACGGCCGTGCGCCGCTTCAGCACGTCGCGCTCCTTCAGCTCGTAGAGCACGTCGCCGTCGCGTCGATAGCCGATCAGTTCGCCGTCGATGTCGATGAAGCCGTCGTCGACGCGTTCGAGATGGTTGATCGTGCGCAGCAGCGTCGACTTGCCCGAGCCCGACGGCCCGACGATCGCGGTCACGCTACCGCGCGGCGCGACGAACGACACGTTGTCGAGCACGCGCTGCATGCCGAACTGTTTCGACACGCCATGCACGGCCACTTCGCCGCCGGCGCGCGGCACGGCGGCGGCCACGGTATCGGTATCGCCTGCGGCCCGCACGATCGACGTCGAATGGCGCGACGCGGCACGCCGCCGCAGCACGCCGATGCGCGCGAGCGCGAACGTGAGCACCGACGGCGGCGGATTGCGCAGCGCGCCGCGCGCATAGTGCCGTTCGACCTGCACCTGGATCGCCGACAGCACCGTCAGGATGATCAGGTACCAGACGGTCGCCACCATCAGCAGCGGAATCACTTCGAGGTTGCGGCGATAGATCACCTGCACCGTGTAGAACAGCTCCGGCATCGCGAGCACGTACACCATCGACGTGCCTTTCGCGAGCGTGATCAGGTCGTTGAACGCGGTCGGCAGGATCGCGCGCATCGCCTGCGGCAACACGATCCGCGCGGTCTGGCGGCTGCGCGGCAGCCCGAGCGCGGCGGCCGCTTCGAGCTGGCCCTGGTCGACCGCGAGAATGCCGCCGCGGATCACTTCCGCGGAAAACGCCGCGTGGTTCAGCGTGAGGCCGAGCACGGCCGCGAGGAACGGGCTGATCAGGTCGGTCGTCGGCGCTTCGAACCACACGATATCGGTGAACGGCACGCCGAGCCGCACATGCTCGTACAGGTAGCCGAGGTTGTTCAGGATCAGCAGCAGCACGATCAGCGGAATCGAGCGGAACAGCCACACGAAGGTCCATGCGCTCGCGGACAGCAGGCGCGAACGCGACAGCCGGGCCAGCGCGACGAACGCGCCGAGCACGAAGCCGAACACCGCGCCGAGCAGCGTCAGCACCAGCGTGCGCGCGAGCCCCGACAGCACCGGCGGCGACAGGAACCATTCGGCGAACACCGGCCAGCCCCATTGCGGGTTGCCGAGGATCGAATGCAGCGCGATCGCGATCAGCACGACGGCGAGCACGGTGCCGGCCGTGCGCGCCCGGTGGCGCGCGGGCACGATCCGGAACCGCGTGCCGGGCTCGCGCGCGCCGGGGGAAGAGAGCGGCGGCAGCGCGCCGCCGAGGTGGGTCGTGTCGCTCATGTCGTTGGAAGTCCTCGAATCGGTCGGAAGCGCCGCACCCGGGCGGCGCGGCACGTCGGCCCGTGGCCGGGCCGCGGTGGGTCAGGCGTGCGCTTCGGCCGCCGCTTCCTGCGACGCGCCGGGCACCGCGTGGCGGCTCGCCTTGCGCGGCAGGCCGAGGTGGTCGCGCAGCGTCGCGCCGGGCAGGTCGCGGCTGTAGCGGCCGCGCGCCTCGAGCACCGGAATCACCAGCTCGACGAAATCGTCGACGCCTTGCGCCTGCACCGGAAAGCCGAGGATGAAACCGTCGCCGGCGCCCGCGTCGTGCCAGCGGATCAGCTCGTCGGCGACATGCTCGGCCGTGCCGATGAAGTTCGGGCGCGGCGTCGCGACCGCGAGTGCCGTCTCGCGCAGCGACAGGCCCTTGTTCTTCGCGTCGGCCTTGATCCGGTCGGTGGTCGAGCGGAAGCTGTTGCGGCCGAGCTCGCCGAGTTCCGGGAACGGCGCGTCGAGCGCGTATTGCGTGAAATCGTGGTGATCGAAATAGCGGCCGAGATACGCGAGCGCCTCGTCGATCGTCAGCAGGTCGCGGATCGCCTGGTATTTGTCTTCGGCCTCGGCGGCCGTGCGGCCGACGATCGGCCCGACGCCGGGGAAGATCTTCACGTCGTCGGCTTGCCGCCCGTGCTCGACCGCGCTTTGCTTCACGCGCCGCGTGAACGCGGCTGTCTCGTCGAGCGACGGCGAATGCGTGAACACCGCGTCCGCATACTTGCCCGCGAGCCCGATGCCGGTGTCGGACGAGCCGGCCTGGAAGATCACCGGCTGCCCCTGCGGCGAGCGCTGGATGTTCAGCGGGCCCGCGACCTGGAAGAAGCGGCCGTGGTGATCGAGCGTATGCAGCTTGGCGCGATCGAAGAAGCGGCCGGTCGCGCGGTCGCGCACGAACGCGTCGTCGTCCCAGCTGTCCCACAGGCCCTGCACGACGTCGAGGTATTCGTCTGCGATCTCGTAGCGCAACTCGTGATCCGGATGCGCCTTGCCGAAATTTTTCGCGGTGCCTTCGAGCGGCGTCGTCACGACGTTCCAGCCCGCGCGCCCGCCGCTGATCGCGTCGAGCGACGCGAGCTGGCGCGCGACCGTGAACGGCTCGCTGTACGACGTCGAGATCGTGCCCGCGAGCCCGATCTTCTTCGTCGCGACCGCGAGCGCCGACAGCACGGTCAGCGGCTCGAAGCGGTTCAGGAAGTGCGGGATCGACTTCTCGTTGATGTAGAGGCCGTCGGCGACGAACGCGAACGCGATGCCGGCGGCTTCCGCCTTGCGCGCGATGCCGATCGCGAAGTCGAGGTTGATGCTCGCGTCCGGCGGGTTGCTCGGGTGCCGCCATGCGTTCATGTGGCTGCCTGCGCCTTGCAGCATCAGGCCGAAGGGGATCGATCGTCGGGTCGTCATGGGAGCGTCACGCGTTCTGGTCAGGGGAAAGGGAGCGGTCGGCCGCGAGGGCCGCTTGCAGCGGCGTGGCCGACAGCGCGCCGCCGAGCCATTCGACCGACGCGAGCCGCGCCGCGTAGTCGGTCACCGGCGAGTCGATCACGAATGCATCGACGTCGAGCCGCCGGCTCAGCGCATCGAGCGCGCGGTGAACGCGCTCGGGCGTATCGGCCAGCACGGTCGGGCGCAGCTCGTCGATCCGGTAGTCGGACGCGCCGCTTTGCCGCGCGAATTCGGCGGCCGCCTGTGCGCTCGCCAGGTTGAAACTCTGCCCGCCCGCGAACTGCAGCTTGAAGATCTTCAGCGGTCCGATCAGCTGTTCGGCCTCGTCGCGTGTCGGCGCGGCCACCGCGTACAGCGCGACGAGCGGCCGCGTGCCGCCCGCGCTGCGGTACGCGTCGAGCGAGCGTTCGAGATTCGCGTCGTCGCCGTTGAAATGCCCCGCGTAGCAGAAGCGCCAGCCGTTGCGCGCGGCGAGCGCGCCGCTGTCCGGCGAGCCGCCGAGCAGGATGCGTTCGGGCGGTTGCGGCGGCACCGGCATCGCGACCGCGCCGGCGAGCGGATGATCTTCGGCGACGCCCCAGCCGAGAAACGCGTCGAGCTCCGCGAGCTGGCCCGCGAAGTCGGGCTTGCGCGCCTTGTCGTGGAACCACTGCAGCGCGCGCGTGGTCAGCGGCAGCCCGCCGGGCGCCTTGCCGATGCCGAGATCGACGCGGCCCGGTGCGAGCGCGGCCAGCAGCTTGAACGACTCGGCGACCTTGAACGGGCTGTAGTGCTGCAGCATCACGCCGCCCGAGCCGACGCGGATGCGCGACGTGTGCGCGAGCAGGTGCGCGACGACGATCTCCGGCGCCGAGCTCGCGAAGCCCGGCGTGCCGTGATGCTCGGCGACCCAGAAGCGCTCGTAGCCGAGCTGTTCGGCGCGCTGCGCGAGCGTCGTGGTGAAGCGCAGCGCGTCGGCGGCGCTCGCACCGTCGGCGATCGGACTCTTGTCCAGCAACGAAAGCGAATAAGACATGGTGGGCGGCGTTCCTGCGTATGGCGTGGATGGACGGTGGGCGCGTGCGGCGCTCAGCTCTTCGGCAGCCCCGGCGGATTCGTGCGCGACTGGTCGATCGCCTCGGACGCGAGGTTCCAGCGGTCGAGCACCTGCTGGTAGCGGCCGTTCTTGATCAGCCCGTTCAGCGCGACGGTCAGCGGCTCGGCGAGCCCGCTGCCGCGGCGCGTCGCGATCGCGATGTCGGCGGTGCGCGGCCAGCCGCCGCTGATCGCGCCGACGAGCCGCGTCTTGCCTTGCTGCGCGCTTTGATACGCGAGCACCGAGTTCACGCTGAACACGGCATCGGCGCGGCCCGACTGCACGGCGACGATGCGCATCGCCTGGTCGTCGTAGTACTGGATCTGCACGGGTTTCAGCCCGTGCGCGACGTTCTCACGGTCCCACGCGAGCAGGATCTTTTCCTGGTTGGTGCCGGCGTCGGTCACGACGCGCAGCCCCGCGACATCCTTCGGCTCGCGGATCGCCTGGATCTTGCTGTCGTTGCGCACGTAGAAGCCGACCAGATCGTGGCGGTACGACGAGAAATCGAATTTCTGCTTGCGCTCCTCGGTGACGGTCACGTTCGAGATCACCGCGTCGACTTTCCCGGATTCGAGCGCGAGCGGCCAGTCGGCCCATGCGAGCGCGACGATCTTCAGCTTGCGGCCGAGGCTGTCGGACACGAGCTGGCCGACGTCGGCGTCGAAGCCGACCACCGTGCGCGCGTCGGTCGCATACGAGCTGATCGGCGGCAGGCTCGGCGCGATGCCGATCGTCAGCGTGCCGGGCTCGGCGAACTTGAACGACGCGGGCACCGCGCGTTCGACCGCCGCATCGGCTGCGCCGCGCGGGCGGCCGCGCTGCTCGGGGCTCAGGTCGAACGTCGCGGCGGCCGCGGCGAATGCGGTCAGGCCGATCAGCGCGGCGGCCAGCGTGCGGATGGCGCGGGAAGAAAGCGGTACGGCTCGTTGCATGAAAACGTCCTGTTGTTGTGTCGTAGGGAGCGGAGTCGGGTGGAGCGGTGGGCTCAGCGCGGCAGCGCCGGCTCGGGCAACGGCGCCCACAGGTCGGCGAGCGTCGACGTGCGCGACGGGTCGGCGAGATCCTTGCCGAACCGCAGGTGGAAATACGCTTCGGGGTCGATCGACGAATCGAACAGCCGCGTATAGCCGGTGCGGTCGTACAGCGCCCACGCTTCGGGCTGGCGAAAACCGGTGGTCAGGTACAGGCGGCGATAGCCCTGCTGCGCGGCGCGCAGCTCGAGCGCTTCGACGATGAGCCGCGCGAGGCCCTGGCGGCGCAGGTCCGTGCGCGTCCAGATGCGCTTGAGCTCGGCGGTCTGCGCGTCGTAGCGCTTGAACGCGCCGCCGCCGATCGTTTCGCCGTCGCGCAGCAGCAGCACGAAGGCGCCTTCGGGCGGCGCGAACAGTTCGGCCGGGTAGCGCGCGAGTTCGTCGCGCGCGGACGCGCGGCTATCGGGGCGGTACGCGTTGTAACGGGTCGAATACTCGTCGATCAGCGCGTCGATCAGCGGTTGCGCGCGGACGTCGAGCGGCGTCGTGTCGATGAGGCGGTCGTTCGTGGCCATGGGCATCGCGAAGGGCGCGCGATGCGGACGTTCCGTTCGGGGCTCGGGCACGCGGCCCGTCCGGTCTGTTCCGTTATCGCGGCGCGGTTGTCGTGATGACGGCGGCCGGTGCGCATCGTGCGATGCATGTGGCGGGCCGCCGCCGTTTTGAACACGTTAGCGGCGCGGCCGGCAAAGGCGAACGAAGCAATTTCGATAAGGATTTCGCGGCAGGCGTCAGAAGGCTTGCAGCGGGAGTGGGGTAGGGGCAAGCCGAATGGGGCGCTCCGTGCAGGCGCGCCCGTTTGATGAATGCGGGGCGACGGATGACGCGCGGCTACGTCGCCTGACCTCGTATCTGTGTTGCGAACCGTGTCACCGCTTCGCCGAGGCGGCTTGCATTTTCGATGTCCAGCACGGATTCCTCGCATGCAGGGCAGAAGTCGCCGGTGATGCGCGGTATGACGGTGGAGTGACCTTGGCAGGTGTACGGAATGTCGCGTGTGTCACGGATCAGTTGCGCGCCACCGCAGGCAGGACATTTCATGTTCGTGATTTCCTGAACGATAGGATCTGACTCATTGGCCGACGCTCGGCGCAGCCGACAACTCCGCCAGCTGAAACAGGCAATCGCCGCGCCGCACCTGCGCGGGCACGCGCTTGCACACCACTTCGCCGTCGCCGTTGAACCGGTGCAGCATCGGTTCGCGCAGCGGTGTATCGGGGAAATGCACCCACGCGGCAGGCTGTCCAGCCTTCACCTGGTCGCCGAGTTCGACGAGCGGCTCGTACAGCCCGCGCTCGTATGCATAGACGAAGTGGCGGTCGCCGTCGACGCGCATGAAGCGCGTGACGGTCGGCGGTGCGTCGGGCACGAGCGCGCCGCGCAGCAGGCCGATATAACCGAGGTAGTGCAGCAGCCCGTGGCGGCCGAGCCTGATCAGCGACGGATCGGCCATGCCCGCGCCGCCCAGTTCGGTCACGATCGAGATCGCGCCCTGCCGGCGCGCGGCCGATGCCGAATGCACGGGGTTCGGCGCGTGCAGCAGCGCATTCGGCAAGCCGAACGCGACCAGCAGCGCGTTGAGCTTCGCGGCTTCGTCCGCGTCGAGCGGATCGATCGCGAGCATGTTGCCGCCCTGGTACAGCAGCGAGCTGCCGCCCGAATGCAGGTCGACCAGGTACTGCGCACGCGACAGCAGCGCGTGCTCGATGTAGTGGGCGATCATCTGCGTCGGTGTGCCGGTTGGATCGCCGGGGAAACTGCGGTTCAGGTTGCCTTCGTCGAGCGGCGATACGCGCAGGCCCGCGTCCGCCGCGGGGAAATTCGCCATCGGCAGCAGGATCAACTGCCCGCTGACCATCTCGGGTTCGATCTCGCGCATCAGCTGCGACACGATGATCTGGCCTTCGTATTCGTCGCCGTGGTTGCCGGCCATCACGAGCGCGACCGGGCCGTCGCCGTTGCGGATCGACGCGATCGGGATCGGCAGCCAGCCATAAGCCGAGCGGTGCACGGAATGCGGCAGCCGCAGGTAGCCCGCGTGCTTGCCTGGCGCGTCGAGATCGATTTCGCAGTGGATGGGGTTTCGCTGTGAGGAAGGGGCGGTCATGGCGGCATCGTTCGATGAACGGAATCTGCCATCTTATCGGGAAACGACCGCCACGCGGCGCACGGGGAGCGCGCAACGCCGACCGCCGTCAACCGGCATGAGCGCGGATGCGCATGGCGAGCCGAATTTCCGATACGCGAAACCGCGCGCGATGTTGCATCGGTGAACGCATGCCGCCGCGCGGCCGGCCGCATTCATGCGTCAAATTTCGCGCCGACCCCTTGCCGCAGCAGGGCCGGCGCGCGCGGCCGGCTCAGCGGCCCGATGTTTCAGCTTCGAGACGTCCTTCTTCCCACAATGCCCAGAAACGGCTGCCGGCGCGATACGGATTCGCGCGCCGCGCGCCGTAATCGGTGACGCCCTGGCGAAACGCGCCGTACAGCGTCAGCGGCGGATTGTCGACGCACGCGGCTTCACGGGCGGGCGTGCGGCGCTCGAAAACGAGCCGCCGGATCAGGGACGCGCCGTCGATCACGGTTTGTTCGTCGATCGTTTCGGTTCTGGCGAGGACTTCGACGGTATTCATGTTGGGCTCCCTGAAACGTTCTTTCCCCATCAAGGAGCAATAAGAATGCCAACCACGAAATGTCGGCCGCTGCATCGATCGTGCAGGCTTCTGCGGTCAACGTTACGGGTGGCGAGCGGCGATGTTACGGAACACGTCACGTGACACGCGAGCGCGGCACGACGTGCGAATACGCAACGCGTTTCGGAATTGAATCGCCGGGAGGATGCGGCCGGCAGTGGAAACGACGATGAACGGGCCGCGCGTGCCGTCGGATCAGCTGGCGGTGACCGGCGCCACGCGGCGGCTGCCGTTCGAATAGAAGCGGTAGATGCCCTTGCCGGCCGACTTCGCGTCGTACAGCGCGCTGTCGGCCTGACGGATCAGTTCGTCGGGGGAGCCGTGCCCGTCGTCGAGCGCGATGCCGATGCTGATCCCGAGGCTGACGATCTTGCCGATCGACAGCGTATACGGTGCCGAGATCTGCCGGATGATGCGCGCGGCGAGGATCGAGCACGCGTGCATCGTCGTGTCGTCGATCGCGACCACGAATTCGTCGCCGCCGATGCGCGCCGCAAGCTCGCCGGGCGGCAGCGTCTTGCCGAGCCGCTCGGCGACCTGCGTCAGCACCTCGTCGCCGGCCTGGTGGCCGAAGCGGTCGTTGATCGCCTTGAAGCCGTCGAGGTCGAGATACATGACGGCGAGCGACGGGCCCGGCATGCGCGGCCGGTGCGACAGCATCCGCTTGAGCCGGGCATGCAGTTCGTGGCGGTTCGGCAAACCCGTCAGCGCGTCGTGCCGCGCGAGATGCCGGATGTGCTGCTCGGTCTGGCGGCGCGCGGTGACGTCCTCGACGATGATCACTGCATTGCCGTCCGGCACGCGGTGGCGCGTCAGTTCGAGTTGGCGGCCGTCGGCGAGCACGATGTCGAACGGCTCGGGTTCGTCGCGGGTCAGCCAGACGTCGCACTGCGCGGCGAGACCGGCGCCGCCGGGATCGCATATGGCGTTCGCGCCGAGCGCCGCGACGACGTCGGCCAGCCGCGTTTCGAGCATGATCTCGCGCGGCGAGCCGAACAGCTGCGCGGTGCGGCGGTTCGCGACGATCACGCGGGTCTCGCCGTCGATCATGCACAGACCGTGCGGCATGTAGGTGAGTGCGGCGTCGAAGTGCGCGACGAGTTCGGCGTTGCGCTGGCGCGCGGCGATCAGCGCGACGAGCACGCGGTAATGGCGCTGCACGACCGTGCGCATGGCCGCGAGATAGATCGCGAGCGGCGGCAGCAGCAGCCACGCGCCGGGCCGGTCCGCCAGCAACGCGCCGAGGCCGATCGGCAGCACGCCGAGCGTGACCTGCGTCATCGCGAGCCGCGGCAGCGCCGAATTGCGCGACGCGATCCCGCCGAACACGCCGCCCGCGACCATCACCGACAGCGTGCCGAGCTCGACGTCGACGGCGTCCACGCAGCCCATCACGCCGAGGCCGAGCACGTAGCATGCGGCGAGCGACACGGGCGCATAGCGCCTCGCCCAGTATTCGGCGCGATCGTCGCCGGCGTCGCGGTGCACCGTGTACGCACGCGCGATCGCGAGCCGGGCGGCGAGCAGGCCGACGTCGACGATCAGCCACACGAGACACCAGAGTTGCTGCAGCCGGATCAGCGCGACGGCCGCGACGAAGCCGCTCGCGAGCCCGGACATCGCCATCGGGCGAATATCTTCGAACAGCGTGACCAGCATCGACGGGCGCAACGCCGCCGTGACACGGTGGTTGCCGGAGGAGGGTGTGGCGAGAACGGAGTTCAGGATTGATGCCCTGACTGCCATGGTTTTTGACCTCGACACGAGTCGCGATGGCTGGCGGCGCCCGCACGGCACGTGGCGGAGGCGCCGGCAAGCCGGATACGCGCGACATTACCATGAAACACGGGCGGCGCGGGGTGCCCGGACGCATGGCAGGCGCAGTTCATCGACACTGAACACCGCGCCGGCCGCAAGTCGTCAACCACGCCTGCGAAATTGTTGCGCATTCGAAGGAGGCAGGCAGGATCGTTGCGAACGGAACAATGTACGGCGGCCGACCGGAGACCGGCCGCGATGCGTGGCGCGCTTGCCCGTCGGGTGCTGTCGATGCCGGCCGAAGCCGGTGTGACGGGAGGCAAACGCGCGCAAATCGCCGACGCATTGCGCACCCCGCGACCACGCGCCGCACCTCGGCTGAATCCCGTTATAAGAAATTCAATAAGTATTTCATGCGGGAAATACTATAGGCGATATATCAAAAACAATGCCAGAATGCGCGCCGCTCCGAACGCCGCGACACCCGATCGCCGATCGAGCCGCATCAGGAGGTTCCCCCCAAATGAAAAACCACGGCCTGTCACGGCGGGGTTTTCTGAAAGCCAGCGTGCTGGCGGGCGTCGCGGTGTATGTCGCGCCGCTGGGCAGCCGCGCATTCGCGGCGCTCTTCGAAGAAAAACTCCTCACCCCCGTCAAATGGGATAGCGTCACCGGCATCCCCCAATTCCGCATCGACGGCATCGCGAAGGTCACGGGCTCGAAAGTGTTCGCCCGCGACGTCCGCGCGGCCGACATGCCGCACTGGCCGCAGCAGCAGTCGCATGCGCTGATCCTGCGCGTCACGCAGGCCGACCGCACCTACGAAGGCTTCGACCTGTCGCTGCTCGGCGACGACCTGAAGCCGGACCGCGTGGTCACGGCCGACGATCTGGCGCGCGACGGCGTCGCGTTCCCGGCGTTCTACGGCGACGACATGCTGTTGCCGGCCGGCAAGACGCCCGCGTATCTCGGCCATGCGGTCGCGATCCTCATCTATCACGACTTCGCGCGCTTCCGCTTCGCGAAGAACGCGCTCAAGTTCCGTGACGACGTGATCCGCTACGGCGCGGTCACGGGCCCGCTCGAGCGCGATCCGTGGGGCACCTTCCGCTACGTGCGCGTAGGCGGCAAGACGGCGTACGACGACGACGTCTATTCGAGCCTGAAGGATGCGCCGATCTTCCCGAGCATGATGCGCAAGCATCTGCCGGTATGGCCGGACGGCAAGGAGCACGGCAAGCTCGACGAGCAGGGCATGTTCCTCGCGGGGCAGATCGCCGCCGAGCTCGACCATCCGACGGCCGACTGGCTCGTGTTCGATCGCGAGTACAACACGCAGTCGGTCGATACGGCCGCGCTCGAACCCGACAACGCGAACTGCTGGTACGACGCCGCGACGCAGTCGCTGCATCTCGTCGTGCCGACGCAATCGCCGCTCGAAGTGGCGGAGAACGCGGCCGCGATGGTCGCGAAAACCCGCTTCCCGGTGAAGAAGCTGTTCGTGCATCCGTGCTACACGGTCGGCTACGGCTCCAAGGATCACTTCAACGTGCCGTTCTACGGGCTCGCCTGCGCGCTATACGCGGACGGCCGCCCGGTGCGTTTCGCGAACGATCGCTACGAGCAGTTCCAGACGTCGCTGAAGCGTCACGCGTTCAGGATGCACTACCGGATCGCGGTCGACCGCAACACGGGCCTGCTGCAGTCGTTCAAGGGCGACTTCGAGGCGAACGGCGGCGGGCGCTCGAACTTCTCGCCGTCGGTGGCGATGGTCGGCGCGACGGCCGCGCAATCGATCTACTACTTCCCGAAGAGCGACCTCGCGGCGGTGGCGATCGCGTCGCGCGCGATCGACGCCGGTTCCGCGCGCGGCTACGGCACGCTGCAGAGCATGGCCGCGACCGAGATGGCGATCGACGAGATCGCCGCGCAACTGAACCTCGACCCGATCGATTTCCGGCTGCGCAACGCGCTGCGTTCGGGAATGAAGAACACGCAGGGCGCGATTCCCGCCGGCGCGCTGCGCGTCGACGAAGTGCTGGAGCGCGCGAAGCAGCATCCGCTGTGGACGCGCCGCGCCGCGCGCAAGGCGGAATTCGAGGCCGCGAACCCGGGCAAGCGCTACGGCGTCGGCTTCGCGTGCGTGCAGAAGGATTTCGGCACGGGCGCGGAAGCGTCGTTCGCGAAGGTCGAGTTCGACGAGCACGGCAAGGTATCGCTGCAGCACACGGCTGCCGAGATCGGCACGGGCATGTCGACGTCGCAGGCCGTCGCGGTCGCGAAATGGCTCGGCCGTCCGGCGACCGAAGTACGGGTTGCCGTGACCGAATGGCCGGACCTGCCGGTCGAGACGAGCGGCGATCCGTACATCATGTCGCAGGCCGACCAGGATCGGCTGAGCGCGAACCCGCGCTGGTCGCCGAACTATGCGTCGCCGTCGAGCGCGACGAATTCGGCGTACTACTTCACGCACAGCACGCGCGAAGCCGCGCGCGCTGTGTTCCGCTACGGGCTGTGGCCGGCCGCGATGTCGATCTGGACGCGCGGCCTCGGCGGCGGCCAGGCTGCGCCATACACGATCCGCATCGAGGACGCACGCTGGGTCGACGGCAAGCTGACCGCCGACGGCCTCGAGCCGCTGACGTTCGAACAGCTCGCGAAGCAGGCGCATGCGCTCGGCCTGCCGACCGGCGCCGTCGTGCACGTGTTCAACCGCTGGCAATGGACCGAGGCCGAGTTCGAAATGGGCGGCACGGTCGAACGCCTGCCGATCGACGGGCTGTCGCTGCGCGTCGGCGCGCCGAAGACGGGCGACAAGACGGGCGACGACAACGGCCCGGTGCCGGGCACCGCCGCGCCGGCCGGCGCGACCGCGATGCGCGGCACGCTGCCGCCGACCGCGAACGGCTACCGCGTGCTGGACCGCAAGCGCGTGTTCATCCCGCCGACGAGCCGCAACAACGCGGCCGTCACGTACTACACGGCTGTCGGCACGCTCGTCGAGCTGGCCGTGCACGAAGCGACCGGCAAGGTCGAACTGCTCACGCACCACTCGATCATGGAATGCGGCAACCAGATTTCGCCGCAGCTCGTGTCGGGCCAGTTGCAGGGCGGCCTCGCGATGGGCATCGGCCATGCGCTGCATGAATATCTGCCGCTCTACGAGGACGGCCCCGGCAACGGCACGTGGAACTTCAACCGCTACCCGTTGCCGCGCGCATCCGACGTCGCCGTATGGTCGCAGACGGGCGACATCCTGCCGCCGCTGTCCGAGACGGATCCGCCGAAGGGCGTCGCCGAAGTGGTGATGATCCCCGTCGTCGGCGCGATCGTGAACGGCATCGCGCACGCGATCGGCCATCGTTTCACCGACCTGCCGGTGACCCCGCAAAAGATTCAGGAGGTGCTCGCATGACGACCGCCCAAACCGCGGCTTCGGCCGCGAGCGCCAGCGCGGCTGCGACCGGCGCTTCCGCGCCGAACGCGGCTTCGGCCGCGCCGGCATCCGCTCCGGCTGCTGCGCCCGTCGCCGTAGAGCGTCCGCTCGTCCGGTTCCAGCAGAAGCCGCTGTCGGTCAACATCAACGGCAAGGCCGTCGGCCCGATGCAGGTGCCCGAAGGGCTGATGATGATCGAGTTCCTGCACGAATACGCAGGCCTTACCGGTTCGCGGCTCGGTTGCGGGCAGGGCATCTGCCACGCATGCGTCGTGATCGTCGACAAGCCGGACGGCACGAGCGAGGAAATGCGCACCTGCATCACCGGCGCGCACTTCTTCCACGGCCGCTCGATCCGCACGATCGAAGGCCACGCGAAGCGCAACGACGCGGGCGAAGTGGTCGAGCTGTCGCCGATCCAGCAGAAGTTCCTCGAGCACTTCAGCTTCCAGTGCGGCTACTGCACGCCGGGCTTCGTCAACGCGGCGACCGTGCTGATCGAGCGCCTGAAGCGCGAGCCGATCGCGAAGGCCGACGTCGAACGCACGATCACCGACGCGCTCGACGCGCACATCTGCCGCTGCACGGGCTACGTCCGCTACTACGAAGCCGTGAAGGACGTGGTGCTGACGACGCCGGGACTCGTGAAGGACGCCGCATGAAACGCACATTCGCCCATCGTGTCGCGCGTGCCGCGGGCTTGCCCGCGCTCGCGGCGGCCTGCGCGCTGTTGCTCGCCGCCTGCGGCGGCCATGACGCGCCGGCCTCGAACGTCGCATCCGGTGCGCCCGGCGCCGATCAGGTCGCGCTCGGCCGTTATCTCGTCAAGGCCGCCGACTGCGCGGCGTGCCATACCGCGAAGGACGGCGCGCCGTTCGCCGGCGGCGCGAAGCTCGATTCGCCGTACGGCACGTTCTATGGCTCGAACATCACGCCCGACAAGGATCACGGGATCGGCAACTGGAGCGCGGACGATTTCTACGCCGCGCTGCACGACGGCAAGGCGCCGTCCAAGCGGCTGTATCCGTCGATGCCGTACACGTCGTACCGGCAGCTCACGCGTGCCGATACCGACGCGATGTACGCGTACCTGATGACGATCAGGCCGGTCGCGCAGGAAAACCGCGCGCACGAGCTGAAGTTCCCGTACAACCTGCGCTTCGGCATGGCCGTGTGGGATCTGTTGTTCCTGAAGGACAGCCTGCCGGACGCGTCGGCCGGGCAATCCGCCGACTGGCAGCGCGGCCGCTATCTGGCGAACGCGCTCGGTCACTGCGCGGAATGCCACACGCCGCGCACGTTCACGGGCCAACTGGACAGCGCGAAGCCGCTCGCCGGCGCCGCGCTCGGCCGCGTGGCCGCGCCTGACATCACGCCGGCCGGCCTCGCCGCGCGCGGCTGGACGGGCACCGACCTGCAGGCGTTCTTCGGCGTCGGCATCGCGCCGCAAGGCTCGGCGTTCGGCGAGATGTATCCGGTCGTGCACCTGAGCACGCAGACCCTGACGAAGGACGACCTGCGCGCGCTGTCCGTGTACCTGCTCGGCGATACGCCGCCCGCGCCGCAGCCCGTGAAGCCGGTGTCGGCCGACGCCGCGCAGCTCGCGGCCGGCCGCTCGGTATATCTCGCGGTGTGCGCGGGCTGTCACGGCTTCAACGGCGAAGGCAAGCCGCACGTTGCGGTGCCGATGAACGGCAACTCGACGGTGCGTCAGGACGATCCGCGCAACCTGCTGGTCGCGATGCTCGACGGCATCGACGAGCAGAAATTTGCCGGCTTCGAAAACCTGCAGCCGATGCCGGGTTTCGCACGCACGCTGAGCGATGACGAACTCGCACAGCTCGCGAACTACCTGCGCGCGACGTGGGGCGGCCAGCCCGCGAGCGTCACGCCGGCCGACGTGAAGGCGATGCGTTAGGTCCAGGTCACGCCGCAGGGCGGGGCGTCGCGCGCGATGCGGCCGGTTTCCGGTGCTCGCGCGCGATGCGTCGCCCGACTTTTCGAGGCGGTTCTTCAGTAGCCGCCGCCACCTCCGCCACCGCCTCCGCCGCCTCCCGAGCCGCCGCCGCCGTACCGGCTCATGCCCGGTCCTTGCGAAGTGCCGCTGCCCGGCTGCGTACATCCCGCCGACAGCACAAGCATCAGCGCCGCGATCAACGCCGCGGCCAACGTTGTCGATTTCATTGCAATCTCCTTGCAGCGCGCAGGCCGCAGGACAGGCCGGTTCGCGTGAACCGCGCGTCTACGCGATGACGAAACGTCTCGGGCGGGCCGTTTATTCCATGCTTTTTGCGTATCGTCGCGCGCGATGGTGCCGGATCGGATCCGCTGCGCGGTGCCTTGGTACACTCCGGCACGCCGCCATTCCGATTCCGACTACAAAATACAAAAACCATGAGTGCAACCCTCGAGAGCCCTTCGCGCAAACCGTTGCGTGCGTCCGGCCGTGCAGTGTTCGGCTGCCTGTCATTTGCCGTCGGCGGCCCGCTGGTCGCGGCGCTCGTCTGGCCGGGCGTGATGCTGATCGCGTGGTCGTTGATCGACGGCCCGTCATGGGACGTCCTGAAAACCAGCGCGAGCATGGTGCCGCTGATCTTCTTTGCATCGTTCCTGTTCGGCTATTTCCTGCCCGCGATGGTGACCGGCGGCATCATGGGGGCGCTCGGCACGCGCATCCGGCGGCGCTGGTTCGTGTTGCTGGGCGTGATCGTGGGCGCCGGCACGATGGTCGGTTATGTGCTGCTCCAGACCTGGCTGATCAAGGCGGACAAGGTGGGCGATATCGACGCGATCGCGACGCTCGATGCGATCGTCACGTCGGCCGTGATGTCGCACTGGCTGCATCGGCGGCTCGAACGTCGGCGTTGAGCGCGCCGCGCCGCGTATCGGGTGCGTGAACGGTGACGCGCATGAACCCGGCGAGCCGAACGGCACCGCTCGGCCGCGCCCGGCGGCCGGTGGCCGGTCAACGATAGACGAGATCGGCGCGGCGGTTCTGCGCCCACGAATCCTCGTCGTGGCCGAGCGCGACCGGCTTTTCCTTGCCGAGGCTGACGGCCTCGAGTTGCGTGCCCGGCACGCCGAGCGTTTCCAGCGCGCTCAACACGGCTTGCGAACGGCGTTGGCCGAGCGCGAGGTTGTATTCGGACGTCCCGCGTTCGTCGGTGTTGCCCTGGATCAGCACGCGCCGGGCCGGATGGCCGCGCAGATAGTCGGCGTGCGCCTGCAGCAGCGACTGGAATTCGGGCTTCACGGAGTACGCGTCGAAATCGAAATAGATGCTGCGCTTCGCGAGCGGGCTGTTCGGATTGTCGAGATCGTCGGCCGTCACCGTTGCGACGGCTTCGCTCGATGGTGTCGGCGCCATGCCGGCATTCTCGGGTGTTTTCGCCGCGTGGTGGCAACCGGCCAGCAGCGCGACGGCGGCCAGGATCGCAAATCGGTTCGTTTTGCTCATCGTTCGTCTCCAGCGGTTGACTGCGTTGAAAGCGTGGTGCGTGTCATCGGCACGTAGGTATCCGGCTGCAACGGCGCGAAAGGTTCGGCTCCGTCGACGCGATGCATGTCCGTAAGCCGGTGGTGCGCCATGTGAAAGAGTGTTGCGACCGGAACACCGAATCACCGCGTCGCTGCAAACAGAGTAGGAAAAATGTCGCAACGCGACCAGTTTCTCCGCATTTTTTGCGCGGACGCGACAGTCGGGGACGCATTCTTGCTCCCGCCGGCGCCGCGCGGTACGCAATGCCGCAGCGAAAGGGCCGCGCACGGGCGCGGCCCTTTCTGCACAGGTCACCACGATCGAGCGGGGCTCGAAACGCGTGCCGTACGCGATCGACCGGGCAGTGAAGCGGCGAAGCGCCGCGTCGTCAGAACTTGTGCCGCAGCCCCAGTGCGACGACGACCTGGTTGCTGTTCGCCGAAGGCGTCAGCGTCCAGACGGTCGCGTTGAACGCGGGATTGCCGTTGCCGCCGCTCACGCTCTGGTACACGCCTTCGAGATACGCGTCCGTGCGCTTGGACAGCGCATAGTCGGCCTGCGCGACGACCTGGTTCCACTTCGGGCGCGTCTGGCCCGTGCGCGTGTCGAAGCGGCCCATCGTGTACGTGTACGCGGCGGCGAGGCTCAACGCGCGCGTGACGAAGAAGCGCCCGTCGACCGTGAAGTTGTCGAACACGAGCGATTCGCCTTTCAGCGGCGCGATATTGCTGCCCTGTAGCACGCCCGTCACGCCGTCGGTGGTCGAGTGCGACCACGCGGCGCCGACCGAATGCGGCCCGAACGCATAACGGCCGGCCGCGGCCCAGATCTGCTGGTTGCCGCCCGTGATCGTCGCCGACCCGTCGACCGTGCTCAGCGCACCGTCCGGGTTCGGCGCATTGCGGTCGCGGCTGATCTTCAGGTAGCCGGCGCCGAGCTTCAGCGGCCCGTTCGCATACGACAGCCCCGCGCTCCATGCCGCATTGTTGGCGAACTGGCCGGCCGTGTTCGAGAAACCGAACATCGCGCCGAACGTCAGCCCGCGATACGTCGGGCTCGTGTATTTCACCGCGTTGTTGATGCGAAGGTTGCGGTTCGAATCGTCGTTGTCGTACGGATGGACCGCGAGGTTGCCGCCCCAGCCGGGGCCGGACGCACCGAGCGGCGTCACGAAGTCGAGGATCAGGTCGTACTGGCGGCCGAACGTCAGCGTGCCGGCCGTCTTCGAGCTCACGCCGAGCCATGCCTGGCGGCCAAACATGTCGACGCCCTTCTGCGACAGCTTGCCGGTGGTGCCCGAGAAGCCGTTTTCGAGCGTGAAGACCGCGGCCATGCCGCCGCCGAGATCCTCGCGGCCGCGCAGCCCCCAGCGCGACGCGTTCAGTGCGCCGCTTGTCATCGCGACGCTGCCGCTGCCGGGCGAGCCGGCGCCCTGCGTGCGCTGGTTGGTCGAGTAGGTGATCGACGTGTCGATCAGGCCGTACAGCGTCACGCTGCTCTGTGCGTGCGCGATGGCCGGCGCGAAGCCGGTCAGGCATGCGGCGATCACGGTCCCCGCGACGCGCGCGCCGGCATGCTTGTTCATCTGGTAGGAATGCATAGGAGTTTTTATCGTTGGCCCGGCGCGGTCGCCGGCGGGTCGCGCCGCCATGCTGGCCGGCGGATCGAGCGGCCATTATTGGAGATCGTGCGACGGTCGATTAAGGCGTTGCACAGGAAAGGTCCTCTGCGGAATCGAGCAGAATCGCTGCGCGCCGGCGCCGGGGATCCAGTCGGGAGCGCGGCGCGTGTGGCGCAGGAGGGTGTGCGTCGCGGCGTCGGCGACGCGTTTCGGTTTCAGTGCGGCCGCTGCCGCGGCTTTCGCCAGGCCAATGGGTATTGGATGGACGACACGGGCGGAGGCAACGGAAAAATTTACCGTTCGTGCTGCGCCGAACCGGTATCGGCAAGCAACGGCCGTTGCCCGCACCACATTCGTAGCGCACGTTTCCCGGTGCCGGCGTAACCGGGCCGGCGACTACGTAATTCGCGACTTTTTGCGCGTTGTCGGTTCGGCACAATGGACCATTGCGCGTGGCGGCCTGCCGCTTGCCCGGTACGTCACGCATGCCGCGGGAGAACGGACATGGTGTTGATGGCAGTGGGAGGGGGCGGGGGCGGACCGGTCGACGTGCCGCAGCCGCAGAGCGACAACAACCCGACGAACAACAACGGGACGAACACCAACGGCGCCGCCGGCGCCCCTCCGGCCCAGACACCCGAACAGAAGGCCCTTGCCGCGGCGCAGGCCGAGACGCAGCGCCTGCTCCAGCTGGCGCAGGCGGAGATGGCGACGCTCAAGCGCCTGAACGACCAGGGCGCGTCGCAAGCCGACCTCGACAACCAGGTCAAGAAGGCCGAGAGCGCGTGGGGCGCCGTGCAGGCAGCCGTCGAGAACCAGATGCGCGTCGCCGCGGACGGCGGCGGCGACACGAACAAGGCGATCGCGGGCGTCGCGGCGGACCTGCGCAACGCGACGCCGAACGATCCCGTGCTCAGCGAGGTCCTCGACGATGCGCAGAAGGCGGTCTCGGCGGAATCGGCACCCCAGCGGGCGACCAACGAGAAGGCATTCCAGCTTGCGCAGGTCGCGCAGCAGGATCAGGCCGCGAATGCCGACTTGCAGCGGTACAACGCGTTGCCGGGCGGGATCCGCCGCGACGACCCCGATACCGGTGCGCAGTTGCGTCAGGCGGCCAGCACGGCCGACGCGAACAGCGACACCGCCTACACGGCGCTGACGACCGCACTGCGCCACGAATACAGCGTGTCGGCCGCGACGCTGCGCCTGAACGACGCGAAGGCTGACTACGCGGCGTGGCAGAAGGAACCGGGCGGATTGCGCCGTGCCGACGAGGCCGACATCACGCGGGAGATGTCGCAGGCACAGAGCCAGTACGACAAGGTGGTGACGGGCGGCGACGACACCGCGCTGACCTACGTGACGCCCGACGAGCAGAAACAGACCGTCGCGTCCGTGAAGCAGAACCACGACGGCATGTGGTACACCGGCCTCGTCGACGTATTCGGCGAGCAAAGCCAGCTCAAGCGCACGATCGCGACGATCAATCCCGACGATCCGTCGCTGACGCCGCAGATGAAGCAGCTCGCGCAGTCCGATCCGGTTACCTTTGCGCTGCTGCAGGACACGGGCCAGACCGTCGACCCGAACGACCCGAAGCTGTCGACGCAGGAACAGGCGCTGGCCAAGCAGAACCCGCTCGCGGAGGCGTTCGTCAAGCTGACGGGCGTCGAAGTGAATCCGGCCAACGTGACGGACCCGGCCGCGGCCAAGACGCTGAAGGATCAGATCGACCAGCAGGGCGTGTTCCAGTATGCAATGGGGAAGGTCGACCCGAAGTCGCCCGGGCCCGGATACCAGAAGATCCAGCTGCTGCTCGCGGCGGCGCCCGACGTGCGGCTGCAGTACACGAAGCAGCAGGTCTCGCAGCTGATGCAGAGCCCGGGCAGCAACCCCGGCGCCGCGCTCCAGGTGCTGAAGACCAACATGGACGCATCGTTCTCGCTGGACGAGCGCCAGACGCTGTGGACGCAGGCCGGCCAGCCGCATTTCGACGCGAACTTCATCCATTCGCAGATCGATCCGCTGATGCAGAAGCCCGATTCGAAGGCGACGGACCAGGCGAGCATGCAGGCGCGTTACGACGGCAGGATGAATGCCGACAAGGCCGGCAAATGGATGCAGGACATCCTCGCCAATGCGCCGCCCGAATTCGCGGGCGTCGTGCTCGACACCGTCAAGAAGGATTTCGGCAACAAGTGGACGCAGTCGAACACGGGCACGCCGCAGCCTTACGGGGACGGCACCGAGTTCTACAAGGGGCTCAGCAAGGCGGTCGGGCTGGCCGACCAGCAGCCGACCGCGAACGGCGAGCCCGTGCATCGCGAGGACGACGTCGCGAGCTGGCTGCTCGACGCCAACGGCAACGCGAAGACGATGATCTACACGCTGCGCGGCAGCGACACGGGATACGGGTTCGACGGCGTGCGCCAGGCGCTTTCGTCCGGCGTCGATCCTTCGCTGTCGAAGGCGCTGCTGTCGAAGATGCAGAACGACGACCGGTTCCGCTCGGGCTTCGCGAACGACTTCCAGCTGCGTTACCAGCAAGGCACCGAGCACGCGCAGAGCAACCAGAACAAGCAGGCCGCGACGGCCAGCTACAACCTGTTCAAGTCCGATCCGGACAAGCAGCTGAAGGCGTACTTCAACGACTTCCAGAAGAACTTCGACGGCCAGTCCCGGACGTTCACGGTCGGTTCCGACCAGCTCACGAACTTCGTCGGCGCGGGGCTCGGGATACAGCCCGACGACCCGGGCGCGGTGCCGACCGACGCGAACGACGTGCCGTCGATGGCGCTGCTCGAGCAGATGATCGTCGGCAACGGGCAGTTGCTGAACGGCACGGCGGTGAACAGCCAGTCGCTGTACGCAAAGAATTCCGCCGCAACACAGATGATCCAGACCGTCGTCGACCAGATCCGGAAAGTCGGCGGCGATCACGCGGTCGTGTCGCTGGTGCCGATCTACTACGTGTCGAAGAGCACGGGCACCGCGCCGAGCGCGCTGTTCAAGGTGCAGGTCGAGGGGCATCCGGACCAGTACAAGCTGATCGACGATCGCGGCTGGAAGTACGACACCGTCGACGACTACCAGCACAACAATGCGCTGTCCGACGACGGCCAGTTGTACGTGCCGAAGAACCTGAAGCTCGATGGGTCGCCCGTCGATCTCGGGCAATACGAACCGATCGACGCGCACAAGACGGAGTGGTACCAGCACGCCGAACACATTCTCGAGATCGGCACCGGCATACTCGCGGCGGCCGGCGGTGTCGTGCTGGTCGCGAGCGGGATCGGGGCGATCGGCGGCGGCCCGCTGATCGGTTATGCGATGGCGGCCGTCGGTGCGGGGATGGCGGTCGGCGTGCCGACCGCCATCGCCGACCTGAAGAACCTGAGCGATCACGGCCAGTCGACCGGCTTCGGCAATGCGCAGGCGCGCGGCGACTGGATCAGCCTGATCGGCAGCGGCGCCGGCTTCGCGGGCGGCGGGCTCGGCGTCGCGGCGAAGTCGTTCGCCGAAGCGTCGTCGCTGTTGCGCACGACCGGGCAGGTCTCGGACCTGCTCACGCTGGCATCGCGCGGCGAGGGCGTCACGGCCGAGGCGGCCGGGGTCGGCAGTCTGACGCAGGGGGCCGACGCGTTCCAGACGCTCGCGCAGATGACCGGCCGCACGGCCGGGGTGTTCAACGTCACCGGCGGCGTGATCGGCGGTTACCAGATGGCCGACCAGGGCGTGTCGCTGGTGAAGAACTGGGATGCGATGTCCGATTCCGATCGCGCGCAGCAGTTGCTGAACCTCGGGATCGGCGTCGCGCAGATGGGCCTCGGTTCGCACACGCTGATGGAGCGGCCGATCCGCGCGATCACGAAGACGCCCGCGCCGCCGGCAATGCCGCGGCCGGTCGCGGTCGACGTCGTGAACTCGATGCTCGCCAACGGGCTCGCGAACCAGCGTCTCGCGGTCGGCGAGATCGGCAACCCGTGGCAACACGCGGAGGAACAGGCGAACAGTTTCGGCGAATCGGCCGACGACGGCGAACCGGTGTCGCCGGCCGGCACGGGGCTGCGGGCGAGATTCTCCGCGTGGCTGCGGGCGCACCGCACACTGGGCATGCCGGAAGACGGCGGCGCGATCCCGTTGAGACTGGCGCCCGACGCCGAAGCAATCGACGGCGAACCCACGCCGGCGATCGCGCACGCGCTGGCCGCCGACGAAGCGCCGCCGACCGAGGCCGGCACGCCTGCAACGACGGGACGTCCCGCGTCGTGGGAAATTCCCGCGCGCGCGGCGGCCGATCCGGACGTGCTGCGCAGCGTGGTCGGATCGGTTCTCGCCGGCGGCAACCGTCTCGAAGACATCGAATACTACGTGTACGCGCTGGAGGATACCGAAGGCAACGTGCGCAACCCGGAGGAGGACGGACTGCCCGCGACCGACCGCGGCAACCTGCCGGACGACATCCGCGCGGCGAACGCGGACGAACGGCGCGCGGCCGCGGGCGACGATGCGGCGGCACGCGCGGCCGCGGCATCCGACGCGGACGGCACGATCGGCGTGACGCGGTATGCGTCGTACCACGACGCGATGATGGTCGCGCTCGGCGGGACGGTGGCGGGCCGCTACCAGGTCGCGCTGGTCGACACCACGAGGCTCGCCGCGGACGGCACGGTGCCGCCCGAAGCGATGGTCGGCCATGTCGGGCTCGACGATGCCGGCAAGGCGCTGACCCTGTCGATGAACGATACGTACGATCGCACGCTGCGCGTGGTGTATCCGCGCGGATTCGATCCGGCCAAGCCGCTGATCCGCTTCGAGGACGGCAAGCGCATCGACGTGGTCAACGCGCTGGTCGGCATGCACGAAACGCAGTGGGGCGCGTATCCGCGCCGCGAAGCCGACCTCGCGATCTATTCGAACCACCCGTCACAGCCCGAGAACCGGCTGCCAGCGGGCGAGCGACCGTTGATGCCGGTGCCGCCCGGCTACTTCGCGGTGTACGCGCACGCGTGGTCCGATGCGTTCGCGAGCGCGACCGGCAAGCCGATGAGCGCCGACGACGTGGCCGAGATGGTGCGCCAGAGCGGCTGGGACGGTAAATCGCCGGTGATCCTTTATGCGTGCGGCGCGGGCACGCGCGTGACGTCGTTCGCGCAACTGCTGGCGAACGTGCTGGGGGTGGACGTGTACGGCTCGAGCGGCTTCGTCGTATGGCGTTCGCCGCGCTATCGCAGCGACGGCCCCGACTCCGGTTACACGGCCGGCATCGAGCTGGAACCCGGCGCGCCCAGTTACGCGGGGAAGCCCGACCACTCGGTGCAGTATGCGCCGCGTACCTACCGATTCTCGCCGGCCTTGGCGGTCATCGATCAGGGCGCGCATGCGGTCGACTGGAGCACCGTGGCGCCGCGCCCGGTTTCGAACCGCTGGGGCGGCCGCGACGCGTCGGGGCAGTCACGCGTGCCGCTCGGCGTGTACGTGTGGCGCGTGCTGACGAATCGCGGGGCGATCGTCAATCCGCGCAGCGGCCGTTCGGCGAGCGCGCTCGAGATGACGTACGCGCTGGAGGATCTGGCGTGGAAGGGCTACACGCCGGGCGTGCCGGTCGCACTGGAGGGGCCGCACAGCGGCGCCGATCCCGAGTTGCTGCAGGAATTCGCGGACCTGATCCAGGCGCCGGTATTCGGCCGGCTCGGCGACGACGACGCGGCCGGGTGGCGCCGCGCGATTCCCGATCCGGGCCGCCGGCTCGCGCGCTTCCAGATCGAACCCGACGTGAACGGGAAGTTCTCGCCTGGCCGCGCACAGCCGGTTCGCGTCAATCCGCTGGAACTGCGGCCCGTGCCGGGTTCGAGCGTCGTGAACCTGCTCGGCCACGCGACCGCGCGGCAATTCCTGAAGGTGTCGGGCTTCGACATCGCCGAATCGCACGGCACGAAGCCGCGCGACGTGAGCTGGGAGAGCTCGGCCGCCGTCACGCAAGGCGGCAGCACGATGTCGCCGAGGGAATTCGCCCGCAAGCTGCTCGAGGATCCCGCCTATACGGAGGGCAACGGCGTGCTGCTGACGGGCTGCTATCTCGGCTCCGGCAGCTATCCGTTCGCGCAGGAGCTTGCGTACGAGCTGCAGGTGCCCGTGATCGCGTCGATCGCATCCAACTCGGTGCGCGGCACCGGGGCGCTGTTCCTGCATCCGAACAGCGACGACATCGTCGTGCCGGCGCACGATCCCGACGTGTCGACGCGGCTCTATCTGCATATCCCCGAGGCGCCCGATGCGAGCGATCCGCCGATGGTGTTCGCGCGGCGGGGCGAACCCGTGCCGAACGCGGCCACGCACGGCGACGCGCCGGTCGAACCGGTGCGCCCGATCGAAGCGCAGATCGATCCGGAAGCGGACAGCGGGCGGCGCGGCAACGCGGGCACGCCGGGCGATGCCGGGCGGCCGGCATCGACGCCGCGCGGGCCCGCGCATCCGCGTCTCGCGCCCGAACCGGACGCGGGCGAGCCGCCCGTCTATGTGCCGACCCCGCTCGTCGAGGTCGGGCCCGGGCAGATCTTCACGGCGGACGAATGGGCCGCGCGCACCGAGCAGGCCGTCGCGGACGAGGCCGACGACGGCCTGTCGGGCATCCCGCAGAAGATTTATCCGAAGAACAGCCGCGTCTATACGGATCGCAGGATCGTCGACGGCGGCGTGATCACGACGACGATCCACGGCCAGTCGATCCTGCAGACGGGATTCGACGACGTGACCGGCGTCGACGCGACGCAGCACCCGGAATTCCTGCGCCCGGCCGACACGCTGCTGATGCCGCCGAGCGACCCGCTGCATGCGATCGGCGCGCGCGCGCTGATGTCGCCGCCCGGTCATCACGTGGTGTTCGGACACGGGATGTCGGCCGACGCGATGCTGGGCCCCGAAGGCCGGCCGCTGACGCCGGACGAGGTGGCCGAGCGCGTCGCGCCGCATCTCGAACCGGGGCAGGACGTGACGCTGTATTCGTGCTTCGGCGGTTCGAACAAGCACGATCCGTTGCGCGTTGCGCCCGGTCAGGTGCGGGCCGCGAGCACGACGTTCGCCGCCGCGCTCGCGCAGCGCCTGTCCGAGCTCACGGGGCGGCCGACGTCGGTCTGGGCGCCGCCGGACATCCTGCTCGTCGAGCACGACGGTTCGACCGCCGTGCGCGGGACGCGACTGACCGGCCAGGTCGACAAGGATCGCCTGCCGATGCAGAGCTTCCGCGGCGATCCGGCGCGCGCCGGACGCGCGGCGCTTCCCGCCGGGTCGGGCGTGGAGTCGGGCGCCGAACCTTCGCCGGCCACCGCGTACACGGCGGCCCGGCCGATGCGCGATGCACCGGTGCGGCCGACCGTGCCGCGCGTGCCCGATCCGACGTTTGCCGATCCCGGCTACGACTTCACCGAGATTCCGGACGACACGTTCGAATCGGTCACGCTCGACCATCCGTTCCGCAGCGCGCTGACCGATCGGCCGGGCGTGATCGGCGACGCCGCGCGCGTCACGCGTGCCGGCGGCACCGTGAGCCAGCGCTGGCCCAGCTATTTCCTCGACGAACCCCAGCCGACCCGCGTGATCGACGGCGTGATGCAGGCGTTCGATGAAGCCGGCCTGACTAACCTGCGCGTCGAATTCGTCACGCGCGACGGCAGCATCGTGCTCGGCAGCGGCACCGATTTCGGCGCGCTCGATCCCGAGGAAGGCTGGTTCCGCTTCAGCGGCACCGTGCCCGACGCCACGGCCGCGGCAACGCATGCGCAGGGCCACACGATGCCCGATGGACAGCGCGCGCTGCCGGAGGGCACGCGGGTGGTCGCGCACGACGATCTCGGCCCGGCGCTCGATGCGGCGCATACCGGGCCGCGCCATCACGCGTACGTGCCGGCCGATGCGCTACCGGACGCAATCGCCTTCGCGCAGGGCGACCTGACGGCGCAGGAACGCGTCGCGGCCCACGCGGTGGCGAACCTGGCCGCCGTCGAGGCCGCCGCGCCGGCCGACGTCGTGCTGTTGTCGGCGCTCGGCCACGATCCGGCACGCGCGCTGCGCATCACGACGCCCGGCGGCGAGCTGTTCAAGCCGGCCGGCGTCGACATGTATGTCGTGCGAACCCGTGACGCGGCTACCGGCGACGTGTCGTACCGGCTCGCCGGCGTCGATCGTTCCGGATTGCCGGAAGGATATGCGGCCGTGCATGCGTCCGGATTGCGCGCGGTCGGCTCGGTCGCCGGCCGCCCGGTCTGGCCGATGCTCGGCGGTGCGGACCCGGCCGCCGGCCGCCTCGCGGGCACCGCCGGCGACCCGTCCGGCGCGGCGACGCCCGCCACCGTCGCCGGTCATGCGGGCGCGCCCGCCGCGCCGCAGGGCACCGCGGCGGCGACAGCGGCCGATCCGCAGGCGCGTGCGGCCGCATGGCTCGACAGCGTCGGCCGGCGCACGCTCACGCGCATCGACGGCCGGCACGCGCCGACCCTCGACGGGCTGGCACGCCAGTTCGGACCCAACGCGCACGTGCTGATCACGACGCATAGCGTGCCGCCCGCCGACGGCGCCGAGCACGCGATGCCGGCGGTCGTCGCGGTGCTCGAAACCGATGCGCATGGCACGCTGGGCCCGGCGCGGATGCTGAACGGCAAACGCGTGCAGCAGACGCTTCAAAAGGCGCTCGAGCAAGCCACCGGCCACGGGCGCCGCGCGCGGCGCCAGTACGATTTCTACGTATCGCCGGTCACGCACGACGAGCTGGTGCAACTCGGCGGCCCGTCGAAGATCGAGACGCCGGACGGCAAGACGTCGTGGCCCGTGACCGCGTCGGGCCCGATCGATCCCGAGCTCGCCGCCGCCGTGTCGAAGCTGCAGGACGCGCCGGGCTTCAAGCGGCCGCGCCAGGCGGTGCGCGCGGTCGAAGGCGAGCACCGCTGGATTCACGTGGTCGAGGACGAGACGGGCAAGGTGCTCGGCTACGCGCAGCGCAACACGAACCACGAATGGAAGTACGTCGAGAAGGCGCCGCTCGGCGATACCGAGATTCCCGAGCAGAACCTGCGTACCGTGTTCCGGCGCCGCCGCCGGGGCGGCATTCCGGTCGGCCGCTCGCCGCGCCGCGGTATCCGGTTCGTGGTCAGCGATGTCAGGCCCGAGGTCGTCGATCGCATCGGCGGGTTCCGGCCGGCAAAGGACGCCGCCACCGACAAGAAGCCGTTGCGCTCGGCCGGCGACATGTTCCAGTCGATCGTGCCGGTCCGCAAACCGCTGGCAACCGCGGAGCAGGGCGGCGGCACGAATGCGGCGCCGCGGCCGCCGGTCGATCCGCACCTGTTGCCGTCGGACAAGTCCACACTCAACGCGGTCGACTTCAGCGGCAACGGCGTGTCGCACCTGTTGACCGCGATCCGCAACGGCTCGCTGGACGGCGGGCGTCACGTGATCTACGTGTTCAAGACGGATCGGGCAGTGGCCGAGGCACTCGACAATCCGCTCGGCGCGATCGCGGCGCGCAACGGCGAGATGCGCTGGTTCGACGAGATCAAGCACGCGGGTAACCAGAACAAGCCGGGCATCCCGCTCGACGAAATGCCGATCGGTACCGATCGCTTCGGCGCGGACGTGCATTTCCTGCTCACGCAGTTGCAGCCGCGCGACTTTCTGAACAGTGCGCGGCCGACGCGCGTCGCGGCGCTCGAGGCACGTGAGAAAGCGCTCAAGGAGCAAGTGTCCGACGCGCAGGCGCGCGGGCAGCAGTCGGCGGCGTTCCGCGCGCTGGCGGCCCGCCTCCAGCACCGCTACAACGACGTGCTCGGCGAACTGCGGCGTCTGGGGAGCAGCGGCCAGGCGCCCGAGTCGCTGTCGATCGAACCGTACCAGCCTGGGTTGCCGTCGGCCACGGTCGTCGAGTTCAGCCTGCGCAACGGCGCGGCGAAGACCGAGGATTATTTCCCGACCCACGAGCAGATCGAGGCCTTCAACAAACAGGCTCGGCGGCCCGGCGACGTGAATCTCGTGCTGAAGGGCGAACCGCAGGCCGTGATGGTCGACGTGGGCATGTGGCGCACGCTGCTCAACAAGCTGTTTGTCGCGCGCGACGTATCGACGTCGGCATCGCGATTCCTGCCGGTCAACGGCAAGCTGCGCCCGCACACGCGCCGCGTCGGCGCCGCGACCGTCGCCGACAAGCGGATCCGGCAATTCCACACGCGCTCGGACCCGCAGTTGCAGGACAGGATGGTGCCGATGGCGCGTTCGTACTCGTTGCGCGACGATCCGGCGCTGATGGGCGCGCAGGTCGAACGGTACGGCGGCGTGATGCCGGTCGTTACGCTCGTGATCGACCCGCATTCGCTCGCGGCGGCGCTCGGCAAGGCACACGATCCGGATTTCCTGAGCGCGGTGAAGGCACTCGGCGACCAGAAGCATGCGAAGTTCGACGGCGAGAACGGGATGATTCATCCCGCGCCCGGTTCGGACGGGAAGGCGCTCGCGCTCGACGATCTCGAACATCTGCACCGCTGGCTCGACGAGGCGGCGCGCACGGGTTTCGCGATCCGGCTCGAGACGGCGCCGTCGCGCGCGCTCGTGTCCGGCGTCGACTACCGGTTCCAGTCGGGCACCAACGACACGTATCACGACTATGTGCGGGTCGTCACGGCGCTCGAACGCTGGTCGAACGCGCATCCCGACACGGTCGCGCCGAACGTGATGGTCACGTTCCACGGCTGGGACGCGGTACCCGAATCGGTGCCGGGCGCGGGGCACGAGAAGCTGCTGCGCGCGGTGCTCGAGCGCAAGGGGCTCGAATGGGTGCATATGGGGCTGTCATACGGCACGCACGGCGCGGACTTCATCGGCAACCAGGAGCTCACCGGCGCGCTCGCGAAGCTGATCGTCGAAAACCGCAACCGGCCCGAGGTGATCAACCGCCTGCACGGCGCGGATGCGTTGACGCGCGTGTTCGAACGTGTCGACCGGACGACGCTGGCGAATCAACATCAGTTGCTGTTCGCGGAGGTCGAGCGCATCGGCGCCGCGCACGGAATGACGCCCGCCGAAATCGCCGGGTTGCGCCAGAAAATCTACGAAGGCAACACGACGGTGTGGCTGAATCAGGCGCGCAAGGCGACGATCGAGCACGCGACGAAGAAGTGGGACGCCGACGGCAACAAGCCGCGCTTCCCCACGGACAAGGGCGCGCGCGCGTTCGGCGGGCGCTGGCTGAAGCAATACGGCAGCAGCGTGCCCGACCGCGTGACCACGCGCGCGCGGCCGGCCGCGGCGGACCCGCTCGACCACTGGCGTGCGGTCGTGCGCGATCCCGCGCTGATCAACGACGGCACGAAGCCGATCGGCGCGAGCCGCCGGGAGGCCGCCCAACTCGCGCAGGTCGCCATTCCCGACGCGAAGCGCGCGCAGGCGGAACTGCATGCGCTGCGCGTGCACGACGAGCCGATCGGCGACAACCGGCCGCCGCCGTCGCCGCGGCGGATTGCCGGCGACATCACGGCGGCCACCGTGACCGGTGGCGCCGGGGCCGGCTTGCTCATCGGGCTGGGCCGGGAGTCGGTGCGCACCGCGACGAATTCGCTGTATGCGGGGCTGCGGGTCGGCCGCGTGTTCCAGGCGCTGCATCACGGCGCGGTCGCCAGCCTGAAGAACGGCGATCCGCGCGTGTTCGACCGGGTGGTCGACCGGCTCGTGCGCGGGCTGCAGACGCAACTGAAGGCGAACGGTTTCGACGTGGCGGGGCGCGGCGCGCAACTGGAGCAGATTGCGTACGAGGGCAAGGCAAAGGCTGCGCAGCTGCGCGCGCTCAACGATGACGGGCAACTGTCGTTCGACGATACGGTGACGCATACGAAGGCGATCGCCGCCGACATGCTCGCGCAGATGCAGGGCGTGGTGGGCGGGACGTCGCTGAAGCTGCTGCATCACGGCAGCCCGCGACACTCGATCGGCCGGATCGGCCGCGTGCTTGCGCTGGGCGGTTACGCCGGCTCGATCACGATGAACGCGGCCAAGGCGTACGCGAAGGGAGACTTGGTGGCCGGCGGGCAGGCCGTGGGCGGGCTATTCAGCGCCGCCTATACCGGCATCGTTTACAAGGGCAGCCTGCGCGGCGTGAATGCCGAGAATCGCAGCCAGCTGGCACGTACCGTGAGCGCGACCGGCGATTACCTGACCTCGGCGATGAGCATCGCAAGCGGCATCCATACCGCGATGACGGGCGATCCGTATACCGGCACGCTGACGACGATGTCCGGTGTGCTGCTCGGTGCCGGGCGCCTGCATTCGCATTTCCCGAATGCGACGCCGTGGCTGGAGCGCTTGCCGACCGGCATCGCGCTGGCGCCGGTGGCGATCTTCGGCGTCATGCAGGGGATCAATCTGATTACCTCGGCGACGTCGGACGATAAGCACAAGACGCCCGGTTCATCGACGAATCATTCGGGTTCGAACGCCGGGACGCCGACGCCGGGCGCGTCGCTTGCGCCGTCGCCGGGCGCGACGACGGCGCCGGCTCAGCCGAACGCGTCAGCGACGCCGTCGCAACCGAGCGCATCCGCGGCACCGTCGCAATCGGCGCAGCCTCCGTCGAGTTCGCCAAGTGCTACGCCGCTGACCGTGAATGTGGTCGCGGGCGATTCGTTGTGGACGATTGCCGAACGTCACGAAGGATCGCTGCTTGCCGCGGCCCATGTGCCGGCCGATCAACAGCAGCGGATGTCGGACGGTCAGCGGATCAACGTCGCGCTCAACGAGATTCTGCAGCTCAACCGGAATCTGGCGAGCAATCCGGGCGAGATCGCTCCCGGGCAGCAGGTGATCGTCGGGTGATGGATGGCGGCGAGTTCGGGCGGTGCTTGCCGGCGCAGGGCGTCGGCAAGCACCGGATCAGTCCGTGGCGCTCGGGTGATGGCGGCGGAGCATCGCCCGGCAGATCGCCGACGGCACGTCAGCCCTTGGTGGACTCGTCCGCCCGCCGTTGCAGACGATAAGCCAGTTGCGCGCGGGTAATGCCGAGCGCGCGCGCCGCTGACGACAGGTTGCCGTTGGCGCGCCGCACAGCCTCTTCAGTTGCGCTCCTGCTCCAGCCAGCGTCGCTGCGAAGCGTAAAGATGTGTCCGCATGGCTGCCTGTGCCATCAGCACTTCGCCATTCTCGAGCGCATGAAGGATCGATTCATGCTCCTCGAATGCTTTGGCCCACGTTTGCCTGCTCTCCGCCCGTGCGCTGACGCGTGACGAGATCGGACTGTGGCGCCCGTCGAAGAGCTCGCCCACCAGTCGGACCAGAACGGAATTGCCCGTCATCGCGGCAATTGCCACGTGAAGTTCACGATCGTGCTGGACCGGAGAGCGGCCTTCCGCAATCGCGGATCGCATCGCTTCCACGGCGCGACGGACAGGTGCCAGCAGTTCGGGCGTCGCGCGGGCGCAGGCCAACTCGATCACGCTGCCTTCCAGCGCCGCACGGGCATTCATCAGCTCGATCGGGTTTTCGCCAAGCGATGTCGCCGGCGCGGCCGGGGCCTTCGCGACGGCACACACAAACACGCCGGCCCCCATCCGCACCTCGACGACGCCTTCGATCTCCAGGGCAATGAGCGCCTCCCGAACGGACGGCCGCGAAACCCCAAGCTGTTGCGCGAGATCCCGCTCGGGCGGCAGGCGTTCTCCGTCGGCAAAGCGCCCCTCCTCGATCAGAGAGCGAATCTGGTCGGCGATGCGCTGATAGAGACGGCGGGTATCCACCTGATTGAACTGGCCCGGCAATGCTCCCCCTCGCGGCGGACCGCGCACGTGTGCTCCGGAGCAACGAGTCTACTGCACGTTTGGTGGCCTGACCAATTTATCGGGCGTTCTGGAGACCAGTGACAGAGTAGTTTGCATTGGCCTTTGAATTGGCCTTACCGAAGTGCCCCGGGACGGCATCGTTCGCTGCTTGGTGTATTCCGTTGTAAGCCTTATGGGACGGTAGAATAAGGCTTGTCATGGTTTTTTCGGCAGCGTCGCGATCTAGGTGTTTTCCATGGATTTGACGAAATTGGCTTGACCACAAATGGTCAGGCCAATAGCCTTCGTCTGGTCAGGCCAATTTGCATCCACACCGTCCTCTTTTCATACGTTATCGAGATCCCGATGAGAACAGTCATTTGCGAAGAACCCGGCCGCCTCGTTGTTGCCGAGCGTCCGATGCCGGCCGCGGGGCCCGACGATGTGCTGATTCGCGTGAAGCGGGTCGGCGTATGCGGTACCGACATGCACATTTTCACCGGCAACCAGCCGTATCTCGCCTATCCGCGCGTGATGGGGCACGAACTGGCCGGCATCGTCGAGAGCGCCCCGGCGGGTGCGCGCGTCAAGGCCGGCGACCAGGTCTACGTGATGCCGTACCTGTCATGCGGCACGTGTATCGCGTGCCGGGCCGGCAAGACGAACTGCTGCACGCGAATCCAGGTGCTGGGCGTGCACGCGGACGGCGGCATGGCCGAATACCTCGCCGTCCCGCAGGCATTCGTGTTCGACGCGAACGGCGTCACGCTCGATCAGGCCGCGATGATCGAATTCCTCGCGATCGGCGCACACGCCGTGGCGCGTGCCGACGTTCGCTCCGGGCAGCGCGTGCTGGTTGTCGGCGCCGGTCCGATCGGCATGGCTGCGCTGATTTTCGCGACGCTGCGCGGCGCGCGGGTTTGCGTGCTCGACGCTCGCGCAGACCGGCTCGCGGTTTGCGAGACGGCGCTGGGTGCGCACGCCGCCGTGCGGCTCGATACGACGGGGGAGGGCGCGGACGCGCGGCGTCTCGCGGCGCTCACCGACGATGAATTTTTCGACGTCGTGTTCGATGCCACCGGCAATCTCGCGGCGATGGAGCGCGGTCTCGACTTCGTCGCGCACGGTGGCAAGTACGTGCTGATCTCGCTCGTAAAAGGGCGCATCTCGTTCTCGGACCCGGAATTCCACAAACGCGAAACGACGCTGCTCGCGAGCCGCAACGCGACGCCGGTGGATTTCGAAACGGTGCTCGCCGCGATGCGTGCCGGCCAGGTTCCGACCGATGCGCTGAAGACGCACGCGCTGAGCCTGGCCGATCTGCCCGACCGCTTCGCGGAGCTGCTCGAACCGGACGCCGGCGTGATCAAGGCGCTCGTCGAATGCTGAGCGCGGACGGCAAACCGATGGCCAATCCGATCCTGCAATTCGGGACCAGCCGCTTCCTGCAGGCGCATGTCGACCTGTTCACGTCCGAAGCGCAGGCTGTCGGCCGCGCGCTCGGTGCGGTGACGGTCGTGCAGACGACGTCGAGCGCCGAGAGTCGCGCGCGCATCGATGCGCTGCGCGCGGCCGGACGCTATCCGGTGAGAATCCGCGGCAGGCGGCATGGCGAGACGATCGACCGGCAGGTCGATTGCGTGGCGATCACGGAAGCGCTGCATGCGAGCGAGGACTGGGCGCTGTTGCGAGAGCGTGCGGCGCACGACGTCCGGGTGATCGTATCGAACACCGGCGACAGCGGTTATGCGCTGTTCGACGACGACGGCGCGGGCCTGCTCGACGGGCGCCGCATGCCGCGCGGCTTCGCGGCGAAGCTTGCGGTGCTCCTGCACGAGCGTTTCCGGGCAGGCGGCGAGCCCGTCACGCTGCTGCCGTGCGAACTCGTCGCGCGCAACGGCGACACGCTGCGCGACCTGGTGGTCGGCGTCGCGCGGGGCTGGCGCGCGGACGCGGCATTCGTCGATTACCTGATCGGCGGCTGCGTGTGGGTCAATTCCCTCGTCGACCGCATCGTGTCGGAGCCGATCCATCCGGTCGGCGCGATTGCCGAGCCGTATGCGCTGTGGGCGGTTCGGCGCACGGCCGGGATGACGCTGCCGTGCGAACACCCCGACATCGTCGTGACCGACGATCTCGAACGCTACGAGCGCCTGAAACTGCTGCTGCTCAATCTTGGACACACGATGCTCGCGCAGCAATGGCTCACGCTTGGCGGTGCGGCGGACATGACGGTCGGTGCGGCGATGGACGATCGCGCATATCGCGAACCGCTCGAAGCGGTGTGGAACGACGAGGTGATGCCGGTGTTCGTTGCGCTCGGCGAGCGCGACGCGGCGCTGTCGTATCTGGACGAGGTACGCGACCGGTTCGCGAATTCATTCCTCGCGCACCGGCTGGCCGACATTGCCGGCAATCACGACATGAAGAAACTGCGACGCCTGCGCCCGGTGCTCGAAATGGCGCGCGCGCTGAAGTTGCCGATCGGGCAGCCGCGCCTGATCGCGGCGCTTGGCTGAACGGCCGCAGCGGCCGGGCTCGTTGCAGGGGCGTCCGGGCGCGGCGACAAGATCAGACGAGATGAAACGACAAGGAGACATGCAGCGATGGCGACACGAATTATCGATGCGCAGGTACGTGACATTCGCTTTCCGACGTCGAAGAGCATGGACGGCTCCGACGCGATGAACGGTAATTCGGATTACTCGGCGACCTACGTGACGCTCGTTACCGATGCGCGCAACGGCATCGACGGGCACGGCCCGACCTTCACGATCGGCCGCGGCAACGAACTGTGCGCCGATGCTGTGAAGTCGCTCGCGAAGCTGTTCGTGATCGGGCCCGAATGGCGGACGTGAGCGATCGGCCCCACGACGAGAACAATCCCGGAGACAACGATGAACCATGATCCTCAACAATCGCAGCATCTCGCCGGCGCGGTCAGGAAGGCCGCGATCCGGCTCCTGCCGTTCCTGACGCTGATGTACGCGCTGGCGTTTATCGACCGCGCGAACGTCGGTTTCGCAAAGATCGCCTATCAGGCCGATACGGGCCTGAGCGACGCGGCGTTCGCATTCGGCGCCGGTATCTTCTTCATCGGCTATGCGTTGTTCGAGGTGCCCAGCAACCTCATCATGAACCGCATCGGCGCCCGCGTATGGATGAGCCGAATCATGGTGACGTGGGGCTTCGTGTCGGCATCGATGATGTTTGCCCACACGCCGACGCAGTTCTACTGGATCCGTTTCCTGCTAGGTGCGGCGGAGGCCGGATTCTTTCCCGGGATCATCCTGTACCTGACCTACTGGTTTCCGGCGAAGGGGCGCGCCCGTGCGCTCGGGCTCTTCTACTTCGGCGTGCCGATCGCGATGCTGATCGGCAATCCGCTGTCGGGCTTCCTGTTGCAGATGCATGACATGTTCGGCTTGCGGAACTGGCAATGGATGTACCTGGTCGAGGGCCTGATGGCGACCGTGGTCGGCGTGATCGCGTTTTTCTACCTGACGAGCCGGCCGAAAGACGCGCGCTGGCTGACCGAGGACGAGAAGCGGGCGCTGGGCCACGCACTCGACGCCGAGGAGCGCGCGAAGCCCCGGCATCTGTCGACGGCCGTGTTCGGCGTGCTGAAGGACCGCCGCGTGCTGACGTTCATTGCCGCGTACTTCTGCATCCAGATCGGCAATGCGCCGCTCGCGTTCTACCTGCCGTCGAAATTCGCCGCGACGATGGGCTCCCAGGTCAATGGAAAAATCGGTCTGCTGCTGACGATTCCCTGGCTGTGCACGATCGCCGCGATGATCGTCGCGACCCGCTTCGCGGATCGTCGCGACAATCATCTGCAGGTCGCGGCCGGCATGCTGACGGTCGGGATCCTCGCGTTCGCGTCGCTGTCCGTGATCAATACGCCGGTGCCGACCCTGCTCGCATTCTGCATCGCGATTCCCGGCCTGGTCGCGTGCCAGCCGGTGTTCTGGTGCCTGCCGACACGCTATCTCGGCGGGACGGGCGCGGCGAGCGGCATCGCGTTCATCGTGTCGATCGGCAATCTCGGCGGCTTCGTGTCGCCTCAGATCAAGGCGTTCGCGGACGCGGCGTCGCACGATTCGCGCGCCGGCTTCGTGGTGGTCGCCGCGTTGTGCTTCGTCAGCGTGCTGCTGCTGCGTTCGCTGCGCGGCATGGGGCACGCCGCGGCCGAAGGCACGCACGGCGGCGCGCAGGTCGGCACGCATCGATAACCTTCGCCAGCGCGCCATCCCACGACCCATCCAGGATCATCACCATGACTACCTACGCCACCGAACAGGTCGCGATCCGGCTGCATCCGAACGACGATGTCGTGATCGCGACGCGCCAGCTCGTATCCGGCGCCCGGATCGCATCCGAGGCGCTCGTCGTCGCCGGCCTGATTCCGCCCGGTCACAAGATCGCGACGCGCGACATCGCGAAAGGCGAGCCGATCAGGCGCTACAACCAGATCATCGGCGTCGCGCGCGAAGCGATCGCGCGCGGCCAGCACGTGCACATTCACAATCTCGGCATGGCCGAGTTCGCGCGCGAGCATGAATTCGGCGTGGCCGCGAGTCCGACGCTGTTCGACGAAACACCGGCGACCTTCATGGGCATTCGCCGATCTGACGGACGGATCGCGACGCGCAATTACATCGGCATACTGACGAGCGTGAATTGTTCCGCGACGGTAGCCCGCGCGATCGCCGACCATTTCCGGCGCGATGTGCACCCGCAGGCACTGGCCGGTTATCCGAACATCGACGGGGTGATCGCGCTCACGCACGGGCTCGGCTGCGGAATCGACTCGCGCGGCGACGGGATCGCGATTCTTCGCAGAACGCTGGCCGGCTACGCCGCGCATCCGAACTTCCATTCGGTACTGTTCATCGGCCTGGGGTGCGAGACCAATCAGATCGGCGATGTGCTTCGCGAAGGCGGGCACGCGGATGGCGCACGCTTGCAGCATTTCACGATTCAGGAAAGCGGCGGCACGCGCAAGACGATCGAGCGCGGCATCGCGATGGTCACGAACATGCTCGCGGAAGCGAACCGCACGACGCGTGTCGCGGTGCCGGCATCGCATCTCGTGGTGGGGCTGCAGTGCGGCGGCTCCGACGGATACTCGGGCATCTCCGCGAATCCCGCGCTGGGTGCGGCGGTCGACCGCCTGGTACGCCAGGGCGGCACCGCGATACTCTCCGAGACGCCGGAAGTCTACGGCGCCGAGCATCTGCTTACCCGGCGCGCCGTCAGCCGCGAGGTCGGCGAGAAGCTGCTCGCGCGAATCGCCTGGTGGGAAGGCTATTGCGCGCGCAACGGCGCCGCGCTGGACAATAATCCGTCGGCCGGCAACAAGGCGGGCGGACTCACGACGATCCTCGAGAAATCGCTGGGCGCGATCGCGAAAGCGGGCACCACGAACCTCGTCGACGTGTTCGAGTACGCGCAGCGGATCGATGTGCGCGGCCTGGTTTTCATGGATTCACCGGGCTACGACCCGATGTCCGCGACGGGGCAGGTCGCGTCGGGCGCGAACCTGATCTGCTTCACGACGGGGCGCGGTTCCGCATACGGCTGCGCGCCGGCGCCGTCGCTGAAGCTTGCGACGAACACGGCGCTGTGGGAGCGTCAGGAAGAGGACATCGACATCAATTGCGGCGGTGTGATCGACGGCACGACGACGGTCGCCCGGCTAGGCGACGACATTTTCAGGAGCATGCTCGACTGCGCATCGGGCGCGTATTCGAAAAGCGAGTTGCACGGTTATGGGCAGAACGAGTTCGTGCCCTGGCAGGTCGGCGTGGTGACGTAGCCGGGAACTGCGTGTTGGCAGTGGCGATCGAGATTTCTGTCGGGAAATCCGCGAGACAAAACGGTGTTTCTCTTATATTTCTACGCGTAGTGTAGGTGAGCCGCCCGCGGAATAGCGAGTTTCTCGGGTGGTCGCCTGTTGCACGTCAGTTCACCTCAATCTGTTGCGATCATCTCAGGCGAGGCGCGCAACAGCCCGGTTTGCCAGGAGACGCTGCCATGCAGCGTCGACGTTGCATGCAATCGCAAGCCGACCGCATGATTTCACCTCTGCCGGGAAGTTGATCGCGGGTGTGCCCGCTTCCGCGTGGCTCGCAGACACCGACTCACATTTTCACGCTCTCCGCGTTACTCGACGAAGCCAAGACAGGGCCGTCCGGGCGCCCCTTTGGCGGGCGCGGGCATCTGCGAACGAAAAAAGATCGACTAGGAAGGACGAGGGCGCCCAGCGCAAATCCTCGACCCGGTAGCTTTCAATCGTCTAATTCGATTTCGTCGGTTTGTAATTAAATAACCGAGAATTTCTCATTTGTGTCGAATTACTTGAATTATAAACAAAAATAAAAATTCACCTGTGAATTCATAATTTAATGCACACCGATTGAGTCAATTCAATCAGTAATATCAATCATCATGCAAAGCCGAATGGCGGGCGTATGATGCATCGTTCCGATCGCCCGAATTCAAATAATCCGAGCAGTGTTGCCTTGACCGCCGAGCAGACATGAATACTCGCGGCAAATTCGTTTCATAAAGGGTTGGCCGGAAATATCACTGCAGTCTCGAGCGCATCCACCTTTGCATGTCGCGTGCGTAAGGGGCGGAGTCCGGTCGCCGGTGAGGTTGTCATGAAAATTCAAAGGAGATCACCGCTCCCGTGACGAAAAGGGGATGCCCTTTCAAGGGTCAACGGGGAATCCATCTTGAAACTCACTACACGCGAGACAGTCGTGTTGGGCCTGGTCGCGAAAGGCCTGACCGACCGTGAAATCGCGGCCGAACTGGTCTTTTCCGTATCAACCGCGCGCAAGCATCGTGAAAATCTGCTCAACAAATTCGGCGTCCGGAAATCCGCGCAGCTGACCATTCGCTATTTCATTCTCTTTCCTGACGTGCTCAAAAAAACGGCGCCCCGCGTCGTGCCGACCCGTTCTCGCCGCGCGAACGCGAGGTCCTGAAACTGCTCGCGGCCGGCATGAGCGACAAGCAGGTCGCCCGTGCACTGGGCATCAGTGACCAGACCGCCCGCAAGCATCGCTCGCATCTTCTCGGGAAGACGGCCTCCACCAATATCTGCGCGCTGCTCCATACGGCCGTGCTTTCCGGCTGGCTCACCGAACCATTTTCCGTTCCGCCGTCCGGCTCGCAATGACAACGACGCATACCGCATTTGCCGAATGGAACCGGCAGGACCCGACTCGCAGAATCGACCTGCCGATTCCTCCGATGTTTGCTTCGACGCACGCGTCCTGAGTCGATGGAAGCATCGCCGGCCGGCATGTGAACGGCGCGCACGACGCACCGCCTGCGGCTTGTGCGCCGTCTCTTTCCTCTCGATCAAGGACTTGAAAATGACTCATGTACACCATGCATTGCCGGGGGTACCGCACACGGTCACGGGACACATTCCGGCTTACGCGTCGACCGTGGCGCAAGGTGCGTTCGTGCCGCAGGGCGTGGGCGGGGCCATCGTCGGCACCGCCGCGCCG
>NZ_FPJP01000069.1:0-1996 GCF_900119325.1 Burkholderia sp. NFPP32 | reverse complement strand
CGGATGACTTGCGCGAGTCGTTCGACGCCGACGGTCCACTCAAGGAGCGTGACCTCCGTCTGATCGAAGAGAATCGGCCTGAATGGTGGAAGAAAGGCTCGTCGCAGGATAGAGCAGCACTCGGAACCTACCAGGAGGCAGCCGACCAACTCGAGAACAACTTCGAGGAACTCGAATCGGGTATTCCCACCCTGGAAGAGTTTGCCGTCGGTAAAATTCGTGAGGAACTGCAAGCAAAGTATCCTGGCATCGATCCGGACAAGAGCGCCGTTACCATCGGATATTATCAACCGCCCGAAGGGCCAACGCGGCTCAACCCGAATCCGCAACCCCAGTATAAGACGATCTCGGTCACGCTCACCGAGTACGTGGTGCTGGAAAGAAGGCTTGCCCAGAATCCACCGGACGATGACACGGGGTTTTCGGGCACGCTGCTCGATATCCTCGTATCGGGCTCGGATTTTGCCAAGCTCTTCAGAGAGAACAAGGTCAGCGTCACCGCGACGTTGAGCGACACGGATGGCAACGCGATCACGGACACGAGTGGCAAGGCGGTTACGCTCGACAAGAATGCACTGAATGCACTCGCCGGGAAGCTGGATATCGGCAAGGGTTATAAGGAACTGCTGACCGACAAATATCTGGGCGCCAACGGACAGAAGCTGCAATCGACCTGGAAGGCGGCCTACCTGGCAAGAATGCAGGTGGACGCCCAGGAAGCCAGGATGAGCGGGGAAATCGATGCGCTCTATGACGACAAAACCCCTTCCCGCATGGTGCAGGCGGTGCTCAAGAGTCCCGACTCCCAAAAACGGGAGAAGGTGAATAGGCACGAGATCCAGACGGAGGAATTCACCGTCGATATCTGGGAGAAAGGCCAGCCTCAAAACACCGTTCGCGCCACCTATCCGGTGAACGGCATGCTCGTGATCGGCGCAGCCGACAAGGGATTGGCCACGGTTGTGCTCTATACGCCCGACGGCCCGGACGGCAAGACGTTTCGTACCTATCGCAGCCGCGAGGACATGAAGAAGGACCCCATGTTCAAACAGCCGGAATGGATCGCGTATTTTAAGGGTCGTGTCTCGCTAGGCAATGTGTCGGTGGGCGGCAAGACCATGACCCGCCAAGCTGGTATCGAGCAATACACCGAAGCCAATGAGAAATCAGGCTCTAGTTGGACGAGTTTGAATACAAATGCCCTCAAAGGCGATTTTACCGCTCCGCTGTACTCGGCCGCAGTCTCCACGAAACTCGAGAACGCCGATACCTTCTCCGTCACGAATGATGAACTGCATCAGGAATCGTTGCAGAAGAAAATCAGTGCCGGAATCGGACTCGCGTTTGATCTAGTCGATGTCGTTCCGTTCGGAAAACTTGCCAAGGGTCTCAGGGCACTCGGCCGACTAGCGAATCCGCGCAAGATTCTCGCCCGCCTTCCGAAAGGCATACATCTCCTCCGGGAAACCGGCCATGCGAACAAAGTCCCGTTCGGCGTCGCGCGTCATAACACCGGCGTCGGCGGCGCGGGCCCGTCTTTGGAGCTCCTGAAAGAAATTGAGATCCCGAGCAATCGACTCAAGGACCTGAAATACATCAAGGCCGATGATATGTATGCCGACGGGCCGTACCGGTACATCCTGATCGGCAAACGCTTGTTCCGGTTGGACAGACAGCAAGACGTTCTCACCCACGAGGCCCGATTCTTCATTAGAAAAGAATTTGACAGCCTCACTAGATACCCGGTCGAGCGCGTGGGCGATCAATGGGTCGTGAAAAAAGAACCAAGGACGGGCGGGGCCGGCTCTGATACGTCATTGACATCGACCGCGACGATCAATCAACAACCCATTCTCAGGCTGAGGCATCCCGATAGAGTTCGGTTGAACAACATAGTCCAGAATTTGGCTGCTGCTCCCTTTGATGAGCAAGCGTTCCGGCGCAATGCGGCAGAACTCATTGATGTACTTTCCGCAGATGGAAATCAGGATACGTT
>NZ_FPJP01000046.1:0-18914 GCF_900119325.1 Burkholderia sp. NFPP32 | reverse complement strand
GTTGCGTGTCCTTGATATCCGACTCGGCTATCTCAGCCTGCAGCAATGCCGATCGCCCAGTGATGTCGCGTACGCCCATGTGATGTTCTCCAATAACGTGAACCGAAGATTTGTCCATTCGCCTGGCGGCGAGCCATTCGTGCATCGCGATCGTATCGACAGGGGAACCGCACCGGCAATTTGATTAGTCAGATTCCCGACCGAAAGTCGCGGCGATATGCGCGTTCCCGCGCTATATGGCGCACGGAAGCCGCCTCTTCCACAAGTTCCGCACCACGCTCACCGTGCATCGGCCACGAACAATCGGCATAGGCGCTAGCTCAATGGCTATGCCCCTGGCACACCACCCGGCATGCGGTTCCGCACCGCGCGGTGCGAGAAGTTGAGATTAGGAGAGACGGGGAACGTCCAGACCGTCGCATCGCGCGACCGTGAGCGGGCTCCGCCGATCCCGAACGACTGTTGTCACGCACGTACGCCCAGAGCCGTGCTGTTTTCGCTTCTTGTTGTCCGGCGCGAGCACGAGGATCGGCGTGTCGTCCGCGTGCAGCTTCGTGCTCGTCGTCGATCACGTCGGTGGGAGACATGCTCGGCGCGCTGCCTTCTTTCGTCAGGAACGTGTGGTTCCGATCGAAAAAGCGCCCGCTTCGAGCGACTGCAGGATATCCCGGGGAACGATCGTGTCGCTATTCGGCAGCAAGCATCCGTCGCGCGACAACAGCGCCTGCGCAACGATCGGCGTAATCAATTCTGGCAATTGTTCAGCAAGCCTGCCTTGCTATCGGAGGAATGCGAAGCGAGCGGTGGTGCCAAGAATTCGGATGGTTCGATAAGCGCAAAAGCCGGGGCGTATGGGGCTCGGTGTCCGTGAGTGTGCAGCCCGCAATAGCCGAGGCGAGCCCGGCGGCGTTCAGTCAGCGACGACCATCAGGTCAGCCCGGATTCCGACGGGCTCGCGCGACGGCGCTCGAGGCGGGAACCTGCGAGCTGTTCAAGCTCGGGCAACGCCGCCATGATCGCGTCGCGTTTGCCGAGATGGCCGAGCGCTTCCAGTTGTCCGCACAGATCGGCGACCGTGGTTTCGTGGATCATCGCGAAGGCCCCTTTGACGGAATGCAACTGGTCCAGCAGGCTTTGCGTGTCGTTTGATGCGTGGGCCCGGCGGATCGCCTCGACGGATTTTCCCAGCGCCTCGAGCAGCCGGGCGTGCACATCCTCGGGCAGCACGCCGCGGCTCGGGTCGGCTTCGGCAGGGAGCGCGGCGGCACGCGTGGCTCCCGGTTGGCCGACCTGCTGGCGTATCGCCGCGTCGATCGAACCGAGCGACATGGGTTTGAGCAGGACATCGTCGATGCCGGCCTGCTCGCAGAGCCGGCGCTCGTGTTCAGTCGCATGCGCGGTGATGGCGACGATCGGTACCAGCGCGCCACGGTCGCGCAGGCATCGCGCGAGCATGTAGCCGTCCATGCCGGGCATGTTCAGATCGGTCATGACGATGTCGTAGTGGCGCTCGCTGAAGCACCGCAGGGCGGCCAATCCGTCGGCCGCTACGTCTGCGTCGTAGCCGAGAATCTCGAGCTGGTCGCGAATCAGGTCGCGGTTGACCGGATGATCGTCGACCACCAGCACGCTGCCGGCCGCGACGGGGGGGGCGTCGGGCAGCGCCGTCATCGTGGGTACGGGGGGCGTGCCTGTTGCGAGGCCCGCATGGGCGGAGATCGGAAGCGTGACGACAAACGTGCTGCCGACACCGGCCTCGGAACTGAAGTCAATGGTTCCGCCCAGCAGGGCGGCCAGTTTCCTGGATAGCGATAAGCCCAGCCCGGTGCCGCCAAACCGGCGTGCAATGGACGGGTCCGCCTGGCTGAATTCCTGAAACAGGTTCTGCTGCTGCGCCTGCGTCATGCCGATGCCGGTATCGACCACGCCGATCACGATGGGCGAGTCGCTGCGCTCTTCATCCTGCGCGTAGACCTCGAGCAATACTTCGCCGACCTCGGTGAACTTGATCGCGTTGCCGACGAGGTTGACCATGATCTGGCGAACCCGGGTCGGGTCGCCCATGTATTGCGGGGCAAGGCTATCGGCGATCATGGTCTCGAGCCGGATGCCCTTGGCCTGGGCGATCGGCGCGAGGGCGGCCACGACGCTTCGCGTCAGTCCGGCCAGGTCGAAGGGGATTGTCTCGACGGTCATCTGTCCGGATTCGACCTTCGAGAGGTCGAGAATGTCGTTGATGATGCCGAGCAACGCGGAGGAGGACGACATGACCGTGTGCAGCCGCCGGCTTTGGGCCGTGGTCAGCGCGGAGCGATCGAGCAGTTCGAGGTGGCCCAGGATCGCGTTGAGCGGAGTGCGTATTTCGTGGCTTATCGTGGCCAGGAACGTGGATTTCGCGCGGTTCGCCGCATCGGCGGCGGTGCGTGCCTCTTTCAGCGCGCGTTCGGTGTTGCGGCGCGCGGTGACGTCGGTGATATTGCACAGCAGCACGTCGACGCCCTGGTACTTGGTGCGGATGGCGCTGACGTGAAGATCGAGGGTGCTTCCGTCGGTGCAGGCAAGTGGCGGGTCGAGATCGCCTTCCCAGGCATCGGCGTGCGCCGCGGCCTGGTAGCGTCTCAACAGCTGGAGATGCAACGGGGCGCGCATCGGATCCGCGCTGGCCGCCCAGGTGCGCATCACGTCGTTCTGCAGCAGGATTTCCCCACTGGAAAAGGACAACAGGACGAGGCCCGACGGCGCGGTCGATACCATCGTGCGATTCAGGTTCTCGCTTTCGAAAACCCGCTGCGAACGTTGATAGCCCGGCGTGAAGACCTTTCTGTCCAGCAGGATCAGGAAGGTCCATAGGACCGAGATCGCGAACAGCATCGCGGCGGTGTAGCCGGCGAGGCGAGGCCACAGCTCGGCGACGATGGTGCGCCAGGAAAACGCATAGACGAGCCGCCAGCCCGCCGCCGAGATCTGGTCGCGCAGCACGAAGAATCCGCTCCGGTAGTGCAGGTCGGCTTGCTTGCCGTGCCATTTCGGCAGCGCAATGCGCCGCACGGCGGCGGTGAGTCCATCTTCGGCGAGCGGCTGTTCCGTGCTCAGGATGAGCTGGCCGGCCGCGTCGACGATCATCGAGACTTCGTCGTGACGGCCGCTCGCCAGCCGTGAACGCAACAGGTCGACGGGAAGGTCGCTGACGAACACGATGAACGGCTTGCCGTGGTCGAAGCCGGGCTGCACGAGGCGGATGACCGGTTTGTGGCTGAAAGGGTCGATCGAGGGCGGCAGCCAGATCGGGTTGCGCGCGGCAAGCAACTGTGCCGTGACGACGGGATCGCGCAGATCGCCGAGGTCCGGCGCGATGCGCTGCAGCAACGCCGCGGTATTGGCGACGCCGTTCAGTTTGAGCGGATCGCCGTCCTTGGGCGCCGGTACGATGGCGATGAAGCTGGCGTCCGGGCTGTAGAGGTAGCCGGACAGTGAGCGCCCCTGAACCTTCGTGTATGCGCCCACCCGGTAGCTGAACTCGTCCGCGAGCGCGAGGTAGGGCGCAAAGCTCGACGCCGGGTGCTGGGGCGTGATGTCGCCCAGCACCAGCAGCGGATCGAAGTTGCGATTGCCCTGCAGCACGATGCGCCCTTGTTGCGACGCGAATTCGTTCAGGAGCGCGGGCGCCGGAGCGGGACGCAGGCTCCAGACCGATTCCTCGTGCATGATGCCGACCCGCAGCGCGCCTTCGCGCGCCAGGAGCTCGAGTTGCAGCAGCGTCTTGCGTATGCCGAATTCCGCGGCGCGGTCGGCAACGTAGTCCTTGACCAGCGATTGCAGGACCACGGCGATCACGGTCACGAGAATGACGGTAACGATGGCTCCGCCACCATAGAGCAGCGTGCGCTGGTAGCGATTCAGAACACCGGGTTCGCTCGCCGGCGTGGAGGGACCGGGCGGCGCGGGGATGTCGGGGCCACTGGCGTCGTGCGTGTGCGTGGTCATGTGCGAAAGCGGCCTCGCCGCGAGCAAGGAAGCGATGGGAGCCGGACGCCATGCCGATGGACGGTGCGCACGCGGCGGCGCGGCAGTGCCCGGCCTTGATCCTGCTGCACTTGCACTTATGCGTCGGCTGGCGGCTCCGCGGGCAGTTCGGTGCCGGGGGCGGCGAGCGACGCGCCGATGGAATACTTGATGAGATCGGTGTCCCGCTCGATGCCGAGCTTGCGCATTGCGTTGTTTTTCTGCGAGCTGATGGTCTGCTTGCTGCGCTTGAGATGCGCGGCGATTTCGTTGATGGACATGCCCGAAACGAACAGCCGGACGACCTCGGCTTCACGGCTGGTCAATTCGCGGGCGCTGGTGGCGGGCTGTTCGATATCGATCTGCCAGACGACCTTGGCGATCGTGGGAGAAAAGTATCGGCCGTTGGCATAGGCGCCATGAACGGCGGCGAGCAGGTGGTCGGTGGCGTCGGCCTTGCTGAGAATGCACTCGATGCCGAGCTTGAGCAGCGCGCGGATCACGCCGGCGTTGTCGATCATGGTCAGCACGACGATGCGTGTTTCGGGGTATCGCCGGCGCAGGAAGGAAAAGAGCGTGATGCCGTCGCCATAGTCGCCGCCGGGCATCGCGTAGTCGGAGACGAGCACGTCGCATCGGTGGGCGGCGAGCTGGGCGATGAGCTCGGTGGAATTGGCGGCACTGCCGACCACATTGACGGTACGGTGCTTTTTCAGCGTATGAAGCAGCCCGCTGATGATCGCCGGATGGTCGTCGGCGAGCACGATCTGGATGGTGAAATCGTCCATGCTAATGGCGTCCTCATCGGGTTGAAGCAAGGTCCGGCTGGTGCGGCCCCTGCTGGCAATGGCAGGAGAGAGGGCGGCTGGGTATGGCAAGGATGTCAGCCGGGTGCGTATGACTAGTATGACTATCGCGCATGACGCGGATCAAGGTCGTACTTTAGTCGGCCAGTCCTGCGTTCACCATCGGGCTGGCACTAATCCACTATCGTACGCGTACTAATCCCGTTGTTGTGATGAATACGCGGTGGATGCGGCTTCCGGACCGCTGCCTGCCGTGCGAGGGCGCTGGGGCAGGCGGCGCGCAATGGCACAGGTTTATTTCAAAATCAATACAAATTGCTTTCTAACACCTGTTTGTAAAAGCGCATTTAACACCATTTAATCATCTCGCCCGAGATTTGGTACGGGTCCGATCCGCTTGTCCCTGGCGTCTTATATCTCGCGCCGGTCCATTTGATCAGAATTGCCGCTGTTCCTTACTCCCCCGTCACAACCCGGGACGACTTTCGTCCCCTGACGGGAATCTCATTCAGCCAGGTCGTTGCGCGGCATGCCGCGCAGTGCGAAGTCGCGCCGACGGCGCCCAGCGCACATGTCGCCCTGGCAGCCCGGACGATGCGTTGGCGTTGCGCGGGCCTGACAGCGAGTCATCAGAAGGTTTTGATCATGGCAACTGAAATTCTCCCCGACATGCCGGCGCCCGCGCAGCAGAGAACCAATCCCGACAGTCTTCTCGACTGCGTGATGTGGATCTGCGAGCGCTATGGCCTTGGCAGGACTTCCGAAGCACTGACCGCGGGGCTGCCGAAGAACGGCCTGCTGTCGCCGTCGCTCGCGCTGGACGCACTGTCCAGCGCGGGCCTGACGGCGGGGCTGATCGAGCGCCGGCTGCAACTGCTGTCGCATCACGTGATGCCGATGATCCTGCTGCACAAGACGTACGGCGGGTCGATCCTGATCGGCCGCCGGCGCGATCCCGACCCGGAAGCGAAAGGCCGTTTGCTGTACCAGCTCGTGATCCCGGACCTGGGCGAGGAGCCGGTCGAATACACGCAGGCCGAGATGGACGAGATTTATTCGGGCTACGCGATCCTGGTCAAGCCGCGCGCGAAGATCGACACGCGCGCGGGCGAAGCGGCCGTGGAGCCTGCCGGGCACTGGCTGTTCAAGACGCTGTGGCGCTACCGGCGTTATTACGCGAGCGCCGCGCTCGGCGCGCTGCTGATCAACGTGCTGGGTCTGGCCACCATTTTCTTCACGATGAACGTGTACGACCGCGTGGTGCCGAACCAGGCCTACGTGACGCTGTGGTCGCTGGCCATCGGTGTGGGCATCGCGATGCTGTTCGAGGCCGTGTCGCGCTATGTGCGCAGCCACCTGCTGGATGTCGCCGGCAAGAAGGCCGACCTCGTGATGGGCACGCTGCTGTTTCGCCAGGCGCTGGCGGTTCGGATGGAACACAAACCCGCGTCGTCCGGCTCGTTCGCGAACCAGTTGCGCGAGTTCGAATCGGTGCGCGATTTCGCGACGTCGGCCACGCTGTCGGCGGTCTCGGACCTGCCGTTCGTGTTCATGTTCGTGGCGGTGGTGTTCGTGGTGGGCGGCCCGCTGGGCTGGATTCCGCTGATGATGATTCCGATCATCATCCTGGTGAGTGTCGCGGTGCAGTGGCCGCTCGCGCGCGTGATGCAGGAAAACCTGCGCGAAACCTCGCTGAAGCAGGGCGTGCTGATCGAATCGGTCGAAGGGCTCGAGACGCTCAAGGCGGTGGGTGGCGAAGGCCACATGCAAAAGCGCTGGGAAGCGTACAGCGGGATGGCGGCCGACACGTCGATGAAGTCGCGCCAGATCTCGTCCAAGGCGACGAGCTTCGTGACCTTCCTGCAGCAACTGCAAACCGTGGTGCTGGTGGTCACGGGCGTGTACCTGATCGACGCGGGCACGCTCACGCAGGGCGCGCTGATCGGCACGGTGATGCTGGCCGGGCGCGTCACGGCGCCGCTCACGCAGGTGATGGGCCTGGCGCTGCGCTTCCAGCAGGCGAAAGCCGCGCTCAAGTCGCTGAATGCGTTGATGGCGCTGCCGGTCGATCGCGACGCGAGCCGCAATTACCTGGCCAAGCCGCCGCTGACCGGCCAGATCGCGCTGAAAGACGTGTGCTTCTCGTATCCGGCGCCGCCGATGCAGCCGAACCCGCCGATCCTGACGGACGTCAACCTGAGCGTGCAGCCGGGCGAGCGGGTGGCTATTCTCGGCCGGATCGGCAGCGGCAAGTCGACGTTGCTGCGCGTGATGGGGCGCCTGTATTTGCCGGAGAGCGGCCAGATGTTTACCGATGGCCTGGCGGTGGACCAGATCGATCCGGCCGATTGGCGCAAGTCGGTGGGCTACGTGGGCCAGGACGCCCGCCTGTTCCACGGCACGCTGCGCGAGAACGTCATGATCGGCCGTCCCGAGGCGAGCGCGGATGAATTCCTGCGGGTGCTGCGGCTCACGGGCCTGGACCAGATCGCGAGCCGGCATCCGGCCGGCATCAACCGGCCGATCGGCGAGGGCGGCAGTGGCCTGTCCGGCGGCCAGCGGCAACTGGTTTCGCTCGCGCGCAGCCTGCTTGCGAACCCGCAACTGCTGCTGCTCGACGAGCCGACCAGCGCGATGGACAACCAGACCGAAACGCTGTTCCTCGAGCATCTGGCGCGGGCCACGGCCGGGCAGACGCTGGTGGTCGTCACGCATCGCCCGTCGGTGCTGGCGCTGGTCGAGCGCATCGTGATCGTGGAGGAGGGCAAGGTGGTGGCCGATGGTCCGAAGGACAAGATCCTGGCGGCGCTGTCGGGCACCCGCGACAGCGAGCGCGGCGCGGCAAAGGCCGCGAACGTGGCGAAAGCGACGAACGCGGCGAAGCCCTCGGCCGCAACCGCGCCGGCACGAGGCGGCAACGAAACCGGATCGACGGCGCCGCGTGGCCCGGCGCCGGCCAACGATACGGCGGCGAGTGCCGCAACAACTGAACGCAAGGCCCTGAACGGGGCTGCGGCGGCGCCGCCGCGCGCGGCGCAATCCGGCGACTTGTCCGCCGCGAAGGAGTAAACCCCATGATTTCGAAGATTCTCAACCGCTGGCGGGGGAAGCAACCCGCCTTGAAGTCCGGCGACGCCGCATTCATGAACGACGTGAGGGAGTCGCTGCTGACGCAGTCGACGCCCGGCTCGATGGCCGTGCTGTATCTGATTGGCACGGTGTTCGCGGGCGGCCTTATTTGGGCGCATTTCGCGCGCGTGGAGGAAATCACGCACGGCGAGGCCACGGTCATTTCGAAGAGCCGCGAGCAGGTGATCCAGAGTCTCGAAGGCGGGATTCTCGAAGAACTGAGCGTACGCGAAGGCGACGTCGTCAAGAAGGGACAGATTCTCGCCAAGATCGACCCGACGCGAGCCGAGACGAGCTACCGCGAGACCTGGTCGAAGGCGATCGGCCTGAAGGCGACGATCGCGCGCCTGCGCGCCGAGGCGTATGGGCAGCCGCTGGTGTTCCCGAACGACGTGCGCGAGGTGGCGGCGATCGTCAAGCAGGAAACGCTGGCGTACGACTCCCGCAGGCGCGCGCTGAACGACAGCGTATCGGCGCTTGAGCGCAGCTATGCGCTGTCCGCGAAGGAAATCGGGCTGGCCGAACCGCTGGCCGCGAAGGGCCTCGTGTCGGAGGTCGAGCTGTTGCGCATGCGCCGGCAGGCGAACGAGATTCGCTCGCAGATCGTCGAGCGTCACAACAAGTTCCAGGCCGACGCGAACTCGGAACTGATCAGGCTCGAACTCGAACTGTCGCAAGCCAGCGAGACGCTGGTGGGCCGCGCCGACGTGCTGCAGCGCACGACCGTGGTGGCGCCGGTGTACGGCACGGTGAAGAACGTGCGGGTGAACACCATTGGGGGCGTGATCCAGCCGGGCGAGCACATCATGGAAATCGTGCCGCTGGAGGATCAGTTGCTGGTGGAGACGCGCATCAAGCCGTCGGACGTGGCGTTCCTGCGCCCGGGCCAGCCCGCGACCGTGAAGATCACCGCGTACGACTTCGGCATTTACGGGGGCCTGAAGGGCGAGGTCGAGCAAATCAGCCCGGATACGCTGAAGGACGACCAGAAGGCCGCGGCGGGCCGCCCGGATGCGACGTATTACCGGGTGCTGGTGCTGACCGAGTCGAGCGCGCTCAGCGCGGGCGGCAAGACCTTGCCGATCCTGCCGGGGATGATCGCGAGCGTCGATATTCGTACCGGCGAGAAAACCATTCTCGACTACCTGCTCAAACCGGTGATGAAGGCGCGTGAAGCGTTCCGGGAGCGTTGAGCGTGAGGGCCGCGCGATCCGGCGGATGGCGCCATCGGCCGGCAGGCCGGTGGCGCCGCTCGAGTGCCCGGAACCCGAGCCGGCGCAGCCGGCTCGCGCAGGGGGCGCCCCCCGTCGGCAGGTTGCGGCGGATGGCGTGCCGGTTGTGCCTGTATGCAGTCCTATACCAGTCCTATTGCAAACGAAACCCGTCCTATTTTTGCGGGCGGGGTCGGTCGATAGACTTGGCTCTCCTGCTGTAGAGCGCCATCGCACGAAGTGATGACGAACCGCTTGCGTGGTCGTTGCTGCCGATTCGTGCCCATGTCGTGTGCTGATATGCAGCGCGTGTTCACTGTCATCCATTTTGTACTGCGAAACTTATGTCCTATCCGATTCACACCCTGAGTCGCTCCGGCGACGCACCCAAGCCCGAGGGCTTGCGCCGCCGGCCGATTCCGTGGATGGTGTCGGCGCTATGCCTGTTCGCGTCGTCGATGCCGGTAATGGAGAGCGCGCATGCGGACAATACGGTGACCATGCGCTCGCATCGGTCGGTGCTCGATTGGATGGGCCCCGGAGCGGTGGCATCGACCACACCGGCTGCGCCCGCCACGCCGGCGAAACCTGCTTCCACGGTGGTGGAGCTGAATGCGGGCGACGCGAGCCATGCGCGAGAAGCGGCCCGTCTTGCCCGTGCAGTGCGAGAGGACGAAACCCGGCGTCTTGCGGGTATCAGCAGCGCGGCGGGGCAGGCGCAGCTTGCCCGGGCCGCGAAGGCGGACGAGGATCGACGGCTGGCCGGCGCGGCGAACGCCGTTGGCGGCCCGTCGCCGATCGAGATCGCGAAAGCCAAGGAAGCGAAACGCATTGCGGACGAGGCGCGTGAGGCGGAAGCCACGCTCGCCGAGGCGAAGCGCGCGACGCAAGCGGCGCAAGCGGCCCAGGCGGCTGAGGCGAAGCGCATCGCACAAGCGGCCCAGGCGGCTGAAGCGAAGCGCATCGCGCAAGCAGCCCAGGCGGCTGAAGCGAAGCGCATCGCGCAAGCGGCCCAGGCGGCTGAAGCGCAGCGCCTCGCACAAGCGGCCCAGGCGGCTGAAGCGAAGCGCCTTGCGCAAGCAGCCCAGGCGGCCGAAGCGCAGCGCCTCGCGCAAGCAGCCGAGGCGGCCGAAGCGCAGCGCCTCGCGCAAGCAGCCCAGGCGGCCGAAGCGACACGCATCGCACAAGCAGCCGAGGCGGCCGAAGCAACACGCATCGCACAAGCAGCCGAGGCGGCCGAAGCGCAGCGCCTCGCACAAGCGGCCCAGGCCGCCGAAGCGCAGCACGCCGCGCAAGCCGCCCGGGTGGCCGAATCGACGCGCGTGCGAGAGGCGTCCGCCGACGAGCCGCTGATCGTATTCAAGCAGACCGCACCGGCGGACAAGCAAGCGGCGACGCTCGCCAGCCCGTCCGCCTCGACACCCGACCTGGCGGGCGCCTGGCGCCCGGCGCCGGGACGTGTCTGGAGCGCGAGCGAGTTCGCTGCCGCGCCCGCCTCGCGGCCGGCGCCGGCCTTGAACCTCGCCGCCGCGCATCCGACCACGCCTCGCGCGCCCGCGAGCCTGGCGCAAACCGTGCTGACACCGGGCGACGCACCGTCGTCGCCCGACTATGCGCCGCCGACCCAGCGCAAGCCGCTCGGCAAGCAAGCGGCCGGCACCTTCGCGCAATGGCTGGAAACGCAGCCGGATGCGTTCGGCAACGGCCCGGTGCCGTCCGAGGCGGAAATTCGCCGGATTTTCAACGACGCGGTGAAGGCCGCGGCCGATCGCAGCCCGCAAGTGCGTCAGGCCTATGCCGAATATCAGGCCGCGAACGCCGACGTCGACGAAGCGAAGGGTCAGCGCTGGCCGCAACTGGACATCGGCACCCAGTCGCCCGGACTGCAGTTCGGCCCGGGTGCGGGCAACGGCTCCAACCCCGGCAGCGCCATCACGGCGAACGTGACGACGACCGTGTTCGATTGGGGGCGTACGTCCAAAACCATCGGCAGCCGCAAACACCTCGCGGACGCGGCGCGCCAGCGGTACGAAACGGAACTCGAAAACTCGGCCTATGAAGTGTCGAACACGCTGATCGAGCTCGGCAAGCAGCGTGTGGTCGTCGAGCTGAGCCAGCAGTTCGTCGACCGGATGGAGACGCTCGTCAAGATGCTCAGCGAGATCGTCGCGGTCGATCGCGGCCGCGGCAGCGAGCTGACCCAGGCGAAGACGCGCCTGCTGCAGGCGCAGGCGCTGCGCGATGCGGCCGAGGCCAAGGTGCGCGACGCCGAGCTGACGCTCACCAAGCTGGTTGGCGAGAACGCGGTGATGATTCCGCGCACGCGCGAGTGGCAACTCGAGCGCGGCAACCTCGCGCGGCTGCTCGCGGAAGTCAACGATCACCCGGGCATCCGCCAGGCGCAGTCCGAGGCCGATGCGGCGGATCTGCACGTGAAGGCCGTGCGCGCGGCAGGGCTCCCGCAGGTGAACTGGGTGGTCAGCGCGAGTACCGGGCGCGATTCGCTGGGACGGCGCCAGCCGTGGCAAACCATGCTCACGCTCAACTGGGCCGCGTTTCGCGGCGGCTCCACGTCCGCCGCGACGGCCGCCGCAGGCCAGCGCGCGACTGCGAGCTGGCAGAAGATCGAGCAGCAGCGCCGCGACCTCGAGTACGGGGTTCGCACCGCCGATCAGGACGCCAATACGATGCTCGAGCGCGCCAACCTGTACCGTGGGCTGTCGGCCGAGACCGACCGGGTCCGCAAGGCGTTCTTCGAGCAGTGGTATCACCTCGGCCGGCGCACGCTGCTCGACGTGCTGATCGCTGAAAACGACCACTACGGCAATCAGGTCAGCGAAGTGTCGAATCGCTTCGACAGCTATCAGGCCGTGTTCCGCGAATACGCGTCGGCGGGTGTGCTGGCGCGCTGGCTCGCGGAGGGAAAGGCGTGATGGATCAGGTTCGCGACGAAGTCCTGACCGGTCCGATCGAGTTCGAGATCGGTCCTATTCGGCGAAGCGGAGGCGGTCGATAGACTGCTTTCACCTGCTGCCGCGTGCGCCTACTTCGCCGCCGGCACCCATCTGTCACCCATTATTCCGTACTGCGAGATTCTTGTGATGAAGCCGTTCTTACGTCGATTATTGATACGCGGGCCTGGCGCTTGCGCCGAAGCACGCCAGCCCGGCCGCGCGGACCGCAAGGTCGGCCCGCGCATGGTGGCGGGCCTGGCATTGCTGGGCGGTGCGGCGGGCGCGCTGTGGATCTGCGACGCGTCGTCCACGGTCATGCAGCGTGCGATGGTGCTCGCGTCGACCGGGACGAATGAAGGGGGCGCGAACACGCTCACGTTCGCGGCGCAAACCGCTGAATCCCGCGCGCGCGGCTGGGCGGTGCTGCGGCAGGACGATGCGGGCGCGTTCATGTCGCAGTTGCCGATGCGCGACGCGTTGCATGAACCGCCGCCCGTGCGGCTATCGCTCGATGCGCCGGTGCTGGTGTCGATGTGTCGTCAGGATGCGACGTGCGTGCTCGACGAAGCACGCGGTCCGGCTCGACCGCTCTCCGGCGCGGCGCCGGCGGCCGCCGTCGAGGTGGCGCAGCAGCCAAATGGTGCGTCGCTCGCCGGCGCGAGCGCATTCGTGCTGCCGCCCGAGGATTCTGGCGTGCGGGCGGGTGTGATCGAGCGCAGCCTGCGCGACGCATTGAAGCGTGCGGACTTGCCGGCCGATGCCGCCGCGCAGGTGACGCGGATCTTTGGTGCGCGTGTTGCCGTGGACGCCAAGCCACGGGCCGGCGACTACTTCCAGGTGATCTACGAGCGCACCGGCGCGGATGCTGCTCGCTCGCGCCCCGTGCGCGTGAGTGCCGTCGAGCTGAGGCTGGGCGGCACGACCCATCGCGCGGTGTGGTTCGAGCCCGCGCGCGGCAAGGGCGCGTACTACGCGTTCGACGGCAAGCCGCTGGCGGCGGCGCCGTTCGCGATGCCGGTGGCCCGCGCGCGCATCAGTTCGCCGTTCGGCACGCGCGTGCATCCGATCAGTGGCGTGCACCATGGCCACACGGGCGTCGACCTGGCCGCGCCGACGGGCACGCCGGTGCACGCGAGCGCCGCCGGCACGTTGCAGTTCGTCGGCTGGGAGCCGGGCTACGGCAACTATGTGGTGGTTCGCCACGCGGACGGCCATACGAGCTGGTACGGCCATCTGTCGGCGTTCGCGAAAGGGTTGCGCAAGGGCATGCCGATCGCCCAGGGGCAGCTGCTCGGCGCGGTGGGCAGCACCGGCACGGCGACGGGCCCGCATCTGCATTTCGAAGTGCGGATGAAAAACCAGCCGGTCGATCCGATCCGGCTCACGACCGCGCCGGCGAGTCCGCCGCTGACGGGCGAGCGCCGTGTCGCGTTCGAGCGCACGATTCGCGGCGTGAAGCAGCAGTTCGCCGCGCTGGAGCCGGTGCGTACCGCGTCGGCCAGCGCGTCCGTCGTGCGCTGATCCGGGCCCGAACCCGGCCCGCAGGCCAGGCCCCCGCTCGCTTCGCGACGCGGGGGCCTGGCCGTTTACGCGCGGGCAGTTACGCCCGCCGCGCGGCCTTCGCGGCCGATTCCGGGCACCGCGAAAGCATTTCGTTCCCGTCCGATTGATGATGAAACTCGTCCCGTTTTATTTACCCGCCAAATCGCCAAAATGTAATCCGTTCCATGGTCCACGTTCGCGTGCGACAGGGATCAATCAAGGATCAATCAATCAACGCTGGCTACGGCTGGCATCAGACTCTTTGTATAAGGACATTCTGTGAACATGAGTACTGTCAAGCTTGCCGTAGTGGACGGCAACACGATCAAGGAAACGCTGGAGCTGCGCGCGTCGCAGCAGGGCACGGCCGCGCGCGTTCGTGCGCCGCAGGGCGCCAAGTTCATCCTGGCCGAAAGCCAGAGCGGTTATGCGCCGCAGAACATCACGGTGAGCCGCGTCGGCAAGAACCTGCATCTGAGCCTCGAAGGGACGAGCTACGATCAGCCGCAACTGATCATCGAGGATTTCTACGGCAACGAAGGCCAGCTGGTGGGCCTCGGTGAGGATGGCGCGTACCACGAGTACATCGCGTCGGACGCCGAACAGGATCACGCGATTGCACTGCTGGCCGATGGCAAGGCGGCGCCGCAGGTGCTGGGCGCCGAGCAGATGGTTGGTTTCGGCGCGGGCCTGGTGGCCGCGCCTGGCATCGACTGGCTGGGTCTCGGGCTGTTCGGCCTCGGCGCGCTGGGCGTGCTGGGCGGGGCGCTTGCGGCCGGGCTGATCGGTGGCGGCAAGGACGACGGCGGTAACGGTGGCGATGGCGGCGGCGGTGGCCGCCCCGGGCAGCCGTCGATCGACAGCGTGTTCGACAACGTCGGCGACGTGACGGGTCCGATCGATCGCGGCGGTGTGACCGACGATCGTCGGCCCGTGTTTACGGGCAAGGGTGAGACGCCGGGCAACAAGGTTGAAATCTACGACAACGGCAAGAAGATCGGCGAGACGGTCGTGAAGGAAGACGGCTCGTGGACATTCCAGCCGGATCGTCCGCTCGAGGATGGCAAGCACGATTTCGTGGCGGTGGAAATCGACCCGGAAGGCAATGCGAGCCTGCCGTCGCCGGGCTTCGAGTTCGAAGTCGATCCGACTGCGCCGGATCGCCCGGTGATCACGGGCGTGATCGACAATTTCGGTGATGAGATCGGTCCGATCGCATCCGGTGAAAGGACCGATGATCGGACGCCCGAAATCCGCGGCACGGCGCAGAAGGGCAGCCTGGTGATGATTTATGACGGCGACGTTCTGCTGGGCTCGACGATGGCTGACGCGGACGGCAACTGGATGTTCGTGCCGGCCACGCCGCTGGCCGATGGTCCGCATGTATTCACCGCTACGGCCACCAGCCCGGTGGGCAGCGTCGGGCTGCCGTCGGATCCGTGGACGGTGATCGTGGGACCGTCGGACGGCGGGCGGCCGCAGACGCCGGCGATCGGTGAAATCTGGGACAACACGGACCCGGATAACCAGACGCCGATCGGCGACGGCGACAGGACGAAGGACAAGACGCCGGTCATCGGCGGCGAGGGTACGCCTGGCAACACGGTCATCGTGATCATCGATGACGAGGTGGTGGGCTCGACGGTCGTGGGTGATGACGGCAAGTGGACGTTCGAGCCGGTGGATGAGCTGGACGACGGCGGGCACAAGTTCGAGGTGATCGAGCGCGATCCGAACGGTCGCGAGTCGGACAAGTCGGATCCGGTGACAGTGATCGTGGATTCGCCGGTGCAACCGGTGATCACGGATATCTGGGACAACACGGACCCGAACAACCTGATTCCGATCCCCGAAGGGGAAACGTCGAATGACGATACGCCGCTCATCAACGGCACGGCGAAGCCGGGCAGCGTGGTGGAGATTTTTGATAACGGCAACTCGATCGGCTCGACCACGGCTGACGCGGAAACCGGCCGCTGGACGTTCCAGCCCGACATGCCGCTGAGCGGTACTGGCGGGCATAGCCTGACGGCGGTGGCGACCGATCCGCTGCATGGCCCGATCACTAGCGATCCGTTTAACTTCGCGTTGGATCCTTTTGAGTTCGGGTTGATTTATGGGGTTGAGAGCTTTGCCGATTTGCAGGGTTCCGCGGGGACGCAGTGGCAGCCTGGTGCTACGCACCAGACGAAGCTTTTCGACATCACCAGGGTTGGCGCTGGGGGCCAAGTAGTTGCCATTGACAGCGGCGGATCGGGCGCGCCATCGGGCATGCAGGTACGATTGTCGCCTTGGCAGGGCGGGGTACCAGTCACTGAGTTCGATTTGAGGGGTAATACCGCACAGGTGTTGACTTTTGAATGGGGAATTGGCGGCGTTGCCCCCGCCGAACGTGGTTTTGTAACTATAGAATTTTTCGACGCTGGCGGTCAGTTGATTAAAACGCATGAGCTGAAGGCGGGCGAGGCGGGGCTGATGGCCATTGAAATGCCGGCCGGCCACTCATTTGCGAGCTTCCGGATGACCGGAACCGTTGAGATGAGTCAATTCGGTAACGCCGTTACATTCGATTCGATGATTCTGTCGGATAAAGTACTGCCCCTTGAGAGCTTTAAAAATATTGCTACCGGGACCGAATGGGATGCCGGTCAAACAATTGATTCTGGGCTGTTTGCTATCACCCACGGGGGGGGGAGTCATCGACTGTGGTTGACGATATGGGGCACCGATCACATCAGAAAAGTACTCGCTGCATTTGGTGGCGGAAGCGAGATCACCTTCGATTTGAAGGGGAAAAATGCCGGGGGGCTGACCTTTGAACTGGGCGCGGTGAACATTACTGCCGCAGATTTGCTTGTGGCAACCATTACGTTCAAGGACGAGAATGGTAAAGAAGTTCACACCAAGGAGATTTACGCAGACGGTCCCGGACAGTTCAATGAATTGGTATCGATTAACATGCCGACCGGGCTTGCGTACTCAAGCTTCGTGATTACGACGGATAAACATATTTATGTCGATTCGATCTCGACCGGTGTCTTGATCGAATCGCCGCAGTCGACTAACGGTGTTGAGAGCGAGAACGGTGTTCACGACCTCGTGGCACTGGACGGCCTGGGCGGCGAAGTGTTCTACGTGAGCGAAGGCGAAGAAGACGCGATCGAATTCACCGGCACGGACAGCACCGACATGCTCAAGCTCACCGGCGAAGGCCAGGTGCTGGACCTGTCGAACCTGCAAGGCAAGCTCTCGTCGGTCGAGGTGATCGACCTCACCGGCACGGGCGACAACACGCTCAAGCTGTCGCTGGGCGACGTGCTCGAGCAGGGCGGCCAGGGCCTGTTCATCAACGACGGCAAGACGCAGATGATGGTGCGCGGCGACGCGGGTGACGTGATCGAGCTGTCCGACCTGCTGCCCGACGGCAGCGACGTGGGCGACTGGGCGCAGATGTCCGGCACGGTGACGGTGGAAGGCGTGACGTACAACGTCTACCAGCACTCGGGGCTCGACGTCGAGCTGCTGGTGCAGCAGGGCGTGACCACCCACATCGTGTAACCGGTTGAACCACGGCGGCGGTGCGCCGCCGTGGCTCCACGATCCGATGCAACCGGCAGCCCGGCTGCCATGCGTAGTCCTTTTTATATTGACGAACCCGGGCGCTGCCTCTCGCGGCGCCTGGACATAACCATGAATGCAACCATGAAACTCAACAAGACCATGAAGCACCTGCTGTTCGCGGGTGCCGTGCTGATGGGCGCGGCCACGCTGCCCGCCATCGCTCAACCTTCCAACGTCGCTCCGGCGATGTCGCTCAGCAGCGCCGGCACGCAAGCCGGCAAGGTGTTCGGCGAAACCTACGCGCCGGTGGGCGTGGTCGGCGCGCAGCAGGCGCAGATCGTGTACTACCGCGCGGGGGCGGGCGCTGCGACGCGCTCGGCGGCCCACGTCTACGTGGACGGCGATTTCCAGACCGCGCTGCTGCCGAACGGCTACACGGTGTTCTGCGTGGCCGCGGGCGAGCATACGCTCGGCGCGTACCTGAACGAAGCGCCGCTCTATCGCGGCAAGACCACCGACCGCTTCTCGGCCAACCTGCAAGGCGGCAAGACCTACTTCCTGAAGGTGCAGGAAGGCGGCAACGGCGCACCGCAGGCGCTGCCGCGCGAGCAGGCCGAGCGCGAGCTGTCGGGCGCGCGTGCGCAGGTGCACGCGCTGCCGCGCGCATCGGCCGTGCAGGCATGCCAGACCACGCCGCTGCCGGCCGCGCCGGCGCAGCCGCAGTACAAGGACTACACGCTGAGCAGCGACCTGCTGTTCGCGTTCGGCAAGTCGGGCTACAACGACATCACCGGCCGCGGGCGTGAAGAGGTGGGCCGCATGGTCGAGCAGATCCGTGCGGAAAACACCACGCTGTCGCAGATCCTGGTGATCGGCCATGCGGACCAGATCGGTTCGGACGCGGCCGCCGAGAAGCTCGGCGCGGCGCGTGCGGCAACGGTGCGCCGGATGCTGATCGAACGCGGCCTGCCGGCGGCGAAGATCTCGACGGAGAGCGCGGGTAACACCGAGCCGGTGGTCGAGGCGTGCCACGGCAGCAAGCAGGCACAGATCGCGTGCTACGCGCCGAACCGCCGAGTGGTGGTGCGGGTGGACGCCAGCCGGGCGATGTGACGGTGAAGGCGCGCGCGGCCATCCGCCGCGCGCGCGCAAGCAACGGGGCGCGCCCACAAGGCGCGCCCATTTTGAATGGAACCGACAGCATGAGCAAAAAACGACCGACTCCGGCCGCGATGGAGACGCTGGTGCGCTATGCGCAGCTGACCGAAGCCGACCAGGATTTTTTCCATTCGGCCATCAACGATTACGTGCTCGCGTCAGCGAGCCGCCAGCGCAAGCTGGTCGAACAGTGGGCCTCGGGCAACACTGTTGAACGAGCCCGACATCTTTCGGAGGAGGATTGAGAGGGCGCTTTCCATCGGGCGTGGCGGTACCGGCACGCCCGATGGTCAGCGTAGGGATTGATCGGGCGACGCGAAAGCGTCCGCCCATAGCGAATCACCGGCACGACTCGCATGGCGCTCGAGGCCGAGCTTGCGCAGGGCGTTGATTTTCTGCGAACGGATGGTCTGCTTGCTGCGCTTCAGATGCGCGGCGATTTCGTCGACGGTCATGCCGGATGCGAACAGCCGGACCACCTCGGATTCGCGCTGGGTCAATTCGCGCGCGCCGGCGCCGGGCAGGTCGAGATCGAACTGCCGGACGACCCG
>NZ_FPJP01000073.1:0-1919 GCF_900119325.1 Burkholderia sp. NFPP32 | reverse complement strand
CGTGGACAACCCGCGACTTACCGCTTAACGGAGGTTAAATCGCACATCGATCGCTACCGCAGATCTGTCCGTTGAAGCGGGTCAACTTCAGTCGCGAACCCACGCTGCCAATGGCTCCAGGTCGGCAGGAGCGGTGCGGATATCCGGTGCGATGGCATTGAGTCTTTGCCACAACGCGTCCTGTTGGATCTCGCGTCCAGTTGCCTTTCTCGCGCTCATCGTCGGGAATCGATGACCTTTGAGGGACAGCACCCCGAGTATGCGGCGGACCAACAGACTGTTGAGAAACGGCTTGCCCGTCCCAAAGGCGCGGTCTAGCGTGCCGTCACGCGCGATTTGAAGGATGTCGGCAGGCTGATCCACCTTGATGACATCGACAAGACCCGGAATATGTTTATGTTCCACGACTATGTTCCTCGAGGGAGTCATTCGTTCAGCTCGCGTGTGACGGCATACCCAGGCGTTTTGCCATCGCTGCCACTCGGGCCGCTCGAACAGGGCTGACGCCCGCGATCACCTTCCCGCGCCGTCAGATATGAGCCCCGATCATGTCGTCAAAGCAGGCTAATATCTATCAGCTACCCGACAGATTGGGATCGTATGAATTCCGATGTACAACGCTATCGACCACAACTTGCAACAACACCGTGGTTCAAGGATTTGCCGATCGAGCTTCAGGACTATCTTGTCGCTCGCTCTGATCTGGTCCGATTAAAGAAGGGGCAACCGCTCTATCGGCGAGGAGAACGGTCGTTCGGCCTGTACGCGATTCTCGATGGTGCATTGTCGATCGGCACCGTCGGAGCGGATGGAAAAGAAGCGTTGCTCGCCGTACTTGGCCCGACCGCCTGGATTGGGGAAGTCTCAATGTTCGATGGGCTGCCTCGCCCGCACGATGCCTCAGCAATCGGTAAGACTCTTGTGCTTCACGTACCCGGTCCCGCATTGGAAACCCTGCTTGGAGCTCATCCTACTTACTGGCGACATTTTGGCTTGTTGATGGCGCAAAAAATCCGGATCTCCTTTGAGAACAACGAAGCCATGATACTGTTACCCGCCGCCCAGCGCCTGGCAAGTCGCCTATTGCTGATCGCTGGTGGCTACGGAGGGATTAATGCGGAACAGAGCAGGATAAGGCTCTCGCAAGATACCTTGGCTTCAATGGTTTCGCTTACTCGGCAGACGACGAACCAGCTACTCAAGAACCTTGAGAGTCAGGGTATCGTCGATCTGAAGTTCGGGGAAATCGTTATTCTTGATTTTGATCGCCTGCGCGCTGCCAGTGCCGGAGATCCCGTTCCTTGAGGCGCAATCCGGCTGCCTAGACCGGGCGGTTTCCAGTGCGTCACTTCGAATCGCGCACGACGAAAGCGTGTCAGAGGCTGTTCAGCCGATTTGTCCGTCAGGCGTCCCATAGCGGTCACCTGCGGATCAATACCGAGGGTCCCCTCGTGGCCGAAAGCCGACCTATCCTGCGTTCAAGACAGCTGGATCGATCTCACTATCTGTCAGCCCAAATCTCGCCATGCGAGCGCGATGATCTGGCGAACCGAGATATGAACGAAGTTGCTGATTAACCGCTTTTAAAAGATCCCCGTTCTCTCGGTTAAATGAAAACGCTCCCAGCGGAGGCGTCCGCTGTCTGCCGTTCATTTCCGGCTCGTGCGCAACGGCCTCGATCACCGAGTTGCCCATCCGGCTCGCAACAATTCGATTTCCCAAGGCCGTACTCGCATATGCGTCAATCGCGCCAGAGAGAACGGCCACGACCGCGTCGGCTTGTTGCTCGAAGATGACGATTTGCTCCTGACTTACGCCTGACGCCTGAAGTTGACCCGCTTCAACGGACAGATCTGCGGTAGCGATCGATGTGCGATTTAACCTCCGTTAAGCGGTAAGTCGCGGGTTGTCCACGGGCG
>NZ_FPJP01000043.1:0-21715 GCF_900119325.1 Burkholderia sp. NFPP32 | reverse complement strand
GGCTACAAGGGTGTCGCCGTCGAGGGCGTGAAGATCTACCACCCGGGATTGCGGCGCGGTATCACGCGAGGGCTGCGCGCGATGATTCGCAGGCGAAGCGCGATCGAGCCTGCCATCGGTCACATGAAGGCGGACGGCAAACTTGATCGGAACTGGCTCAAAGGCGCGCTCGGCGATGCGATGCACGCGGTGCTGTGCGGCGCCGGCCACAACCTGAGAATGATCCTCAGGAAGCTGAGGCTTTTTTACGCCCTTGTTCTGATCGCTTTGCTCAACCGCTCGACGGCTACCGTCGTCGCGACATAACAGCCAGCGTCGCACAAAACGAATTATTCAGGCCCGACTACCTAACGAGCTTCGCCAAATATTTTTTAAAATATACTCCCTCACATGCTCTGCATCTTTAGAATTCGAGTATTTATCCGGATCCAGAATCTGGCGAAAAACATTTGATATACGGTGATCGACTTCTGCTCCGAGATTGTTCATGGATTCGGCATTGTTTTCCATCCGCGTAGTTTACCGAACAATTCGGCCGCCTGGCTTTTCCCGCCCCCGGACAAGCTCGACAATAAATCAAGCATGCCATCATGCTGCGCATCGATCGCCCATTTCACCTGCGACAAAAGCCCGATTATCTTTATGGATTTCGACAGGGAAAGCTTATCCTTCACTAAAGCCTGAATATCCCTAACCGCATATTGCACCGAGATCGAGTGGCCCGTGAGCTCCTTGATGGCGCAATCGCGCGGAACGTCCCATCATAGATTTACTTAATACATCGGGCGAGCGAAGGCAATCTGGAGTCAAATGTTGCTCGACACGCGGGCGCAGCGACTTTTCCAATGCCCGTTGCGCATCCGCCGTCCGGGGATAGTAGGGGTGGTCCGCATTGAGTTTTTTTTCAATCATGCGCGTGGCGGCACTCACTGCCACTTTGGTGAGGACCGCGGCGCCTGAGCCGGCAGCCGGCCCCGATCGCCGTTCCCGCACCTGGAGCGACCAGCGAGCCGACCACCCCGCCTACCGCGAGCCCCGCAGCATTGACGAGCCCGAGGCCGATAAACCATCGGCCCTGTCGGCACGACAACTTGGCTTCGACCTCACGATCTGGCGTTAAATCTTTACCGGTGACCAATGCCGGAGACTGGCTGGCACCCGGCTCGTTTCGATGGCCAACCAACGCCTCGGCGTTACTTCTCTTCGCAAGGTGCCTCAGGGTAGGCGCCATGACATCGCGTTGAGCGTTCGATATGAGGAACCGGATTCGTACCCGAACTATTCTCGTTCGCAGCGTCGTTTCCCGAAGATCCATGGCCATTCGAGAGCGGCATGCGGGGGTTGCGATCTTCGATACCATTCATGATTGCTCCAGCGTCAATAGTTGACGATTTCTTTTATAAAAGCGTTACTCCTCGTGTGCTTGGATAGACCAGCAAAAGGCATCCGATGGACACCTCATTGCAATCCGCGTCATCCGCCGCGCAGGCGACGAGACCGCTGATCGGCGTTTCCGTAATGCACTGTACTTGAGTGGTTTGACTTGTATTCGAATTGACGCGTCACTTATCACCGGAATGCGAAACCACACGCGACGCGAACGGTGAAATTGGGACGAGGTTGGCAAGCGGCATGGCGCTCGCGCGGGGAGCGCGAGGCGCGCGGGAACGAGCCGCGGGCAATTTTTGCTGACTCGGATCGCCACGTCGCTCGAACTTGAGGAAGCGCTGACGCCGGGGCGGCCCGGACGCCAGATGGGACTTCGGAGCAGACGCGTTATCGCGGAAAGAAACAGCATGCGGGCGCTGTACAGCCCGCATGGATGATTGTCGTTACCGGGTCGTGGCATGCCCAGCAGATGCGCGGTCCGGCTCGTCACGCGCGCCTCCCGCGATGGCCGGATAGAGAACACCGGCAATCGCGGCGCCGATCATCGGCGCGAGCCAGAACAGCCACAATTGGTCAACCGCCGCGCCGCCGGCAAAGAGTGCCGGCCCCGTCGAGCGCGCCGGATTGACCGAGGTGTTCGTCACCGGAATCGAGATCAGATGGATCAGCGTGAGGCACAACCCGATGGCGATCGGCGCGAAGCCTGCCGGTGCGCGCCTGTCGGTCGACCCCAGAATCACGAACAGGAAGATGGCGCTCATCACCACTTCGCAGATGAACGCCGCCATCAGCGAATAGTGGCCTGGCGAACGGTCGCCATAACCATTGCTGGCAAAGCCGCTGGCGACCAGGTCGAAACCCGGCTTGCCGGTTGCGATCAGCGACAGCACGAACGCACCGAGCACCGCGCCAACGACTTGCGCGGCGATGTATGGCGCGACATCCCGCCTCGGAAAGCGACCAGCCACGGTCAGCCCGACGGTAACGGCCGGATTCAAGTGGCAACCGGAGATGTGACCGATTGCATAGGCCATGGTAAGAACGGTCAGCCCGAACGCGAGCGACACGCCCACGAAACCAATGCCCAGGCCGTGATTCGCGCCGGCGAAGCTGGCAGCGAGGACGGCGCTGCCGCACCCGCCGAGCACAAGCCAGAAAGTGCCGAGCAGTTCGGCGGCGAGGCGATTCGATAACTTCATGATAGGTCGCTCTAACAGTGTCAAGTTGCGTATGGCGGCATCGGATAGTTTCAACACACACCTTCGAGCGCAAGAGCATACACAGACGCAACGACGTGGAATTTCAATAATATTCAACTTGAACGAATACACCGTCGCGGGTCCCACCATTACCGGGAGCCGAGCACGTCCCGCGCCACTTTCCGTGGTGCACAAACAAAACGGGACCGATTATCGGGTCTCGTTCGCAAGCTCCTTCAGCAGGCGATTCACTGCTAGTGACGGCCTTTCAGGCAATCGCCCCGCCGGGACGATCCTGCCCGCCCCGGAGTGGAACACGAGTCGGACATCCCTGTTTCCAGTTGCCTGTCAAGATCACGTACGCGCTGCTGTGCCGCTCGCAGTTGCTGCCGGGCCGCCACGTTCTCCGCCTGGAGCGCGGCAGCTTGAGCCCGCGCCTGTTCTTGCTGGGAAGCCACGATCGCTTGTTGCCGGCGTGCATTGTCAAGATCGGCCTGAAGCGCATTCGCACGCTCCTGCGCCAGCGCGACCATCCGCTCGGTCTGTGCCTTCTCCGCATCGAGCGTTGCACGACGAATTTCGATTGCCGCGAGCCGTTCGGTCTGACCCGCGAAATCCTTGTAGATCATGCCAGCACGCATATCGTCCTGCGTCTTGACGACCCGCCAGAAATGTTTCTGCTGGAACAACGCGACGTAGTAGGTCGTTTCCTTGCCGTAGTAAAGCAAGCTCGCGCCATAACTGCCGTTGTAGGTCGTGCGGAGTTCCTGTAAATCGGTACCGGCCATCATCCGCTGCAGCTCCGCGACATTGCCAGCCGCCGATTGCTGCGCCTCGTCGGCTGTCAACGATGCAGACGGCTCCGGTGGCAGTGCCGGCGACACCAGCTGCGCGCCCCCGGAAGACGTAGCCACCCGCGGATTCGGCGCGACAGACGGGCCGGCGAAGGCGCCCCTCACATTATCCACGGCGGCGGCGGCACTGTCCGGCAGCGGTTGCGCCTGCGAGGTCTGCGCCACTCCGGTCGAGCACAGCGCGATCAGTGCCATGCGTCGAAGCTTCCACTTATTGAACATGCCGTCAACTCCAGAGGTGTCTTGGAAAGATTTTCATTGCACTTGAAGTTCGCCAATCGTAAACAACGTGATTCAGACCGAAAATCCGCTGGGCGCATTCGCCCGGCAAGTGGCCGACATCGAAAACGCATTTCTGCCACGACGACAACGACAACGACAACGACAACGACAACGACAACGACAACGACGAGCGTAATATAGCCGCTAGCAGCTATATTATGTATCACAAAATATCGGACAGCCTAGAAAGACAACGGCTGCGAGCACCCTGTCGCGAAGGCGTCCCTACCGAAGCTTACACGCGCTTCAAACGAGAACGACATCCTCCGCGGCAAGGGGTTTGCCCCGCGCAGCGCAACCTGACGCACCGCAACAATCAGCAGAGGCAACAGCATGGCAAAGCGACCTTTTCGCCCGTTACAAAAACTATTGACCCCCGCCAAATCGGTCGCACGCTTGCAGGCGCGGCTGCTGGAACTCGCAGCCGATTTTCGTGCCGCGCTCGCCAAGGGCGATTATGCGACAGGACGAACCCTGGCCGAGCAAGCGCTACACGAAACGCCCAGCAATATGGCCATTCTCAGCGACTACGCACTTTGCCTCATGCGCACCGGCGAGCGAGAGCAAGCCTACCAAGTGTACATGCGAATCTACAATAGCCCGCCCGATCGACAGAAGCAGGCATCATCGACCTGGCTGGATGGCCTTGCCGAGGTATGCGGATGGCTGGACAAGCGCGACGAACTGCGCAAGTTCGGCAATGAGTCGCTGACGCGGGCGGATGCCGCGTTTCGCAACGGCCGCCAATGGCCACTCCCAGATGGTTCTCCACCCGCATTCGAGCCGGCGCGTCCCGAGCAAAATGTCATCTCGTACAGCCTGTTCGGCGCGGATCCTCGTTATTGCGAAAGTGCGGTGGCGAACATACATGCGGCGGCCGAATTATTTAGTGGATGGACCTGCCGCATCTATCTCGATGACAGTGTGCCGCTGCATGTCCAGCAACGACTGCGCGACGGTGGCGCGGATCTGGTCCAGATGAAACGCGATGCCGGCGACGCGATCCCCCCCGTGATGTGGCGATTCCTGGTCATGGAGGATCCTGACGTGTCAAGATTTCTGATACGCGACGCCGATGCGCTCTTGTCCGAGCGCGAGGTACCTGCTGTACAACAATGGTTGGAAAGTGATCGCTGGTTTCATCACATGCGGGACTATTTCACGCATACCGAACTAATGCTGGCGGGAATGTGGGGAGGCTGTACCGGTGTGTTTCCCGATATAGCCACGCTGATCAGGCAATATGTTCACGATTACACGGGGCCCGCTCGCTTCGTTGACCAATATTTCCTCCGCACGACCTTTTGGCCAACCGTCCGCAATAGTGTTCTGAGTCACGACGAGCTATTCGACTTCCACGGTGCGCTCGTCTTTCCCAGTCACCCGCCGATTCGCTGGCGGACGGCGAAATTTCACGTCGGCAGCAATGCCAGCTTTCAGCGCATTACTGGCCAAAGCGGATTGCCCGACGGCGCCACCGAATCCGTGCAGCTATCGCGTGGTGAAGCGGGACCGTGGACATACCCCGCCATCGTCCGCGGCGGGCAATGGGAACTGAACCTGCCGTTCTTTTTAGTGGACGAGTTATCGGAAGGCCGGCTGCGCGTTGAATGCGGCGGCGGCCGGTAGTTTGAAGCGCCGTCCCGCCCTCAATGAGCATGAAACCGCCTTCGTCGACCGTGACCTGAGGCGGAATTTTGTGACCAATCAGGCAGTGAGTCTCGCGTCGATACTATCGGAATCCAACCAGCCTCGACGGACCGTGGCCGGAGGTTGATAGCGATGCGCGCTATGGGGTCGACGCTCGTTGTAGAACTGCCGCCAGCGTTCGATGGACACCCTGGCCTCGGCACGGCTGCGGAACCATTCCCGATTCAGCAATTCGTCACGCAGCTTGCCGTTGAAGCTCTCGACAAACCCGTTTTGCCACGGATTACCCGGCGCGATGAAGGCCGGACCGATTGCGGTATCCCTGAGCCAGCGCATGACCTTGGCAGCGGTAAATTCGGCACCGTTGTCAGACCGAACGAACGCTGGATTGCCGTACAGCCGCATCAGTCGCGACAGCGTCAGGATGACATCCTGCGACCGCAGGCTGGCACCGACTTCGATCGCCAGGCACTCGCGGGTATATTCATCGATCACGCAAAGCATCTTCAACGCTCGCCCATCGACCAGTTGGTCGTGCACGAAGTCGTAGCTCCAGACCGAATTCGGTTGTGTCGCACCGGGCAAGCGAATGTCGTTGCCACAACGACGACGGCGAGGCCGCCGCCGCGGAATGTTGAGCTGCAAGGCTCGCCACATTCGCCGAACGCGCGATTCGCCCAACGCAAGCTAGGCCGACATCCGCCGGTAGCCGAAGCGCGGCACCTCCTGTTCAGCCGCAATCAGTCGCTCGCCCAGACTCTGATCCTTCTCCGGTAGCTTGAGCGTATAGGTTGCCACCCGGCGACTCAGCCCGAGATAGCAACATGCCTTGCGTTGTGATGGCCCCCGCCGGGGCAGGGCTTCCAGCGCTTCGCGCCGGCCCGTTGGGGTGCTCATTTTTTTCGGCTGAATTCTTTCAGGCCGTCGATGACCAGCAATTGCTCGGCAATCAGGCGCTTGAGCCGCTCGGTAATCCTCCCGTCCAGTAAGCGCGATCGGAAGTAGAATTTCCAGCAAAGGGAGTTCTACGCAATGAAGAAGTCGAAGTTCACGGATAGCCAGATCATGGAAGCGCTCAAGCGGGGGGAAGCTGGTGTGGCGGTGCCGGAGATTTGTCGGGAGCTGGGCATCAGCACGGCGACCTTCTACAACTGGCGCGGCAAGCACGGCGGGATGGACGTGCCGCTGATGGCCAAGATGAAGGAGCTGGAAGCGGAGAACGCGCGACTGCGCAAGATGTACGTCGAAGAGAAGCTCAAGGCGGAGATCGTCGCGGAAGCGCTAGCAAAAAAAGACTGAGGCCATCTACGCGCCGCGAGATGGCCAGAGAAGCAGTAGCGAGCCGGGGTGTATCGATCTGGCTTGCATGCGAGGCATTTGGCATAAGCCAGACGTGCTGCCGCTATGAGCGGCAGCGCAGTGCGGAGAACGAGCAGATTGCCGACTGGCTGCTACGGCTGACCGACAATCATCGCAACTGGGGCTTTGGGCTGTGTTTCCTGTACCTGCGCAACGTGAAGGGCTTCGGCTGGAACCATAAGCGCGTGTACCGGATTTACCGGGAACTGGAGTTGAACCTGCGCATCAAGCCGCGCAAGCGGCTCGTACGGCAGGCGCCGGAGCCGTTGATCGTGCCGGCGTCGGTGAATGCGGTGTGGTCGATGGATTTTATGCACGACCAGTTGAAGGATGGTCGAAGTATCCGGCTGTTCAACGTGATCGACGACTTCAACCGCGAAGCATTGGGAATCGAGATCGACTTCTCGTTGCCCTCCGCGTGCGTCATCCGGGCCCTGGAGCAGATCATCGGCTGGCGGGGAAGGCCGTTGGCGATACGGTGCGATAACGGCCCGGAGTACCTGAGCGAGGCGATCACGCAATGGGCTGCCAGGCATGGCATCGCGTTGAACTACATCCAGCCGGGCAAGCCGCAGCAGAACGCCTACGTCGAGCGATTCAATCGGACGGCGCGCTATGAATGGCTGTCTCCGTACTACTGGGACGACCTCGCGCACGTGCAGCACTTCGCGACCGAATGGATGTGGCAATACAATCACGAGCGCCCTAACATGGGCCTGGGCGGCATGACGCCGAAACAGCGGCTCATGGCCGCAGCATAGTCTCTACTTCTGTCTCGCGTTAAAAGCGGGGGGGATTACCAATGATACGATTTGTGTTTAGGCCGGTGCGCCACATGTCGTGGAAATGCGAAACATCACGGGGCAAGAAAGGCAGGATCGCAAAGCTCTTCAAAGCCTTGCGAGAGGCCTCCATGTGGGCTCCAGTCGGAAGGCAGGCAGTCGACACATATTTACGGCGCCCCGCAATCACTCATAAAGTGTGATCCTGGATTTTCACATGCCTGGGGTACGGGGTGAATCGACGATTCGCAATGCCGGTTGGACTATCGACAGCGGTGAGCGTCGCGAACGCTCAGACGGAAAACACCATCAAATCGACACTACTTGGAACTTGCGACCGCGATCAACGCAGCAGTCGCCTCTCCAGAAAGACAAAATTCGATTACTCGAGGAACCGGGCCGACTGGAAAGCCACCGAACGATTTTATGACATACGATAAACACGAAATCCTGGAAACCGAGTATCGGCAACTCGGATTCCGATAATGTCATTCTCATCACGCCCCCTATTGCAGTTCGCGAGAGATTACACCTGCTGCACCCGATTCGTGCAATGCAGGCGCGCGAATTAGCGTGCCGACGAAAGTTCCATTCCTGTTCAGTGGCACGGCACCGCATCGCGGCAGCACCAATCGGCCTGCACCGGCTGCAATCGCGATGGCTGATCGCCTTGCTGCCACATTCGCCTGCGTCGTTACCTATCTGGCGTGACTATCGGCCGCGTGACGAACGAGGTGTGCCCAACTGATGGCGCGCCTGGCTCCTTTCCCGGCAACAGCTCACACTCGCGTGGCAGGCAGACGATCCGCCCGCATCTTGCCTGGCCCACCTCCACCCAGAAGGCATCCATACAATCCGAAGCTGAATTCCCTCAATCTCGCAGAACGGTCAATTTTTACAATTTCCTTCCATTCAGAAGAATAGTTTACAAGATCGTTCACCAATCGTATCGCACGCAAAATTCAATTGACTTTCATGATCAATTCAATATAAATTTAATGTAATGATTATGAAAGGTTATGAGACAATGATAATAATGACTCTTCGCTTTGCTGGTCGAGGATGCATTGCAATTGCCATGCTTGCATGCATATCCACTACCGCGTGGGGCAATCCTCCGGCGAGCGACGAAAAACAGGCCAGAATGCCACGCGTACCGCAAAGCATGCCGCTCTCACCGCAACAGGCTGCATACAACCTGCCGGTCAGCCAGCAGGATCGCGGTGTGCTATCGATGTCACATCCTCGCCAGATGCCAACGCGCAACAAACACGATGCCGAGAGCACCGGCTGTCGCGATATCGATGCGCTGACGCGATTCAATGGCGTCGCGCTTGCCGATCATATCGCAAACCTACCCGATTACGAGTGTCATTACGGTTTGTTTTCGGCTGGCAGGCCGGCGGCAACGAAGATCTTCAATGCCGAAAACATGCATGCCATGGCCAGCCGCTTCACACAGGAACTCCATCGCTACGATGCCAGCAATCTGACATTGGTCAATTTGCTGATTTTCTTACGATCGGCCTATTACCAGTACGAGACGAACGGTCTCGTCGACCCGATTCCAGGATTGGTCGTTTCGTTGCGGCCGTACATTCGACGCAGTCTCGAGAGCGACGCGTTGTATCGGGAAAATACCCGCGCGCCGAGCACCGCAAACGAGCTCATGAAGTTAGTCACGAACATGCGGGACGAGGCCTATTACTTACCGGCTCTCAAGCAGCGCGTGATCGCGTATACGGCAAGCTCGTCGAATCCGAACGCGGCGGCGGCGCTGTTGCAGCCGAGCACTTCTGGAGCATTTACTGGCCTACTGACGATTTTTTTCTATGCCCATCATCGCGTCGACGGGCGCAAGGCCCTGGAAACCGACGCATCGTTTCCCGATACGCTCGAGCGCTTCGTCACCGCGAATCGCGCGATCCTCTCGAATACGAGCGCGGCATATCAACTGGCGGATACGGCACGCGAAGCCTACCGGTTCCTGCGCTATCCGCTACAGCGTCCGCGCATCAAGCCCATGATTCAGCGGATGCTCGCATCGACTACCATGACTGGAGCCGACAGCGATCTGTGGCTCGCGGCGGCGGAAGCCGTGAAGTACGGCGATCGCGACAATTGCGCGGAATACGGTGTGTGCGACTACAGAAACGCGCTCACAGCGGCGGTGCTGACACAGCGCCACGCGTGCAACGCGCGCGTGCGCATTCTTGCGCAGGACATGACGCCCGATGAAATGCACTCCATTTGCGCAGCGGTCGCACGGCACGAGACCGATTTCCACCGAATGCTGCAAACCGCTCGAAAACCCGTACCCGGCGATCGCAACACGACGATCGAACTAGTCGTTTTCGACAATTACACGAACTATCGAAAATATGCATCGGTCATTTACGGCATCAATACCGATAACGGTGGCATGTATCTCGAAGGCAACCCGTCCGTGAATGACAATCAAGCCCGCTTCATTGCTCACGAAGCCTCATGGCTGAGACCGCAATTCAAGGTCTGGAATCTCGAACACGAGTTCACCCATTACCTTGATGGCCGCTACAACCTGGCGGGAGATTATGCCGAGAGCACGACAACACCCACGGTCTGGTGGATAGAAGGCCTTGCGGAGTATCTGTCGAAGGGAAACGACAATCCAGAATCGATCGAAGCGGTGCGCGCCGGCACCTACCGTTTCTCCGATGTCCTGGGAACACGCTATACGTCGAGCGACTATGTGACGCGCGCTTACCGTTGGGGCTATATGGCGGTGCGTTTCATGTTCGAACGTCACCGCGACGACATCAATGCGATCGTGTCGCGGTTCCGTGCTGGCGATTACGACGGTTACGAAAATTACCTTGCCCGCATCGCCCACCATTACGATCAGGAATTCATCGAGTGGGCACGGTATGCGACGGCCACCGGAGAATTGCCGTTCCCTTACCCGACGCACTGACCTATCCCCTGGCATTCTGCCCTCTCAAAAGGTCTATCGAATAATGAATGGCACTTCTCATGCGCGTACCATACGCTGTCCGAATCGCATTCGTTTCATAGCTTCATTTGGCATGCTGGGCATCATGACCGCCCCGGCGCTCGCCAGCGAATTTCCGCAATCCCACGAACTCCCGACGCCAACCGGCAACATGACGCTATCACCTTCCGGCCCATACATCAGCTCGAGTGCCATGCCCGAACCACCGGCCACGCCGTACCTCGCCGACCAAGGATCCGATACATATACCTATTTGCGTTGTTGGTATCGCATCAGCGACAATCCGCTAAAACCCCGGGGTACGTACATATGGGCTCGGAATCCGGGTAACGGCGACTGGTATCGTGTCCCAGGCTACTGGTGGGCGGACGGCATTACGCATTGGAAAAACATGTTCTATAGCGCGACGTCTCAGGAGATGCTTCTCGATGTGTGCCGCAAGACGCTCGATTCGCACGGTATCCAGCGAGACGTCACACAGGCGCTCGCCGCCAATAATCAGTTCTCGTTCAACTACACCGTTTGGACGTTCGACAGCTCCCAACAAGACCACAGAATCAACAAACTGATTGTATTCGGCGACAGCCTCTCGGACACCCAGAACATGTTCAACGCGAGCCAATGGAAGCTACCGAACGATTCCAGTTGGCATATGGGGCGATTCAGCGACGGCCCGGTCTGGGTCGAGTATCTCGCCAAGACTCTCGACTTGCCAATGTATAACTGGGCAATAGGAGGCGCGGCAACCGATCAATATCTGGTCGTGCCAGGCCTCCTGCAGCAGGTGAAATCCTGGTGGGAATACATGGACCGTGCCCCGGACTATCGCCCGGAAAACACGCTGTTCACGGTCCTCACGGGCGGCAATGACCTGGTGAACTATAGGCGCTCACCCAAGCAAGCGGCACGCGCCGTAAGCGACAGTCTCAACAAGCTCGCCCAGTCAGGGGCGAAGCATATCGTTCTACTGAATTTACCGGACGTATCCAGGGCACCGGTGTTCAGCACGCGGAACGACGCCGCACGCGTAGCGAGAGAGGTCAGGATGTTCAACGAGCTTCTCATCGGGGTCGTCGCCGAACTGCGCGCCTACTATGGGGCAACGCTCAATGTCGAGATCTTCGACGCATACGCGCTATTTGACGATTTGATGACGAATCCGGAGCGCTACGGATTCGACGATGCCACACATTCGTGCCTCGATATCCGCAACCCCACCTCGCTTTCCTATATCCGATCCCAAACGCCACGCGCCGATTGCCGGGATCCCGGACGCTTCGTCTTCTGGGACACACTACATCCAAGCACTCGCACGCACGCATGGCTGGCGCTGAAACTGGCTAAACACATCCGCGAATTCGTCAAACATTAACGTGCTCGGGCGTCGTGTGGCACTGCGCACGCGACGCCCGATGCCGTGATGCAGTCAATTCCCGATGTTTCAGCACGGTCTGCGGCGTTCTGGATCGTATCGAGCAATCGATCAATTCCCGCCGACTATGCTCATTGCGCTGCTATAACCAGCCTTGAGCCATACTTTATTGGCGGCAATATTTTTGGAATCGAAACTGATCGTGCCTGCCGAGCGCACACCGATTCGCACGTACTCCGCATACTGGCTGTTCAACCTGATCGCAAGCTCCGTCGCCCATACCTTCGCGTCGGAATTTCGCGTCGTGATCGGATAGTGCAAGTCGACAACCTCCGCACCACGCGCGCCACCACCCATTACGCGAAATCGTACTTGTTGGTAAGCCGCCGGTTGCATTTCCGACCCGGGATACGCTCCATTCTCGACCCATGGAAATCCCGAGCTTCCTTCATCGGGAGCGATTGTCACATCGCTGCAATTGAAGAATCCCTCATTCCCTGCATCTTTGCGCTGCCAATAGCTATAGATAACGGCATCGCCAGTTCGTCCCGGCGGAATCGGCACGCTCAAGTGATAGAACGTGCCGATCGTTCCAGGCAGATGTCCGCCTCCGTTCGCCGGCGTCGGCTCCGGCGCGTCCTGGTCGTAGATCGTCTGCAGATCCTCCCAACGCAATGACGCCCGGGCCGGGACATATGACGGTTTGCTGATGTATATCCGCATCCTCGCCGGATTGTGATACTGAGTATTCTCCCAGATCACATCGATCCGCCCGTTTCTCGGAACGACCCGCGTCTTTCGCCAGTTCGTCGCCGTGTCGAGCCCCCTCTTTTCCCTGTCACCACCCGCGCAGAGCAGCCCGTCGGGAACCGCTTTCATCAGATCCGCGACATTCTCGCCTTGTCCGACAGGGTTGGCGGAGACCTCATTCCATTGCTGAAACGGATACGGCGAGTTCCCAGCTGCCACGTATGCAGCACGGCAATCGTCATGCTTGATTCCTCCTGCTCCATTCCAGTAATCCTCGGACAACCGGCATTCATACTGCCGCGCAATCGGAAAACCAACCGCACCATGCGCCGCGGCTTCGTGAAGTGGCATCAGCATCGTGCCAATCAGTGGAAGAAGATGTGCGCCTGCTTTCACCCCCGTTCTCAATCTAGCGAAACGACCACGCACAGTCATGAAATTTAAATAACGCATTTCCCAATCTCCTTATACGAAACAATTTCCGGAAAAACACCAAGGAAAAATACTCGCCACTTCGATTTTAATCTGGATATTCCATGAAAAATCCATACCATTTCGCATGTTTCTCCGATCATGTACGTACCGGCATTGATGGAATCAGAATATCGAAAACCGCAACACACCACCCCGCTACATCGAATACGTCACCACCATACGGAGCTTCCTAATTGCAGTCTCCAACAGGAAGCAACAAGATTCATATCCGAAACCGGCTTGCAACAAATTATTCAATCACATATCCAAAAAATAGACAAACAAATATCACCCCACCCACCACTCTAAACAATCACAACCTCAATTTAATTTACAACCAATTATTGATCAATTCACCCAAAAATCATTCTCAGAAAGCTCAATTGTTTCGACATCAGGATGACCACATCATTTCCATAGAACGAACAACCAACAATCGATCAATAGCCTCGTCAATATAATTAAATAGTTCACGTCACAATTTAGAGCATCATCGCGATGCCACATCAATCCTCCTGACGCATAATCGCCTCATTGCTTCCATGCAGAGCTCCGCAGGTTCAAAACGTACATCTCAACATTACTTGCAGCCACAACCCTATGACCAGACCAGTCGAGCATTCCGACGACCTTGCCTTGCTTCCGGACATAAACGTCAACGTTCGTCGCGGCACGGCGCATGACGCTCCTGCGCTTGCGGATTTGTTCAGGTCGACCTATGGCGACAGTACTCACCCATGCCAGAATCCTGCCTATATCCGCGACGCCATCGCCCAGCAAAATGACCATTGGTATATCGCACAAGTCGCCGATCGCATCGTTGGTTGCTTAAGCGTGATCCATCACACGTGTAACCGGGCGACGGAATTTGGTTACGCCGCCGTCGATCGCGACCAGCACCGCACTGGCATAATTTCAACCTTGCTGTCGATCGGGCTTACCAACCTTCAGTCCCGGCCGGCCGGACTCGTATTCGCCGTCATGCGTTCGACGGTCGCGTACAAGGCATTTTCGAAATCAGTCCCCTCGGTACTGGTTGGCCACGACGGAGGACCGAACACGGCTCACGGTGTCCGCGAGCACCACCTCACAGCGATCCACCCGCCTCTCGAGACCCGTTCGTTCGTTCACGTCTCTCCTCGTCATATGACGTATCGAAGATCTCGATTCATCCAGGAACAGCTCTATGCGCCGCTCGGGCTGCACCATCGGCCCGGCCCCTATCCGCCCCAGTTCTTTTCCGGCGACGCGTCCTTGATCGATCTTTCCGCGAAAGGTAGCCGCGCCGAACCGACCAACGCCGTCGGATGCTGCCGTCGTACTGCTCTCGACACGCTCAGTCAAGATGACGTCGCAAGCGATGTGCGCACATTCATCGCACATAATCAGAGCGTTGGATATCTGAAACAAATCGTGCTCGCGGACAAGATCCGCCTGATCCGGGCAATGCTCCAGATGGGCTTCGATATCACGGCCTATCTGCCGGCGTGGCACTGGCACAACGGCATGCGCTACGACTGTGTAATGCTCGTCAAGTGCACCTTCAATGCGCCCAATCGAAACGGCTTCGATGCCGAAATTTCTGCATTCGACGATGCGTATCGGCAGATCGCCATCGAGTTGCTCGCCTGACCTTATCGACAAATTCGATGCGAGCGGCATCATATGCTCACTCACGACATTAACGCGGGTTTCAACATGACAAAAGACGAATGGCTCGAAATGAGCTCGCAGCTGCCACGCGATACCCAAGGCATCCGGACCGTTTCGCTATGGTTTGCCGATCTGGCGATACTCGGTGCGGCCTGGCGATTGTGGATCGCAGCGCCCCTGATCGCCAAGCCTCTCGCGTGGATGCTTGCAATGGTCGCGCTGATCCAGCTCTACCTGATCATGCATGAGGCGATTCACACGAGCGTCTGCAGGCATCGGCTACTCAACGACGCGATCGGCCATTTTTGCGGATGGGTGATCGGGTTGCCTTTCCTGCCAAGACGACGAAGCCATCTCGCGCACCATGCATGGACCGCGCACCCCATCCGGGATCCGGAGAACAAAGGGATGATCGAAAAATTCTCGGTGATGTCCGAGAAGGAAGCTGGCAAACTCGAGTTCGCGTGGCGACACTGGATTCCGATGATGGCGTTCAACCATTTCATCCGTCATTGGCTCCTCTCATTCGAGCGGAAAAGAAACGGCCCGCGTTCCATGCAGTCGAAGCGGGAACGTCGCTTCGCTTCGTTGTATCTTGTTGGCTATCTGTCCGTGTACCTTCTGGCCGTCATGCATCACGTTGCGCTCAATCTCATCCTGTTCGCCGCGCCACTCTGGATCGCGATGCTGATCGCGATTGAGCTATTAAACCTGCCGCACCACGCCGAAATTCCGCTCCTCCCCGTCGACGCACAACGCCCGCCCCTATGGGAACAAGACGTGGTGTCGCACAGTTGCGGCTCGTTGCCAGTTTGGTCGACCTATATCATTCTCAACTTCAATCTTCATGTCGCACACCACGCATTTCCGTGGCTCTCGTGGCATCAGTTGGGGCGCGCCCAGGACCTGCTGGCAGCCCATGACCGGAGTACCCGGCAAATGAACGAGTGGTCGTTCTCACTGATCAATCGGCGCCGCCCCCTGTTGCACCTGATGGGGCATTATTTCGACAAAAGACACGGCGCCGATACGACAAATGTTTCGAATAACAGCGTGTGAACGCTGCAATTCTGGAGCATTCTGTTCATATTGAAGACCGGAATTCACTGGCACGATCCTCCGGTGGAAATGAGTGGTGACTCGAGCAAACTGCCGAGCGGCAGGATAAGAACGCGAACATTACCGAGTAACGACGTTTGGAACATCGACCTGCGAAACCCAGGTTTCTGGAAAAACAGATCTCGTTGACGAACCAGGAAGTCCCGCATCCTGCCATTCCGGGATCGTCACTGTTCGATTCAACAAACTCCGGATCACGCGTTCCATCCAAATTAGAAGAATTATTCTTACAAATACATTACACAATACACTCATCTCTGATATTTATTTGTACTTCCAATATTTTATCAAGAAGGAAATATGAGTACCATTCCCAAGCCCCTGATACTCGCGCTCCGGTTCACGATTCTATGCTCCCTTGTGTCACCCGCTGCAGGCGGTTCGAAAATGGGTCTGAACCAGGATCAACTCAAGCAGGTGGGATTGGTCCGCGGAGAGCGCATGCCCCCGGTCCTAATGGACAAGATCGACGGCCAGTACCGGCATGATGGCGTGGCCATGATGCTGAGTGCGCCCGCATTCCGGGCAAAGCTAGCTGACAACATATCCATGGCCCGCGAATTCGTCCTTACCCGTGCCCGGCAACTGGGGCTTTCCGATACCGATGCCACCAATCTCATCGTCACAGCTCAACGAGAAGACGGCGACTTCGCCATCGTTCGCTTTCAACAGCAAGTCAGCGGCTTTCCCGTATATGGGAGCAACATTGCTGTCACGGTTGCGTCAGATGGGCAAATTCTGTATGTCGCAAACGACACGGTTCCAGCAGCAAAAACAGTTTCGACCAAATTGTTCGCAGTGGACCAGCAACAAGCGTTGGATCGCACGCGATCCTACCTGGGCAGTAGCGCTTTTAGCCATACCGATACTCGGCAGATCGCATTTGTCGACGCAACTGGCACGCATGCAGCATGGCAAATACGCGCGGTTGCGCAAGATGGCCCCAAAGGCGATTGGGAGGTAGTGATCGACGCAGCCAGCGGAGAAGTACTACGTGCCGTGGATAGATCGTTGGGTCTAAAGGGAAGAGGTCTTATTTTCAATCCAGATCCACTATCGCCGACCAGAAGCAGCTATGGTTCCTCAGGCTATCAGGACGATAACGACGCAAGTAGCCCACAGTTGCACGCAGCTCAATTCCCAGCCATATTCCCGCTATCTCTATCCAAAGGCCTTTATAAGCTTTCCGGACCTTACGCAACATGCATTGATTTTGAAACGCCTCGCGACAACGCATGCCCAGTCTCCACGGAGAAGTCTTTATATTTTGATCGATCGAACAAGTATTTTGAGGCCGTCAATGCCTACTATCATCTGAACAGCTATTTGCATTACGTAAATAAAGCTCTCGGAATCCAGGCAATGCCATACCAATACTCCGGCGGGGTTCAATATGATCCGCATGGACTCGACGGCGCAGACAACTCGCATTACATGCCATCGATCGGCAAACTTGCGTTTGGCCAGGGCGGAGTTGATGACGCGGAAGATGCGGACGTCGTTATCCATGAGCTAGGTCATGGCTTGCACGACTGGCTGACAAACGGAAACCTGTCGCAAATAGAAGGGCTATCCGAAGGCGTTGGAGATTATCTGGCTGCAGGCTATAGCCGCGATTTCCAACAATGGAGCAGTACCGATGTCCAATACAACTGGGTCATGAACTGGGATGGCCACAATGAATTCTGGTCTGGCCGCACTACCAATTGGCACATCGGTCGCACCTACCCGACCAGCGTACGCAGCTCATCGATTCATCAAGCCGGTCAATATTGGGCCTCATGCAATCTGGTTGCTCGTGACGCGATTGGTGGAAAAGCGATGGACAAGGCATTTCTAAAAGGCATTTCGATGACCAATGCATCCAGCAATCAGAAAGCAGCAGCACAGGCAGTTGTTATTGCAGCTGTTAAAATGGGGTATAGCAAATTCCAGATTGAATCGATCGCGAATGCATACAACAATAGCTGTACATATGATGTAAGCATTCCGATGTCGTCAACATAACACGGCCGCATCTGGCGATTGCCGATGGATCAGCAATCGCCACAACCAATACTCTCGTCCCGCGGAACACTGCAATCGCCTGTTTTTCATTCCCGGTGTAACACGAGCGCGATCAAACCGGCGCATTCGCTTCGATCGTGTTCGCATACCCACGTGATCGCCATTCAGGTTCCACAACGAACGATATCCGCACAACCTCCGATCAATCGATACCGAGCAGATTCAGGAATCGTTTCGCTGGCGCCGGAAGCTGCTCCCTCCTGACCGCTACGCCAAGCTCCCATTTTTGCTTACTTGCAGCAACAAATCGCAAGCGCAATCCCGCAATTGACAGTTTGACCGCCGATGCTGGCATAAGCGAAACACCCAGCCCCGCTGTAACCAAAGCCTGAACCGAATAAAACTCGCTGGCTTCCTGAACCAGATTCGGACGAACTCCATAGCGTTCGAACAGGTCCATGGCTGCTTTATGAAAATCAGGGGCTCTATCACGGGCGATCAAGACAAACGGCTGATCGTAAAGTGTCTTCATCGAAACCATGCGATCCGCCATCGGGAAGTCGCGTGGCAAGACAAACACCGGATAATCCGCCGCCAATGGGTATTGCAGCAACGTCTTGTCCTTCGTCAGTCGCATAAACGCGATATCGAGCGAGCCATCCGCGAGCCCCCTGGCCTGATCGGCAGAAGACAGATCCTCAAGTCGAATCCGGACATCAGGATACTGGTGCCGAAAACGCAGTACCGACGTGGTAACCACGTTGATCGCCCAGAATCCGAATCCGATACGCAGTTCGCCCACTTCTCCGGTGGCAATCTGACGCCCGCGCTCGAGAAGGGCATCGTGCTGCTCCACGAACTGCCGCGCTTCGACCGTGAAGATTCGGCCAAGCTCGGTCAGCTGAGCGCCCCTCCGCCCTCTGGAAAACAACAGCCCTCCGATTTCCTCTTCGAGCCTGTTGATCTGCCGACTGAGCGCTGGTTGGGAGAGATTCAGGACAACCGCCGCCCTGCCGAAATTCGAAGTCGCCGCAAGCACGAGAAAGGAACGAAGCAGAGAGATTTCCATGCGCACAACGTATCACAGCACCCCAAAAATGTCATTGGACACATGATTATCAACGAAGTCTAATTCGCTCCAGTCCAGTTTCCGACGGAGAGCCATCTGGCAAATTGAATGAAAAACATCCTGACAGCGACAGGCTGGGCGCTCGGAACGATTGAATCCAGCGCCGACGGCATCATCGCGGGCATCGATGCAGAACCTTGCGATTCTCCCATTCCGGGCCAGGGGTACGTCTTACCCGGGTTCATCGACCTGCACGTCCACGGTGCTGGCGGTTTCGATTTCATGGATGGCAAGGACGCCGCAGATGTGATCGCCGCGACACACGCGAGGACGGGGACGACCGCCTTTCTTGCGACAACCATGACGGCGCCAGAAGACGAGCTTCGCAGGGCAACGGCCGCGCTTGGGGCGGTGGAACGCAAGATCCGCCCGCTCCAATGCGCAAGGTTGCTCGGCGTACATCTGGAAGGACCGTTCCTCAGCCCTGATAAGTTGGGTGCCCAGCCGCCGCACGCGCGACCAGCGATTCTGGCGGAAATTGAAGAACTTCTCGGTCTCGCCACCGTCCGATTGGTTACGCTCGCGCCGGAAATCGAAGGGCATCTCGAAACCATCCGAACGCTCGTCCAGCGGGGAGTCCGGGTCCAGCTGGGGCATTCGAAGGGGACCTATGAACAAGGAATCGCCGCCCTTCAATGCGGCGCGAGCGGGTTCGCGCATCTGTTCAATGCCATGAGCGCCCTGCATCATCGCGCTCCGGGACTGGTCGGAACGGCTTTGGCTCACGCCGAGTACGCCGAGCTGATTCCCGATCTGCTCCACGTACACCCCGCAGCTGTCAGGGCAGCCTTCCGCGCTATCCCGAAGCTCTACTGCGTCACTGACTCATGTTCAGCCGTCGGCATGCCCGCAGGCGAGTACTCGCTGGGGACACAGCGCGTATTTAAACAACATGGCCTTTCCGGAGTTCGACTATCAAATGGCACTCTGGCCGCAAGCACGCTGACGATGGATCAGGCATTGAGAAATCTCGTGTCTCTCGGCATGCCTGTCCGCGATGCGTCGCACCGCGTTTCCAGATATCCGGCGGACTTCCTTGGGTTACAGGATCGGGGGCGCCTCGTGTCGGGCGCATGGGCCGACTACGTCGTTCTCGACCCAAAATTGAATATCGAGGAAGTCTGGATTGAAGGCCGTTCGATAGATATCTGATCCTGAAATTCACGGGTTGAATCCGCAACATTAAGCTGACGTCACTCTCATCCCTGACTGTATCTCGCCATAAGCAGGGCGGCCTCAAATCTGAACTGCAACACTCTCGCCATCCGGTAATGTCCGAGAATGGCAAAGAGAACGTATCAACAACTACAACCTGAAGAACATATGCGAATCGACTTCTGGCGAGACGAAGGCTTGAGCGTGCAAGCGATCGCCCGCAAGCTCAACCGCTCGCCGTCGACCGTGAGCCGGGAGCTTGCACGCAACGCGCAGTCCAACGGACTGTACTGCCCGCGTCTGGCCCAAGCGTGCCGCAACACTCGGCGGCAAGCCGCTCGGCCGACGCAGAAGCTCGCCCCCGACTCGGTTCTCTGGGATGTCGTGTGTCAGCTTCTGCGCGAGCGCCAGTGGTCGCCGCAGGAGATCGCGGCTACCCTGAAACGCACCTTTCCCGACGATCCGAGCCTGAACGTGTCTCACGAAACGATTTATAACGCCATCTATGCTCAGCCTCGCGGCGAGTTGCGCCGCGAACTGATTGCCTGTCTGCGCCAGCACCGCAACAAACGCCTGCCGCGATCGCGCGGCACTGATCGGCGTAGCGCGATTGCCGACATGATCAGCATCCATGTGCGGTCGCCTGAGATCGACGATCGTCTGATGCCCGGCCACTGGGAGGGCGACCTCATCAAGGGGGCAGGCAACAAGTCGTCGGTGGCCGTGCTCGTCGAACGCATGAGCCGCGCCGTGCTGCTGGCCAAGATGCCCGATGCGACAGCCGCGTCGGCGCTGGCCGCCTTCACGACCAAATTGCAATCGCTCGTCAAACCACTGCGCCAGACGCTGACCTACGATCAGGGGCGCGAGATGGCTCGGCATGCCGAACTGAGTGCTGCGACCAACGTGCGTGTCTACTTCTGCGATCCGCATAGCCCTTGGCAGCGCGGCACGTGCGAAAACACCAACGGCCTGCTGCGCCAGTACTTGCCCAAGGGCTCGGATCTGTCCGTCTACTCTCAAGACGACCTCGATGCGTTTGCTGAGAACCTCAACACACGACCGCGTGCCACACTGAACTGGCACACGCCTTTGCAAATCCTTGCTCAGGTCCTGGCTAACCCCACGGATAGCGTTCCTGTTCAGTAACCTGCGAGGTGTTGCACTTCGTCCTTGAAACCGCCAATCCATGGAAATTCCACTAAGGAAACACTGATTAATAGGCCATCCCGCAAGGTTGTCGATGGCACTGGTGCGGAATTTGCGGATGCGGAAGTGAAGCGCCGCCAACTCGGTTGAATTTGACCCGGATGTGCACCTCATTTCTCGCATCCTTCACCCACATGACGGACTGCTCCCATGAACCGAGCGCAACCGGTTTCGCGCGATCACCAGGTTCGCCAAGGCGAACAGACTGAACAGTTGCGCCGTGTTCTTGAGCAGTCCCTTGTAGCGCACCTTGCGATGACGGAACAGGTTCTTGACGATATGAAACGGATGCTCGACTCGCGCGCGGATTTGCGCCTTGGTTCGCTCAAGCGCGATCACC